>NZ_JBXBCF010000090.1:0-225132 GCF_056784235.1 Kovacikia sp. CALU 1929
AGGGACTACGAAACCTTACCCGAAAATCATGAAGGCATGATTTATGTGGTTATGATTCGATTAATGCTCCGCCGCTTAACAAACAACCGCCGAACGAGGAAGCCAAAAACTGCTTAACTAACATTTACAAACAGCTTCTAAACAACAGGATTTGCAGACCTGTCCCCGTAGTCATGCGGACATTCCTTGTACAGTCCATGCATTGGAGTCTGGTTGATGAAAGCGCGTTTCCTCTCAGTTTTTATGGAGCTAGCAGCAAAAGAAGGTAATCAATGCTGGCTGCGTTCGGTGGCTAGAATTTGGGCGATCGCCTCTGGCAGATCCTCTAATCCGGTATCGGCTTCTGACGCATTCACCGGAGAACGAAAGGTATAGCTGGGGTCGCATTCACCCGTGTCGTAAACTTGCAACACCCATTTATCGGGTAATCCCTCTACGCCAATTTCAACGACGCACCAGGTTTCCCCCACGGGGCGCACATTCAACACAGAAAACCATTCTTGATCCTCGGTTGGAATCTCCAGATCATCCATGAGAAACGCGATCGCGAGTTGTCCAACGTCATCGGTCGATCGATTGAGGGTTTCCATCGTTACTCCTTAGCAGTTGCTTCTGGATACAGGTTGAGTTGAATGGCTAGCTCGCGAGCCACATGGAAGAGAAACTTAGCACCGTCTTGATTTTCTTGATGCGCCATCATTGTGCCCACCCTCACAAGCGCTTGCACCAAACCTGCATCAATCAAATCGGGTTGAGCATCGAGAATGTCTGGTTCCTGCCCATTCGGGCAAGCCAGCAAAGCTTCAATCAATTTCAGGTATTGATTCTGGCGTTGTTCTGTTTGTTGTTGAGTCATGGCTGGCTGATGTTGGATGAATGATAAATCTTGGGTGAATGATAAATAGTGGATTCAATAGAGACTCTGCTGCCACAGCTTTTCCAGCGTGGCAACTTGCTGTCTCAGTGACTGAGATCGTTAAACAAGCTGGGAGAAGCTTCAAGAGTTGAGCTTTCATAACCAATACTCAATAGCAATCTAAAAGTTTTTCGCAGTGTGAGCGATCGGATCAAACTCAAAGCGTTTGGAATGGTGAGTTTCACCGTACAGGTTGAGGGCTACAGTTGGCTCAGTGCCAACCGCTTCTATACAGTGAATGGCATCAGGGGTAAAGCTGATAATATCGCCTGGTAACAGGGTCACTTCAGCCGTTGGCTCCACCCAATCGGGAAACTTTGGATTAGGGAGCCGTTTCCAGAGGGTATTTTTTTCTTCCCCCTTCAGGATCGCCACAATGCCCCAATTTCCATGATTGTGAATGGACGATCGCGTGCCCGGTAAGTAGGTAGAAATTTGTACCGTTAACGGGTAGCCAATTTCGTCGTAGAGCATGATCACACCAGAACCCGTATCGGGACTAGGTTGGGTATATTGCGTTTGTATCCAGTAGGAATTTGTAATCAGCCGTCGCACCAGTAACCATAGTTGCGGTAAACAATCGGTCTCATCGATCGCGGCTTCCAGCACATCTTCAACTTCCGTCAGAAAGCGATGAAAGCGGTAGGGCGTGCGGAGCAAATCCCATTCTCTCACCGGTTTACACACCTGCCACTGCCCTGTCTCTGTGACTAATAGATCGCGATGTTTCATGGCTACCTCAACCACTGTGATTAATCCTCCTCATCGTCAGGGTGAGTCAGAATTTGCAACACTGTAGCTGCTCCAAATTCTCGTCCGTCGTCAATTTCGCTCACGCGAGTGGTGATCACGGTTGCTTCTTCGATCGCACCCATCCGTGCCAGCACCAGCCCAGAAGCCCCATAAGCATTGAGATAGAGCCGGATGGTGGGTTCCTCTTTACGATCACTCAGAATCGGTGCCAGCAACTCCCACTGCTCTGGAAGCCTCTCCAACTGTCTGATTCGCTCAAGCACCTGGGTGGCAATTTGGAGGGCAGCCGCATTGTCGTGTTTATAGAAAAAGTAGCGGTAGGCGGCGACCAGTACATCCAGAGATTGATGGGCGATCGCCAGGGCTTGCTGTATACACTCCTGAGACTGTGCCGTGTCTTCCCAGCTATTCGCCGCCGCAATCAGCAAACGTTTAACTTCAACGGGTAAGTTATACCAGGATAGCGTTGGCTCACGGTTAGATTGAGGCTTAAAACAAACTTGCATAGGCTTAGACTGCGGCATGATGTCAATCAAAAACAATCATGGGACTTTTCTTCTTATACCAGGTGTTTTCAGCCAAACAGCAGCACTCATCTCATCCATTAACAACACCCTATTACTACTGTACTCAGATGCTCAAACGGCTGCATTGCAGGAAGTTCAGGGAAATGCCAGAGACAGGGTACAGGTATTTTCCAAGCAGGAAGTGAGTTTTTACTGGTCAGGAGGCTAGTATTTTACCCACGACGTAGTGAGGATATTTTCGACCTATGATTGAGCGCCTGTAGGGGAATAATGTATAACGCCTTTTCCAAACATGGTTTTACTCAGTTTGGAAATTGCTAATAATGATATTAAAAGTGATGGTCTTCTAACATTAATGTTGGTAGCAAGTGCTACTAAACGAAAGCTCAAATTGCTTGTAGTAAACATATTTCAGGCGAAAGCTTAAGAAATCATTTAATCGTTTAGATTGAACAAAATAGCGGGACATTTTGATTAAAAGTAAACACTAATTCGTTCGTAATGAAATACGTTGAGCTTACTATTTTACGACTCACATTCGCTTTCCAATCTCACGTTTCGGTATCATAGGTCGGCTCGAAGCTCTCTCATGATGATTCACTGAGAGGGTTACTTAATCAACCTTATATAGTTAACCACGTTCACCTATGGCATATACCATCACGAACCGCTGTACCCAGTGTGGGGATTGTATTCCCCAATGTCCAAAAGATGCTATCAAGCTTGAGGAAGGTGCGTTCTGGATTGATCCCATGTTGTGCAACGACTGTGAAGGTTATGCCGATGAACCGCAATGTGTGAATGTGTGTTCGATCGCATCCCCACCCATGCCTTTACAGGCAAAGAAAGGGCGTTGCAAGACAACTGCCCGAATGCTGCCTAGCCCAAACCTGTTTGCGAATGGCAAAAGTAACCCGTTTGCGTCCGCAATCACTGTCTGGGAAGGATGTAATGTCCTGGCACAACGTCAATCCCTAGCTTGGAAAAGTGATTCAGATGGAACGCTTTTTTACGAGCGGCAGGTAAACGGTGGACGCGGGACGATCTCCTTCCGCCTTATCAACGCCTTCGACTCAGACTCTCCTGTTCCCCTTGACAGCACCGCAGCCCAGGCTGAACTTGCTACTTGGGACGTGCGCGCTGCGTGCCTGCATTTGATTTATGCCGCTCACGCTATGGCTCTAGAGCAACCCTGGGAGCAGGAGTTTGTGATCAGCGATCGCCAAATTGAAACCTATTTAGGCTTGGAGAAACGCAAAGATCTGAGCAAGCTTGCCAAGTTGACCTTAATTAAAGAGTTAGTTCAACAGCCGTGCAAACTCCAGATTGATATCCAGTGGTTTCAACAAGGACGGGTACGCGGATTTTCGCTAGAACAGAGCCGCCTCTGGCATTTGCTCGACATCCAGCATCACTTTCAAGAAGATGACTTGGGCTGTAAACACCTCATTGGACTCACCTTCAGGGTGAAAGCCGGAGCCTGGTCAAAATACTTTCTCAATCGTCAGGGCGCTAGAGAAAGTACGGCGTTTTACCAATACAGCAGTTTGCCTAAAACCCTCCTGTGGACAGTGACCAGCCTATGGCAACAGCACGAGGGTGCCTGCCGCATGTTGCTGTGGCTCCTGTTCAAAACCAAAATGGGCAGTGAGCAACGCCTGACCATACCAACCCTCATGCGGATCGCGTATGGAGAAATGAAGGTGTTTCAGGCTACCACTCAGCGAGAGGAGCGTAAACGGTTACTGCGATCGTTCGAGAGTGATCTGGAAGTACTCAATCACTATGGGTTGAAACCAGTCTTTGATCCCATCACCTACCCACTGGACATTCAGCCACTGTGGGCAAAACTAGCAGACTTACCTGACGATGCCGAAGCCGCGCTGGAATTTTGGACGAATGATGGTAGCAACGGCCGTCGCCTGACCGATGCTGCACCGCGCCATAAATGGAATCGGTTGATGCAAGCAAGGATTTTGTGCTTCGAGCTGCCTCAAGGGTGGGAGATCCAGGCAGCTCAAGTCACCCAGAAAAAATTGCGTAACGCTCAACGCAAAGAAAACACTCAACCCCGATCGGCGCTTTCGGCTCAGCAGATCATCGCTGCGAGAAAAAGCCTGCAAATTAGCCAACGTGACCTGGCAACCCATGTGGGCAAAAGTCAAAGTTGGGTGCGCGATATTGAGAGTGGCCGTCTTCAGGTTGGCTTCAAAGATCAACAGCTTCTCTTGCAAGTGTTGCGTGTGAACCCATAAAGCTCTTTTGTCGGTCAATTTTCCCTAATGTTCTCTGTTTTGCTTTCACGTTGGACTGTGCGGCAATTCATGATCTAATAGGGCTTCCAGTTTAGAAAACAGTTCTTGGGCTTGTGTCCACCGCTGAGGGTCTTCCCATAATTTCGCCTTCAGCAGTCGTCGATGCAGGGCTGTCAAGATTGCTTTAGGAGATTGAAGCTCTGGCTTTGGTTTAATGACTTTAATGCAATCTCGAATTTGATTGAGCGAAAGATTCTCTTCAACAGCTTGCTTGAGCAAAGCTTGGCGCTGAGTGCTATCTTTAACACGAGCGATCGCTATAGCCTTCGTGTAAGCAATCTTGCCGCAGCGAATGGCATCCAAAATCTCGTTTGGTAAGTTGAGTAGCGGCAGCCGATTACACGTGAAGGAGAGCCAACTCATCAATCCCAACTCTTGAAAAACAGACTGAATTTCTTGTTCTTGCTCTGATCTGGCATTAGGAATAACGTTATTCCTACCCTCACTATCCTTTTCAAGCATATTTTTCATTTGATAAAGCAAGGTTTGCACTGCCTGCACTCGCAGTTTCAGCCTGAAAGCAAGCAATTGTAATACACCTTCTGTTTCTTCGATCGGATTAAGATCTTCTCGTTGCAGATTCTCAATTAAGGCTAATTGAATTGCCTCATCGTCGTTTAGTTGCCGAATGACGACTGGCACTTTAGGTAGACCGAGCTTGAGAGCCGCCCGGTAGCGCCGTTCACCCGCTACCAGTTCATATTGATTAGTTTGCAAAGGGCGTACTAGCAATGGCTCCAAAATGCCATGCCGTGCGATCGATTGCACTAACTGCTCTAGCTTCTCCGGGTCAAAGTAATGACGTGGCTGTTCACGAGTCTTGATAGATGCCAGTGAAACCCATTCAGCAACATTCGTCGTTTCTCGATTCATCGTTTCTTGAATGTGGGATTGCACCATGACTGCCTCCAGCAAGCCGACAAGACTGAATCATGAACGTAGCTTCTCTGTTTATATCAGATCGCTTGAAGCCAGCAAGCAGATCTCACTGTCAAAGAGGCGATGAGACCCAATAGCGATGTACTCATCTACTCAAAACATTATGAAAAGGAAGTTTAGACAGATATTAGGGGTAGGGTACAGGCTTTTTGTTACCTGTAAATGAGTCTTTATGGGTAAGGGATCTAGCATTTCCACAAAACTTCCACATGAGTTGAGCAGAGAAGAGTTTGTTATAGCGTTTCCTTTCTGGGTGAGGTACATCTCATCTGTTTGACTCAAGGATTCTATGGCTATCCATGTACCTCACTGGATTCAAAAACGCTATATCGACATCTCAGATTTAGAAAACGCTTTTTCATCTACAACAGCATTATCTAAGAGACATAAAGTGTTCAATTAAAATTTAGATTTGGAGAAATTGTAGATAAACTTGAGGTTATAAAATTCATAGAAAAAAGCTAAACTAAAAAACAAAATATTTAATATACTGAAATTATTAAAAAACTATTTAATAGCTTCTGCCGAACAAAATGAAGCGTATTTTTAGATTAAAACTAGTATTAAAGAAGCGTTGATTAGAGATTAGAACAATGCCTGTTGAACAAGGCTAAATCAATGTGATTGGGTTCAAAATTTCTGATGATATAGCAATGTGATTTGATTGCGAGAAACGATAGAGCAGGCATTTCATTTACCAAATTTCTGGCAGGGAAACAAGCTAGTTATACCAGCGCTACGGCGTTTTTTAGGTGATTGCTTAGTTGACTGAAAAACTAGAAACCCCTACCAGCTAATTTATTCCGCCAGCAAATAGAATTCACTTCTTTGAAAGCAGAGTCCTCTAATAGGGACTTGCTCGATCAAGGTTTTCGGTGCTCGCACAGGCAGATTTTGCCTTTTTAGCCATAGTTATAACCGCCAAACACAAAAGCTTTTGCAGCTCCCAGGTTACGACACAAAAGCTAACAAGGCTTACGTTTTTAGTTAGTTCACGGCTCACTTTGAGGTAATCACACACAACTATGGCTTATACACTTACAAGCCTGTGCACTCAGTGTAATGACTGCTTGCCCTTGTGTCCTACAGGTGCCATTAAGCAAGAGGGTGAAAAACTTTGGATTGATCCGATGTTATGCAATAACTGTGAAGGTTTTTATGAGAAACCATTATGTACTTCGATCTGTTTAAATGATGTCCCTGTGCCATTGCAGGCAAAGAAAGGTCGATGTAAGGTTGATAGGAAAGTCAACACGAGTCCAAGGCTCTTTTCCAATGGCAAAACTCATACATTTGCGTCTGCGATCGTCGTTTGGGAAGCTTGCAATGTGCTAGCCCAGCGACGGTCGTTACCCTGGCAACCGGATGAGTCGGGTAATCTCTGCCATCGGCGGCAGGTCAGCGGCGGCAGGGGAGAGGTTACACTTTGCCTGACAGATACTTGTACTCCAGATGTGCCTATTGTTCTGGAAGCAGAAGCGGCACAAACAGCGATCGCCGCCTGGGATATACGATCGGCGTGCCTGCACCTGATATACGCCGCATATGCAACGTCTCTGGAGCGCCCCTGGGAGCAGTCTTTTACAGTCAGCGATCAAGAAATTTCCGACTATCTGGGCTTAAACAAGCGCAAAGATCTAAGTAAACTGGCAAAACTAACCTTGATCAAAGATCTGGTTGAACAACCCTGCAAACTGTTGGTGACGGTTGACTGGGCACCGCAGGGTAGATTCAAGAAAATTACGGTTCCTCAAAGTCACTTGTGGCACCTGATCAATACTCAGCACCACTTTCAAGAGGATGATCTAGGATGCAAACACCTGACTGGAATGACTTTTACCATTAAGGCAGGTCAGTGGACACAGTTCTTCCTCAATCGACAGGGCACCCAAGCAGGAACCACGTTTTATCAATACGGCACCTTGCCCAAATCGCTGCTTATGAATGTGATGAGCCTCTGGCAGCAGCATGAAGGGGTTGTCCGGATCATGCTGTGGCTTCTGTTCAAAACTCGTATGGGTATTGAACAACGAATCACTGTACCAATGCTAATGCGGATTGCTTACGGGGAACAAAGGGTGCTTAAAGCAGCCTCTCAGCGAGAAGAGCGCAAACGTTTGGTGCGATCGTTTGAAAGTGATCTCGACGTGCTCAACCGCTACCAGCTTCAACCAGTCTTTGATCCATCAACCTATCCACTTGAAATCCAGCCTTTATGGGTGAAGTTAGCAGACTTACCAGACGATGCTGAAGCTGCTTTAGAGTTTTGGACGAGCGATGGTAGCCGGGATCAACGCCTAACGGATGCCGCTCCACGCAACAAGTGGCAGCGGCTCATGAATGCTCGTTTGCTAAGATTTGAACTGCCAGACGATTGGATGCAGCAGTCACCTAAGTCAGCAAAGAAACCATCAAAAGCACGCAAACCACCTCAACCCAAAGCGTCATTTTCAGGGCAGCAAGTTGCCGCTGTCAGAAAAAGCCTTCAACTGAGCCAGAGAGTGCTGGCAGATAGGCTTGGCAAAAGCCAGAGCTGGATTCGGGATATTGAAAACGGTCGGCTGCAATTAAATGAAAAAGATTGTGCAATGTTGCATGAGTTGCTACAGCGGTTTGCAAGTCAGATAGAGGTTAATAAAGCATTATCAAAGTAAATCAGCATCGTCTCAGTGTAAGATTCCCTTGTCTAAACACAACCAATTCTTCAGCATCAGAATGTTTGAACCGAATCGGCTCAAACAGCGATCGCTCAGTTGCCCTATTTCTGGCAGCCTGCGCTAGATGACTGGATCTGGTTTTGGTTTTGGCTTTGCTTTGGGTTGCCAGCGTTTGAGTTGAACGGCTAGCACCGCAGTGATGAATGTGCCGATCGCGATCGATGCCACATATAGCCCCGCTTGCCCCACGGCATTGGGAATTGCCAGCACAAAGATGCCGCCATGGGGCGCACGCAGCGTACAGTCAAACAGCATGGACAGTGCTCCTGTAACGGCTGACCCTGCAATGCAGGCAGGTAACACCCGAAGTGGATCTTTTGCAGCAAACGGAATCACCCCTTCTGTAATGAAGGACAGACCCAGCACCGCTGCCACTTTGCCCGCCTGGTGTTCATCTTCTGTAAACTGGCGTTTTGCTAGAAACGTTGCCAGTGCCAGACCCAGCGGCGGTGTCATCCCCGCTGCCATCACGGCTGCCATTGGCTGAAAAATGTTGCTGGCAAGCAGCCCGACCGCAAACGTATAGGCAGCTTTATTCACAGGACCACCCATATCCACGGCCATCATGCCGCCCAGTAACAAGCCCAGCAGAATAGCATTGGTCTGCCCCATGCCCTGCAAAAATGTCGTCAGCCCATCCATCAGCGCTTTCACAGGCGCACCAAAGACATAGACCAGCAGTAGCCCAACCGCCAGGGTAGACAGCAAGGGAATCACCAGAACGGGTTTGAGTCCTTCAAAGTTGGGAGGCAGATTCACTTTTTCCCGTACTAACAAGGCGATATATCCAGCCAGGAAGCCGGAGAAGATGCCGCCAAGAAAGCCCATCCCCAAATTCGCTGCCAGCATCCCACCAATTAGACCGGGGGCTAAACCGGGGCGATCGGCAATGGAAAAGGCAATAAACCCGGACAGCACTGGCACAATCAGAGCAAAAGCAGCCGTTCCACCAATTTGATTCAAGGCATAACCAATGGTTCCGGGTTGGGGATCGAGTCCAAAAACAAAGGAAAGGGCAATGATCAGTCCCCCAGCAACGATGACGGGTAGCATATAGGAAACCCCTGTCAGCAGGTGTTTGTAGGGACCCGATCGCCTGACTGCCTGCTCTGTTTTTGCCTGCTTGACCGACTGTAAGTAGTCTCCCTGCCCGTCTGCTGCTCCTGCTGATGCGGGTTCTGGCAGGGTCAGGGCAGTTTCAATTACCGCCTTGCCATCCTTGAGGGCTGCTTTGGTAGAGGTTTGATGAATCCGTTTGCCGTTAAACCGGGACAGATCCACGTAGGTATCGGCGGCAATCACAACGGCATCTGCCGCCGCAATTTCTTCCGGTGTTAACTGGTTTTTTGCCCCCACCGAGCCTTGCGTTTCTACCTTCATCAGGTAGCCCAGTTCATTCGCAGATTTCCGTAACGCTTCGGCTGCCATGAACGTGTGGGCAATGCCCGTGGGGCAGGCGGTGATCGCCACCAGAGATTTGGGAGCGATGGAAACTGCCGCTGGCGGAACCGGCACTGGAGAAACCGCTGGTGCAACAGGAGTCGGTTCATCGTTGTCGGGGAAGGATTCTGCGATCGCTTCTTCAATCACTGCCCTCGTATTCCGAATTGTGCGGCTGGTGGAAGTCGCGTAAACAGGCTTCCCAGCAAAGCGGGACAGATCTACTGAGATGTCTGCCCCCACAATGACCAGATCTGCCTCGTCAATGTCCCGTTCTGCCAGGAGAGACTTGACTCCTTCAGAACCCTGGGTTTCTACCTTGATGTCATAGCCCATCACATCAGCGGTTTTCTTCAGCGCCTCTGCTGCCATCACAGTATGGGCAATTCCCGTAGGACAGGCGGTGACAGCGACAATTTTTTTAATCGGTTTCATGGTTAAGGGGGGATGAAAAGGGGAGGGGGGAGGAGTTGAGAGTTGAGAGTTGAGAGTTAAAAGTTTTGGGTGTTGAGTTGAGGATTAAAAGTGTTGGGTTGAAAGTTTTGAGTGTGGGGTTATGAAGTAGTGCAATGGGCAAGTTGGTAGCCAGGATTCTCAGTGTTTCGTTGAGCTGATGTAAGGTTTTGAATAAACCTCTCAGACATTGGGTATCTGGAGATTTACGCCCATTGTGTTAAGTATTCTTTTCTTCTTTTTTCTTTCTCCATTCCTAACTCTTAACTCTCAACTTTCAATTACTCTCCCAACCTTTAAAGCGGTTGGACAATGACCTGCTCCATTAGGGCTTCAACGGTTTCTTTGGGGGGAAGGCGGGGTCCGACCTGGCTCAGGGCACCGATGGAGAAGGCGGTGGCTAAGCGGGCACAGTCGGGTAGGGAAAGTCCGCGTAGTTTGCTGGTGATCAGTCCTGACACCATTGCATCGCCTGCGCCTACGGTGCTCACGACCTTAACTTTAGGGGGGTGGGCGTAGATGACATCGGTTCCTTCGGCAAAAATGGCTCCTTTAGCGCCCATAGAGACAGCAATCCAGCGAATGCCTTGGGCTAACAGGTCTTGGGCTGCCTGGGCGATCGCCCCTTCACTTTCTAGGGGTCTGCCAAATAGTTCCTGGAGTTCGTCAATGTTCGGTTTGATGGCATCGGGGACAGCGGCGATCGCCTGCCGGAAACTTTCTCCACTGGCATCTAGAACAACCGTTTTGCCTTTCTGCTTTAACCCAGCAATCAGTTGTTGATAAATGCTGGGAGACATCCCTGTTGGCAGACTACCCGACAGCACAAACCAATCGTGGTCGGTTGCCAGGTCATCCACGACTTGATGGAGAGCTTTCACATCAGCGTCTATGGGGGCCTGTCCCGGAAAGTTAATGTCTGTCACCTGGTTTTGCAGCGGGTCAATAACTTTGACGTTGACGCGAGTTTTGCCGTGGATCGGCACGAATCGGTTTTGAATGCCCTTTTGCTGGAAGAAGGTTTGGAATAGTTCAGTGTTATCTTTGCCCAGGAAGCCAGACACCGTTACCGAAAACCCAAAATCAGTCAAGAAGGAAGCCACATTGACTCCCTTACCACCGGGGTCTGCCTGCTCCCACTCGACACGGTTAACCTCACCGGCTTTGAAGTTTGGGACGGATGCCGTCTGGTCAATGGCTGGATTCAGGGTAATCGTGGCAATTTTAGGATTCATGGTTTTCTTCTCTGGGTAACGCACCGACACCGGAAATCACATCAGGGTACGGACTTCCTGGGCACTGCGGCATTTGAGGGCACGGCTGGCTAAATCCTGGGTTTTGGCAAAGGACAGCTTGCGGAGTTTGGCTTTGACGGCTGCAACGCTGGGAATACTGACGCTCAATTCGGTCACACCGAGTCCTGTCAGAATGGCTGCGCCTAAAGGCTCACCGGCAATCCCGCCACAAACCCCGACCCACTTACCAGCCGCGGTGGCTGCCTGCACCGTTTGATGGATCATCCGCAGAACGGCGGGGTGTAAACCATCTGCCTGTTTTGCCAGTACGGGATGTCCCCGATCCATTGCCAGTACGTACTGGGTCAGGTCGTTGGTGCCAACGGAAAAGAACGCGACTTCTTTGGCAAACTCATTTGCCATCATCACCGCAGAGGGCACTTCAATCATCATGCCAATCTCAACCGGATCGGCTCCGACTTCGTGCCGCACTTCCTCCGCGATCGCCGTTGCCCGCTTCAAATCATCCAGAGTGGCAATCATGGGAAACATAATTTTGATTGGACCCGTTTGGGCTGCTCGAAAAATTGCCCGCAGTTGAGGTTTAAACAGGTCTGGGCGTTGCAAACAGAGACGAATTCCACGCACCCCTAAGAAGGGATTATCTTCGCGGGGCAGGTTGAGGTAGGGTACCTCTTTGTCCCCCCCAATATCCAGGGTGCGGATGATCAGAGGCAAGCCATTCAGCGATCGCGTCATCTGGGTGTATGCCTCAAATTGCTCATCTTCAGAAGGGGGTTCAGAGCGATTCAGGAACAGAAACTCGGTACGCAACAGTCCCACGCCTTCGGCACCGGCATTAACTGCCTGCTCGGCTTCAGCCGCCGTGCCAATATTGGCTACCACTTCTACCCGGTGTCCGTCAGTCATGATGGCAGGCTGGTAACACGCCAGCTTTTCGGCTGCTCGGATCTCCTGTAAGTCTTTCTGGGCAGCTTTGGCGGTTGCCAGGTCTACCTGAGAGGGGTGGGGGTAGAGATTGCCACTTTCACCATCCAGGATGCAAAGGGTGCCATCCGTTAGCCCCAGTACCGCCGGACCCGCACCGACGATCGCGGGAATGTCGAGAGATCGGGCAATAATCGCACTGTGGGAGGTCGGACCGCCATAGGCAGTGCAGAACCCCAAGGTCAGTGCCGGGTCTAAACTGGCAGTGTCGGACGGGGTCAAATCTTCTGCCAGCAAAATCACGGGCGAACTGGGAGGAATTGGCTCATCCTCTACCTTGTCTGCCAAAAGTCGTAACACCCGCCGCCCCACATCCCGCAAATCCGTTGCCCGCCCTGCCAACAAAGGGTCGGATAACTTTTCCAGGGAGTGGGCACGCTGTTCATATGCCTGCTGCCAGGACCAGGCAGCACTACGGTGGTCTTGCAGATGGGCGATCGCGTCGTCCACCATTTCCGGGTCTTCCAGAAATTCTTGATGCGCCAGGAAGATCGATGCTTTACCTGCCCCTGAGCGCTCTTTTACGTCCTCATATAGTTCATGAAGCTGGGCTTTTGCCGTTTCTACTGCCTGCCGCAGGTGGGTTTCTTCCGCCACCGGGTCTTTCGCCGTGGCTTCAAATACAATTTTGCCGCGCTTGAACTGCAAAACAGGTCCAATTGCCAGTCCGGGCGATGCGGCAATTCCGGGAACTGCCGCCGACTCAAATGCCAGGGTATGCCCCAGCGTGATAGACGTGGTTTCTTCTTCGTCCTCTAACCCGGCTGAAATGGTTCGCTCCAGGGTTTCCAGAGCCTCTTCTGCATCCGCTCCCTGCGCCATCAGGCGAATGGATTGTCCTCCTTCCACCCCCAGCTTCAGCAGCGATACCAGGCTCTTGGCACTGGCAGTCTGATCACCGTAGCGGACTCGGATTTCTGAGGCAAACTCCTTCGCCAGGTTCACCAGAACAGTAGCCGGACGGGCATGAAGCCCTGCCTTGCCCTGGATGACCACATCGACATAACGGTCAAAATCGGGTTCAGCGGCTTGACTCATCCCCTTTCCATCCGTCTGGCGGTGGGTCAAACAGTCAATAATGTCGTCAGGACTGGTGGTTTGAGAGAGTCGCCGCACGGTCTCATCGTCGTCCAGAATGTGCGTCAGGTTGGACAAAATTTCGATGTGTTCATCCGATTTTGCCGCAATGCCAACCACCAGATGCACCTTTTCACCGGGATTCCACTCCACCCCAGCGGGAAATTGCACGACCGAAATCCCGGTTTGCAAAATCAAATTCCGGTCTTTGGGCAAGCCGTGGGGAATTGCGATGCCATTACCTAAATAGGTGTGGGCAACCTTTTCTCGCTCCATCATGCTGGTGATGTAGTCCGGCTTCATGTTGCCGTTTTCGACCAGCAAAGTACCCGCTTGATGAATCGCGTCAGCTTTGTTAATAGCTTCTGCTTTCAGCTTAATGCTGCCTTGATTGAGATCGATCATGTTATTTCAAAATTAAATTGTTAAAGATTGAAAGTATGTTTTAGCTTTGCATATTTAAGCAAACCAAATTTTCCTCCAGGCCTTAATCCAAGAATGGAGAATGCTTGCCGTTTGAAGTGCCTAATTCCGATGCTAGATCCGATGCTCTAACTTCGACGCTTTCACTCCCATGCAATTACTGATTAAATTTCATGGTAGTTGCTGGCAACAGCGACGGCAGGTTCGTTTAATGATTTGTAAAGGCATTCGTGGCAATGATTGAGATGGAAAATAAAATTTTCAATTCTCCACCTCCTTATCAAGTCCATCTGGCAACCTGTTTAAGAAGAAAACCATCCAAACAGTGGCGATCGCGGCTGCCTTCTGCTTCCAGGTAAAGACATTCTTGTGGCAAACATTCTAAAATCAAATTGACAAACCTCACCTCAACCCGCTTCAGCTTACGAATTGATGGGCGAATCTCCTTGTAAATTCTTGTAACAAACCTTGTTGCAAACCTTGTTACAAACCCTCAAAACCTTTACAGAATTTTCTAAACAAATCTGAGCCTATCAAATCAGACCTATTAGATTTAACGACCTACAAAACTGTCGGAGTAAAAAACCATGTTTACCGTCAAAAAGCCCGATATTACCCCTTTAAATCAAGACCTTAAGGAAACAGCATTTGTTCTTTGGTTTGAGCAGGTCGGTATCGTCGATGTGCCTCTGGTCGGGGGGAAAAATGCGTCTCTGGGGGAAATGATCCGGCAACTGACCCCCAAAGGCGTGAACGTTCCAACGGGCTTTGCCACGACGGCTCATGCTTTCCGCTATTTCATGGAAAAGGCTGGACTGGAAGCCCGTTTACGTCACCTGCTGGCAGATCTGGATGTGGATAACGTCAACAATCTGCGTGAAAAAGGCAGACAGGCACGCACTCTGATTCTGGATACCTCCTTTCCGGCTGAACTGGAGGAAGCCATCATTAATGCCTATGTGCAACTATCCGATCGCTACGGGGTTACCGTCGAAACCTGTGAAACCCTGACGGGCAGCGATCGCGAAGTGTGTCTCAGCCGCTACAGTGGCACCGATGTCGCCGTGCGCTCCAGTGCCACCGCTGAAGATCTACCCGATGCCAGCTTTGCCGGACAACAGGACACCTACCTCAACATCAATGGCATCAACGGGGTGCTGGAAGCCTGCCACATGTGTTTTGCTTCCCTATTTACCGATCGCGCCATTTCCTACCGTACAATCAAAAACTTTGACCATTTTGACGTGGCTTTGTCGGTCGGGGTGCAGAAAATGGTGCGCTCTGACCTGGCAGCATCGGGCGTGATGTTCTCAATCGATACCGAAAGTGGCTTCAAAAACGCCGCCTTGGTCACGGCTGCCTATGGTCTGGGTGAAAACGTGGTGCAGGGAGTCGTCAATCCCGATGAGTACATTGTGTTTAAGCCAACGCTCAAACAGGGATTCCGTCCCATTCTCGAAAAGCGCCTGGGCAGTAAAGAAATCAAAATGATCTACGACATCGGCGGTAGCAGACCGATTACCAATATCCCGGTGTCCAAAGCAGACCAGGCAAAATTTGCCATCACCGACGACGAAATTCTGAAGCTGGCAGAGTGGGCATGCATTATCGAAGACCACTACTCTGGGGTGCGAGGCAGCTACAGCCCGATGGATATTGAATGGGCAAAGGATGGGACGACGGGCGAACTGTTTATCGTCCAGGCACGTCCTGAAACGGTTCATTCTCAGAAAGAAACCAATGTCTTGCTCACCTACCGTCTGAGCGAACCGGGGCACCCCACACCCCTGCTCACGGGTCGCGCGGTGGGCGAAATGATTGGACAGGGCAAGGTTCGGGTGATTCTGGATGTGCGCAAGTTAGAAGAGTTTGAGGAAGGCGAAGTGCTGGTCACGACCCGGACTGACCCAGACTGGGAGCCGATTATGAAAAAAGCCAGTGCGGTGATTACCAACCAGGGTGGCCGCACCTGCCACGCTGCCATCATTGCGCGGGAGTTGGGACTACCGGCGATCGTTGGGTGTGACAACGCCACCGATGTGCTGAAGGATGACCAGGAAGTCACTGTCTCCTGTGCCGAAGGGGAAGAAGGGCAGGTTTACAGCGGTTTACTCCCATTCGAGATTGAAGAACTGAACCTGGGTGACCTGCCCCGGACCCGCACCAAGATCATGATGAATGTGGGCAATCCCCGTGAGGCGTTTCGGCTATCGCTGATTCCCAATGACGGCGTAGGACTGGCACGCACTGAATTCATTATTGCCACCCTGATTAAAGTTCATCCGCTGGCACTGCTGAACTTCGATACGCTGAAAGACAAAGCCGCTAAGTGGGAAATTAGCCAGTTAACCCATCAGTACGAAACCATTTCTGATTACTTTGTGGATAAGCTGGCAGCGGGCATTGGCATGCTGGCAGCGGCGTTCTATCCCAGTCCGGTAATTGTGCGGATGTCAGACCTGAAGAGTAATGAGTACGCCAACCTGATTGGTGGTCAGGAGTTTGAGCCAGAGGAGGAAAACCCGATGATGGGCTGGCGGGGTGCTTCACGCTACTACGATCCGAAGTATCGAGATGCCTTTGGACTGGAATGTCAGGCATTTAAGCGGGTCCGGGAAGGGATGGGGTTGACGAACGTGATTCCGATGATTCCGTTCTGTCGCACGCCAGCGGAAGGGCGAAAAGTGCTGGAGGAAATGGCAAAGCATGGATTGGTGCAGGGTGAAAATGGCTTGCAGGTCTACGTGATGTGCGAACTGCCCAGTAACGTCGAGCTTGCCGATCGCTTCAGTGAGATCTTTGACGGCTTCTCCATTGGCTCCAATGACCTGACCCAACTCACCCTGGGCATCGATCGCGATTCTTCCCTGGTATCCCAACTGTTTGACGAACGGGATGAAGCCGTCCAGCGCAAGATCCAGCGGGTGATTTCCTGTGCCAAACAGTTCAACCGCAAGATTGGCATCTGTGGTCAGGCACCCAGCGACTACCCCGAATTTGCCCAATTTCTGGTAGAGCAGGGTATTGACTCGATCAGCTTGAACCCGGATTCGGTGCTGAAGACGCGGCTGGCGATCGCCAAAACCGAAGCCGCCATTGGCAATTAAGAAACCGGGATTTAACCAGTCCCAGGATTGGAGCGAGGCGGGTTTATCCAGATGGTCTCTCGGTTGATCATTTCATCGCTAAACCCGCCCGTACAGATTGAGACGTGATGAAATCTATCTTCTTAAAGATTTGGTTTGCATGTGGAGTGATGAGTGCTGATATCCATTCCCCACAGGCTCATCCCGTATGAAAACCGTTACTGAACCCTTCCGAATCAAGATGGTTGAACCGATTCAGTTCAGCGATCGCCCTCAGCGTGAGCAATGGTTGCAAGCCACTGGACTGAATTTATTTCTGCTCAAAGCTGAAGATGTGATTATTGACCTGTTAACCGACTCCGGCACGGGAGCCATGTCTGCCGCAGCCTGGGCGGCTTTAATGCAAGGCGACGAGTCCTACGCTGGCGCTAGAAGCTGGTATCGGTTTGAACGGGCTGTTCAAGAAATTTTTGGGTTTCCCCAGGTGATTCCCACCCATCAGGGGCGAGCCGCAGAACGCTTATTTGCCAGTGTCATGGTACAACCGGGAATGGTGATTCCCAACAACACTCACTTTGATACCACCCGTGCCAACCTGGAAGCGGTCGGAGGTCGAGCCGTGGATCTCCCCTGCGCTGATGCCAGCAATTTAGCTCTGGAAGCTCCCTTTAAGGGAGACATGGATATTCCTGCCCTGGAACAACTCATCGCAAAAGTCGGACCAGAGAGAATTCCAGTGATTCTACTGACCGTCACCAATAATTCTGGAGGCGGACAGCCCGTGTCAATGGCAAACATTTGGGCTGTGAGCAAGCTGGCGCATGGGCATGGGATTCCCCTGTACATTGATGCCTGCCGCTTTGCGGAGAATGCTTATTTTATGCAGCAGCGGGAAGCAGGGTATGAACACATGCGGATACCTGAAATTGTGCAGGAAATGTTCAGCTATGCCGATGGATGTTTGATGTCTGCCAAAAAAGATGCCTTTGCCAATATTGGCGGCTTTTTATGTACCCGTGATCAACAACTGGCAGAAGAGTGGCGGCGATTGTTAATTCTGACAGAAGGATTTCCGACCTATGGCGGCTTGGCAGGACGGGATCTGGAGGCGATCGCGGTTGGTTTGCACGAAGTTTTAGATGAAGACTATCTCCATTACCGGATCCGCTCTACCCAGTACGTAGCGGATCAACTGCATGAGCTTGGCATTCCCACGGTTCGTCCCGCTGGCGGACATGCTGTTTACATCGATGCCCGCAGTTTTCTACCCCATATCGAACCTTTACAGTATCCCGGACAGGCTCTCGCCCTCGAACTTTACCTGGAAGCCGGAGTGCGTGGCGTAGAGGTCGGTACCGTTATGTTTGGTCGAGATGCCCATACAGGAATGGAATCTCCGGCAAAATGGGATCTGCTGCGACTCGCGATTCCCCGCCGGGTCTATACCCAATCGCACATGGACTATGTGATTGAGGCGATCGCCCAGGTCTGGCACCGTCGGGAATCAATTCGCGGACTCAAAATGATTAGTGAACCGCCCTATTTAAGGCATTTTAGCGCTCGGTTTGATTGGGTGGGATAGGTGTCACACTATCGTTCCCCCCTAACACCTAAGGGATGTGCCCCAAAATAAAGTACCCGCTAGACAAGCTACTCCACGATGGATTCCCGCCTGCGCGGGAATGACGTTGGGACTTTATTAATTGGCGAGTCCCTAATACCTAACACCTAACACCTAACACCTAACACCTGACACCTGGCACCTGACACCTGGCACCTGCTACCTTAATACGGTTCACTCGACTGGCTGCTGCGTCTGGGATGCCGTTTTGGGGAAGGATAGAGCCAGACATTGAGCAGTTTGGTGAGCCAGGGCATCACCGGGTAGGTCAAGAATACGGATACAAAAATGACTGAAATCAATAAGCCGATCAACGGATGGAATCCTTTGAGTAAGGGATCGAGTAATACATTTGCCAGCAAGATCAAAGGGTAGACCGCCAACACACCCAGAACGACTTTTTTGTAAAAAGCAGGTTGCGAAGTCCGATGGGGAACATTCTTGGGCAAGGTAAACCACATCTCTATGCCGCTGGGCAATTGTTGGCGCGATCGCTCAGCCACCAGATCCTTGGACTTTTCCATCCATTCCCGGTAAGTCTGTGAGGCGGTCCATTCTCGAAAATGGGCGTAGTTGTCAAATTTGACGATCACAACGTATTCAGGATAGATGTGATCACGCGGTCGAATGATTTCAACCCCCAGGAAGCCCTCAAACTGTTGAGCCGCCCGATTAATTCCCTTCGTCCAGGCTTCGTATTCCTGAATATGACGGGGTTCTACAACTTCAGAGATGACAAAGGTAATGGGTCCAGACTGGGGCTGAGGGTCTTGCATAGAAAAGAAGCGTGGAATGAACCATTCTATGCTCAGACAAAATGCTGGTTTAAGCAATCAGGAGCGGCTATTTATGAATTGGCTAAAGTCAGGCAGTTCAAGCAGGTAGTTTTCTGATTTCAAGTACTTTTTGCTTCAAAGGTTTGCCGCTTTTTTGATCTTTTTGCAAATATCGACCCAGACTCGATTTTGGTCTGTGGTTGATAGACTACCTAATGGTTGATTGGGCGGATGGGCGGCTTGATATTTCTCAATTTCGGTTTCCTCATACAGGCAATAGCTCAAGGGTATCCAAATAATCGTCAATCCTTTTGCCTCAGCCGCATCCAGTAATGGTGGCAATTCATTTTCAGCAATGAAGTTAGATGCGAGCAAATCGGGACTGACCATCAATACCGCGACTTTTGCGGCAGCAAGAGCAGTTGCTATTTCATTTGCCACTTTGCGCCAGGTTGAATCTGGATATCATCCCAGACATTCAGAGATTGGTTGCGAATCAACACAAACAAGTTAACTCTCTGTTACGCCCCCACCGACAGCTTGCGGTATAACGGCAAAACGCAGCGGCGGCAGATAACCTTAAATCAGCAGCCCCAGCAGCTTTAGATGTCCGCTGCCGCGTGAAGTGTTAAGCAGATATACTCGTGAACCAGACAAGCATGAAGAGTTGATTTTAGAGTCAATTGAGGTTCCAACGAGCTTCTGAATTCTTTTCAACTACATAAAATTCAGAATCGTTAGTAACTAAACGAAAGTAAAGCTGATTCCCAAAAGAAATGCCGCTGGCCTTCGCTTGTGATAGAAGACTATGTAAATTGCTTCTGACATAGTCTTCTAACTGTCTTACCCTAATCGCATGATCATCAGATGCCATCACAACTCCAACGCTCGTCCCTGAAGTTGTGTAACCACCGCCCGGAGCAATATAAACAACACCATTAGCGAGTTGAATCGGAGCCAACACACCTGATCTCCGAAAGGTAACTCTGTTTTCAATGGGATTTTCAAGTTCAGCTATTCCACGAATGCGAAATTGCCTGATAGAGTCTTGCCAATTGTCATGCAGAATTTGGATAAGACTCTCATTTGTCCAGTTGCCATGATCGAAAACACTTATGAGATAGGCATAATCTTGATCAAAACGTGCAAACAAAAGAGGACCTGTGCTCTCAACTAGGTTTCTATGTCTTCTATGAGAAGATACACCCAAGTGAAGATGGTATATCCCCCAATCATTGAGAAGATTATCGTTATCACTAGGATCAAGCAAAACTTTTGTGCTGAGATGATGCCACAACTCGTCTCCCATCTCGATACGATTTGTCAAAATATCAAGTCCAGCTTGGTGCTCTGGTGGGCACGCAAATTCCTTTGAAAGAAGTAGTTTTCTGGGTTTAAAGGTATACGTCTCCAAAAAACATTAAAAAATTTAAAACTAATTTCTTCTGGCGTTTCACCCGCTTCAACTGTGTATCCCATGTCGGAAAATTTTTGTTTCAGGTGGTTTATCCAATCAGCGTAGAAATCAGCCTTAATTTCGTAGCCTTCATTCATACAAAGCTCCCTAACTGTCAATGGCATACCTGTCTGCCTAACGTTGCCCATCACCCGCCGCAGATAATCTTTGATGCTTACAGACAACTTCTCGGCGGTCGGTGTGCATGGCGTCGTTAGGCGGTTCATTCCTTGGGGTAACGGGCACAATTAAGGGTCTCAGCAAAATATGTTAGTTTTCCTTGGAGTTAACCCAACTGACCAGATCGGCGTTCTCATAACCATTACTAACAGAAAGTTTGATATTCGACCGACTTGACTTAACTATCATAATTACGAATTACAGCTGAACCACTTTTCAGATTGTTTTTCTAAATCTCTATTTTTTCCGGTATCATAGTATACAGCGACAACTTTAGACTCAAAAATTTTATACCTCCTAACCCATTCATCTGTATGAAGATAAACTTCCAGATAAGATAAAGCTCCATCTTCTACAAAGAGAATAGCTCCTCCTCCAAAGCTCACATCCTCTAGATCAAAATACACGTCATCGATCTGGAATTTTTTGGGTTCAACCCTTAAAGGATTTTCTACTTTAAAATTAAGAAAAAAGCCGGCACCAGACTCTTCTCTAAGCTGAACAATGGAATGGCAGTAATATTGATCTCGTAAATTGGCAAGAATCTGATTTTCACCATCCAACAGCTTTTTCATAAGTAGCTCTTCAAATTCTGTCTTTTGAGGAGTTATTTGAATTTCAAGCTTTGAGTCGGCTAACTTCAATGAATGACTTGATCTACGACCTTTAGCTAAAATATGTCCGAAACGTCTGTAAGGAGAAGGTGGTGAACCCTGTTTCATCCATCTTGACGCCAAATACTCAAAGTTGGCAAATAATAAAAAATATTCAGGACTGTTCCTCACCTTTCGCCATCTTGCCATATTCAATAGACACCCAAGATCTGCATAGTTTTGAACCACAATATAGTAAAAAAAATCTCTCAATAAGTATTCATCTGCAATCCCAAACTTGACTTCTTGCCCCATCTGCTCAAAAAAATTAAGAATATTATTAAAACTATCTCGAAGAGGAGGCACTTTTTCTTTCTCTTCCTTATTTTTGCTTGTTATTTTCATGGGATCAACGATTTCTTCGGCTAGCTTTTCTTCATTGATGCCGACAAAAATATCTTCGATTGAATTAAAAATTTTTGCTCTCTCGCTCAGCAACTCATCTCTTCTGTTTAAAGTCTGCTCAATTTGTTTTCCTCGGTTCTCAGCCCAAAAAACTTTAATTTCTTTTTCTATCTCTTGTAGACGAAAATTCTTTTTATTTAAAAAGGACTGTAACAATCTTACGTCTTTCTTAGAGCGTTCTATTTCGCTACTGTGCCATCGCTCAATCAGTGAAGAAGAACGAAGTTTTCTCTGGCGGTGATATTCGCTGTTAACACTAAATGCAGTCTGCAACAAAGCAACTAGTGCAATTTCAGCACCTGCAATTTCCATAAAGTCTTTAATATTTCCTCTCTCGAAGCGTTTGATCTGAGGGATAGACCAGAAGAATACGAAGCCAGTTATAAATATGGGCAATGAGCAGACAAGCAAAAGATTAAGAAGACTTAAACGCAATAAGATATTTCTTGTAAACAGCCAAGTTCGTACTGTAATGTCAGTTTGAATTTCACTTTTGGTCATTTCGTCAACCCTCTAAAGTCATTTTTAAAAAACTGGCTTTTAGGAACTTTAGAAACAAAGCTTAAGGAATGATGATTTGGGGTGAGGTTCAGCCTCTTAAGCGTTTAGTTCTAGGACACACTTTCAATGTCAGTCATCCTCTGATTCTCTCGGTTGCAAAATTAATATTACGGGGGTTTTAGCATGCTCTAGAAATTGAAATGCTGAGTTGTCGTCTGTGCCGCCTACTAAGTAATTCCAAATTCGATGAGTATAAACTCTTGTCTATCTTGATTGGAATTATTTTCATCTTGAAGGTGCGTCAGCACCTGGATTGCTAACTATTAATTGGATTGACGGTGTCTACCTATCTAGCCTCTGAGGGATAATTAGGCTGAAATCTGTCTATCTAAGATCCCAAATCAGCGGATTAGGCTGACTCAGATCTACCTATGATCCCAAATCGGAGGATTAGGTAGACAAACTTCTATATGATAAGCCTCGTTTCCAGGATTAGATAGACGACTTCAGTAAATCTTCAGGTGAGAAAATTTAATATATACTGACACCATTTTATACAAGTATTTCTGGATGCGTAGGGGCATCACCAGACATGGAGTCTCGTCCTGAGAAGGGATTGGAGCAGGTACGTGAAATTATTCGGTTGAACCATTATTCCACCGCACTGAGGAAAGCGATGTTCAACTAGAGTCGCTGTACATTTTGTGACACAACAAGCGCCATCCTTGTGAAATGGGTTGCGTCGAAGTCGAAGCATTTCTTACTCATCTAGCTGTAGAGATTATTCCTGTCAAACGGAAAAGACTTGTATTCAATGGATCAAGCGCGCCATTGTGCGTGTTTCTCGATAATTATCTAGATTGCTGTGGCTATACCTGGCGGAGGAGTCCATCCGTGCTTCTCGATGGATTTTATGATCTCCTGAACGGAGCGCGAATCCTTTCGGTTTGTCGGCTCCTTTTGTAGCTCCTCATTAACGACTTGCCTGATCAGTTGTTTAAGGGCATCCACGGTCATATTCGCAACTTTTTCAGGTTGCATAAGCACCCCTGAAATTGGTTCTGACCTAAGTATAGAGGGATAGCTCAAACCAACTTGTGGAAGGGGGCGATCGCCCTCCTAAACTTTACCCAGACGCAACCAACCAAATAGCTCTCCAACCGTCAGTCGTAATCCACCGGCCATCTCAGGAACAGGCAACAATGCATCTGCCGCTTCTAGAAATTGGGGTTGTTGACCGGCTGGATAGATCAACACTGATCGCTCTTCGGGGTCAATTAACCAACTAAGCGACAGCCACGATTCAGGCAATGCAAAATATTAGTTGTGACTCTGGTTAAACTCTGCTCTGGTGACAGCATCTCAATTGTCCAGTCTGGTGCTGCCTCAAATCCATTGGCAATGTAACCATTTTCGTCAATCGGTATTCGTTCCCAGGCAAACACCGCCACATCCGGTACGATTGAACGTCCACCAAAGGTACACCTCAGCTCTGGGAATACCTGCACCGTAAAAGTTTCCTCCCCAACCGCGTTAATCACCGCGACCAGTTTTCCCTGAAGCTTGCTGGGTTTTCCCTGCGGCATGGGTTTCTGGATCACCTGACCGTTAATATACTCACTGGCAGGTTTTGTCTCCGGCAGTTTGAGAAACTCTTTCAGGGTGATGAGTTGAACGCTCTCCACGGGTTAGCTCTAATTGCTGTTAGTTATACCAATAGTAACCATCAGCAGAGCCTCCCGTTTTAGAATTAATCACATCAACGTGACAACCAGGCTCTCTCCCATACCGCATGCTCCAGGTTGATTGCCTGGTTGGACGATAAAACTGAGCTATCCAGGTACTTCCACTTTCCCCTTTATACCAAACAAGAGCCTTCTCCTCCTTGTACTGCATGACTTTGATAGACTTTGCAGGTTCCGTCAAACATCCCCGATTAACGTCCAATTGAATTGGCTCGAAAAACTCATTTCCATGTCTGAGGGAGAGGTACTCCCATTTGGGGTAAAGCGGCCAATCACATGCTTTCTGAAAAGTACGTCCACTACAGTAGGACCTGGAAAGAAACCACCCGCTGCCCATCATCAACACGAAGAAGCAAAGTCCAATAGAGATTGGTAGAAGAAGGATGAATGATGTCAGTTTTTGCATGGACAACTGGATGATAAATCAAAAGTAGACTACATCATCTATGAAGATAGTCCTGAATCGAGGGGCATCACCTCTCCCTATTTAGATTGAGACGGCTGAACGATAGAATAGTCAGGCTGGCATAGAAAGGGTTTTCAAGTAGCTCATGCGGATCTCTCTGAACTGGCTGAAGGAACTGGTTGACATAAATATGACCCCGGAAGAGTTGGCGGATCTGCTGACGATGGCTGGGTTTGAGGTCGAAGATATTGAAGACCGACGCACCTGGGCAGATGGAGTTGTGGTTGGTAAGGTGCTGACCTGTGAGCCTCACCCCAACGCCGACAAACTGCGGGTTTGCCAGGTAGACATCGGTGCCGAAACCCCTTCTAACATTGTCTGCGGTGCCTCCAACGTCAAAGCCGAACTTTACGTTCCCGTGGCAACTCTGGGCACCTATCTTCCCACGGTTGACCTGAAGATCAAGCCTGCGAAACTGCGGGGAGTGGCTTCCGAAGGCATGATCTGCTCCCTGGCAGAACTGGGACTGGCAAAGGAATCTGCCGGAATTCACAGTTTTACCGGGGATACCCTCAAACCTGGCACGGATGTCCGTCCGCTGCTGGGATTGGATGATGTCATCCTGGATCTGACCTCCACCGCGAATCGGGCAGATGCGCTCAGTATGGTTGGTATTGCACGGGAAATTGCTGCATTGAGGGGAGTAACGCTGAAGCTACCCCAACCGACCAAATTTTCCATTCCCGCAGGCAAAGGTAGCCTCAGCCTGAAAATTTCTGAAACAAAAGCCTGTCCCACCTACATTGGGACGGTGATTGAACAGGTGGCGATCGCCCCCTCGCCCCTCTGGCTACAACAGCGCTTGCAAGCTTTAGGAATTCGCCCAATTAATAACGTAGTGGATGCCACCAACTACATTCTGCTGGAATGGGGGCAACCCCTGCACGCCTTTGACCGCGATCGCCTACTCTCAGTCAGCCAGAAGAAAGGTTCTCTCCAAATTGGGGTCCGGTTTGCGGAAGCAGGGGAGACCCTCAAAACCCTGGATGGGCAGGAGCGCACCCTGACCGATCAGGCATTACTGATTACTGCCCATAACAAACCCGTTGCCCTTGCTGGGGTCATGGGCGGCGAGGAAACGGAAGTGTTTGACGGCACCCAGAACCTGATGCTGGAAGCCGCCTACTTTGATACGGCTGCCATTCGACGCTCTGCCCGCTCCCAGGGACTGCGGACGGAAGCCTCTGCCCGCTATGAGCGGGGAGTCAACCAGGCGGAACTGGAGCTTGCCTGTAGTCGAGCACTGGAACTGATTACGGAACTCGCTGGGGGGACGATCGCCGCTCAGGAAGTTGCCGATGCCGGGAATCAGGCTTCCTTCACCCGTTCAATTGAACTGCGCCTGGATCGGGTGAATCAGATTCTCGGTCCGGTTATGGTGGGGGAAGAAATTGGCGAACTGCAACCCTCGGAGGTGGAGCGAATTTTGATGGCTCTGGGCTGCTCCGTATCGCCCACCGAAAGTGAGCATGTCTGGACAGTCAGCGTTCCACCGTATCGTTACCGCGATCTGGAACGGGAGATTGACCTGATTGAGGAAATTGCCCGCGTCTACGGCTACAACAACTTCTGTGACACCTTACCCGATAAAACAGAACCGGGCTACCTGACGGTGGAGCAGACCTTGACTCGTAAACTGCGAGAAGTCCTGCGGGCGGTGGGCTTAACGGAGGTATCCCACTACTCCCTGGTAAAACCAGAGGGAGACCGTCAGATTGTTCTGTCGAATCCCCTGTTTACCGAGTATTCTGCCCTCCGCACCGATTTAATGTCCGGGTTAATTGATGCCTTTCAGTACAATCTCGAACAGGGGAATGGTCCGCTAAGTGCGTTTGAGATTGGTCGCGTCTTCTGGTCAGAAGAGGATGGATTGACCGAGGCGGAAGCGGTTGGCGGCATTCTGGGGGGCGATCCGACCCAGGGTAAGTGGCGGCAAGCCGGTCGGGAACAGCCGATCACCTGGTTTGATGCCAAAGGCGTATTGGAAAGTGTGTTCACTCGCTTGGGTATCACCGTCGAGTACCAGCCCGATCGCCGCGATTTCCGTCTCCACCCCGGTCGTACCGCTTCGCTGTGGGCGCGGGGCACCCGTCTGGGCACCTTTGGGCAACTCCATCCCCAACTGCGTCAGGAACGGGGATTGCCCGATGAGGTCTATGTGTTTGAACTGGATATGGATGTGCTGTTGAATGAAATGGATCAGGGGGAATCTCTGGTTGCACTTTACAAGCCGTTTTCGACCTACCCCTCTTCAGATCGGGATATTGCCTTCTTCGTGTCTAACCAGGTTTCGGTCGCAGAACTGGAACGGCTGATTACCAAGACGGGTAAGGGCTTGCTGGAGTCGGTTGAACTGTTTGATGAATACCGGGGTGAGAATGTCCCCGATGGGCAGCGGAGTCTGGCATTCCGGCTGGTCTATCGAGCGGGCGATCGCACCCTCACCGATGACGACATTGAACCCATCCATCAAAAAGTCAGAGAGGCACTGGTGGAGAAGTTCCGGGTTGATTTAAGGAGTTAAGCAAGAGGCTTAATTCTCCAAAAATATGAGGGCAAAAATTGCAGGTTGTTAAATCCTTATTCCTTAGTGGAGTATTAGTAAATCTTCTGTGCATTGCCTGACTCTGCCCTCACCCTAGCCCTCTCCCAAGTGGCCTACGGTGTATACATAAGTCCCAAAAGCAGAATCGGCAGGCAATCGCAGCGTTGGCGGTGGGTAGCAGAATCCTGCTTGGGGGGCTGCCCCCCAAACCCCCCGTTGCAGGGGACGGTTGCGTCCCCCGCACCCCCTCCAAAACGATGGACTCTTCTCACCAATGGCAACATTTATCCCTTTTGGTTTGAAAGCAAGAGCAAAAGGGCGGACAGGGGAACGGTTGTTTTTGGAAGATAAAGCCATCTGCGATTGATTCTCGTCGCGCTAGACTTAAAGCCCCAACGCCAGGCACTTTCGGGGGGTTTGGGGGAGTTAGGACCCCAAAAGGCGGGGGACTGGGGGGAAGTCCCCCAGAGCCAGTTTCTAACGAAGCCGAGATCTATATACACCGTAGCCCAACGGGCGAGGGGACAAGATTTCTAGCTTCCTTCTTCCTGGGGAGAAGGGCTGGGGATGTAGCTTGCTTCCCGTAGGGTGGGCGAAATACAGGTCGCAAAAAAGCTTGTCTAAACTTGCATTAGGGACTTACTGATAAATAACATTCCACTACTCATCCACCCATCCACCATCCACCCATCCACTCATAGACCCCCTCAAACTGGCATTTTATTTGCAGGCACATCTCTTAACCACACCCGGCATTCGAGGTTGTGCTGAGATGGCGGGCAGCTCTGGCAAGGTTTTGTTTTGCCCGTTCGTCGTTGGGGCTTATTTCCAGAACTTTTTTGAAGCTGGCGATCGCCGCTTCATACTGTTCCAGGCTCACTAATGCACTGCCCCGGTTATTCCAAGCTTTGTGGTCATCCGGTTGCAGTTGAATTGCCTGGTCGTAGCTGGCGATCGCCGCTTCAAATTGCCCCAGGTTTTTAAACGCAACGCCCCGGTTAAACCAGGCACCGTAGTGGTTGGGTTCAAATTTGAGTGCCTGATCATAACTGGCGATCGCTTGCTGATAATTCTGCTGCTTCATCAAACAGGTGCCACAGTGATACCAGGCACGCCAGTCATTGGGAGCCGTGATGAGAGCCTTGTCAAACCCAAACACCGCCTCCCGATAGCGTCCCAGTTGCTTCATGCAGAATGCCCACTGAAACCAGGAGTCGGCATCGTCAGGTTTGAGTCCCAAAGCTTTGTCGTAGCTAGCGATCGCCGCTTCATAATCCCCCAGTTCTCGCAAAGCATCAGCCCGTCCTCGGTAGGCTTCATAGTAGTCTGGCTGAAGTTCGAGCGTCTTGTTAAAGTTCTTGATTGCACTCTCAAATCGTCCGGTTGCATAGAGTACCAGACCTTCCGTGTACCAGGCATCGGCAAAGTCAGGCTGTAGGCTCAAAGCCCGTTGCAGATTCCCGATTGCATGCTGATAGTCGCCGGTCATGTAGTAAGCCAATCCCAGGCTATAGTGGGCATTGGGGAAATCGGGTTGAAGCACCAGCACTTGTTGCAAACTGGCAATGGACTGTTCATAGTGATGGGTGACATAGGCTGCCCAGCCCAGACTATAGTAAGCCAGGGACAGCGAAGCATCACAGGCGATCGCTTGCTCAAAACAAGCAATTGCTTCTTCGTGGCGACCCAGGCTAATGAGCGCATTCCCTTTCTCAATCCAGACCTCGTGACCATCGAGTTGGGCTTGAATGGCGACATCAAAGTGAAAAACTGCCGCTTCATAGTCTCCAAGTTGGCTCAACTCCAAGCCCTTCTGGAAACTGGTTGCCCCATTGGCACTCTCAGTCTGGACAGTCTGATTCATAGTGTTACGCTACCCTCACCCTGCGGGAACCTGCTCTCAGAGTTCCCAAACTGGTGGAATTTGCGACATTATCGACATCTTCCCCTTGCCCATTCCCGGTCGTAGGCGAGGGAGATTTCAGTACCGGGACGGGGACTGCCACCTGAGCGATCAACAACGGTAATTTCAGCCGAGGGAACGCCTGTGATCCGCCCCCGGTAAATGGGTTGTCCCTGTTCAGTTTCCCCAGCAGTTGTTAAATAGGCGATGGAACGGTAGCCAGTCTGACGGTTTCTGAACTCCGCTCGTCTGAACTGATTATCACGGGCTAAGACGGTGAAAGCAGTATCGCTAAAGATACTCCCAAAACAGCGCGTATCCCCTTGCTCTCCGCCGCCTTTTGAGTAATCAACAAATTCATACAGTTTGCCCCTTGGGTCAACCCGGCAATAACCCTCTGCACCCGTACTGGTAGACCAGATGACCTTGTAATTTTGGCTACGCTCACGGGAGTCGAGATAAACTTCGATTCGGGTACCCGGATATGCCCGTCGGGCGCGATCGCGACAACGATCCAGGGCAATCTGTCTGGGCGAAGGCTGGTCATTGGTAACGAAGGAAAGGATACTCCCATTGCGATTAACCCGACAGAACCCTGACTGTCCCGTGGTTGTCCACCAGTCCACCCCAAAGGTGCCATCCCGATAAGCCGAAGCCTCCCTTACATTAATGTTATACAGGGACAGCCCCAA
This sequence comes from Kovacikia sp. CALU 1929, assembly GCF_056784235.1. NCBI lineage: Bacteria > Bacillati > Cyanobacteriota > Cyanophyceae > Leptolyngbyales > Leptolyngbyaceae > Kovacikia > Kovacikia sp. CALU 1929. The sequence goes on from NZ_JBXBCF010000090.1 coordinate 29,833, forward strand.
CTCACGGGCAACCCGATTTTCACAACTTCTCAATCCAACGGGAGTAATGGAGGAGTCTGGTGGCCGATCCGCTTCGTAAGTATTAGCGAACGACACCACCCAGCCGTTGATATCGACGGTGCAGGTGCCATAAGCCCCACTACTTGCCGACCACTTAATCACATAGCTACCATCCGAATTAAGCGACCCTGGGGACACCTGAATTCGGGTTCCCGGAAGCTCTGCTTCAGCTTGACTGCGACAGCGGCGGAGGGCTGTATCCGAGTCGATGGGTGGGCTGGTGTCGGGTGCCGGTGTAGAAGAATTATCTAAGAAACGGATCAGGGTTCCATAGACCCAACCCTTTGCATTGGCATTCTCAAACGTAACGTAGTACCAGGTTTTGCCGGTGTTGTCTTGCTGTTGCTGCGTCACTTGGACGCGATCGCCAATTGTCCCGTAATGGATGACAGCCGCCTGCATATTGGGCTGAGAGCGAATGTTGATCTGGCTTCCCTCCGGTAGCCCAGACAAAACCGCTACTCTACCAGAAGGCGTGGGCGTGGGCGTGGCTGGAATGGGCGTAGGCGATTCAGTTACCTCAGGAGTGGTCACAGGAGCGGTCTGAGGACCAAGGCTCCGATTAATTGCCTGGAACAATTCACAGCCACCAGTCCCCAAACTCAAAGCCATGGAGAGAAGCAAACCAGCAGTCCTGAACTTCATTCAAACCATACCGGATCAGTTAACTCGAAACAGCCCAACTGCGCCTAGAAGCCAGAACAGGATGCCATTGACAAAGCTAAGGGCGATCGCTCCCAACACCGCACTTAAAATCCCATTTCGTAGCCGAAAACCCTCTACGATTCGCGCCGATAGACCGAAGATGAGGGTATTCACAATCAGCCAGAGAATACCCAAAGTCAAAAAATTGAGAATAAATGAGCCACCTATCCAACCCAGCAACCCATTCAAAACACCGAAAACCACCCCAGAGATCACAGCCTTACTCAAACCATCGACCTCCACTCCCAGAAAAGGGATCTTAGAAATGATGATCAGACTAATTGCGGTCACTAGTGCCGTGATTAGAAAAGCAATGAGAAAGCCACCCATAGTAAAGATTCCTTCGTAGCTAAACAATTTACCCTCAGTAAACGGGAGGAACCGGGCAGTGTCAACTGGTGGAGCAGAGTTTTCCTAAATCAAAGCCCCCCAGACCTCTGAGGTTTTGCAAAATCTCGCAGGTCTAAGCCTGACGATCCTCTCTCCTCCCCACCAGCCAGTAGGTGACCATCTCCCCCTTGCCTTTGACAAAAATTTGACCCCGCTCTTCCAGAATGTACTGGTCTTTCAAAAGTTCGTAGGTGGTTTCCGTGACCTGGATTTTACCGGGAAGTCCCTGGGATTCCATCCGGGAAGCAACGTTGACCGTATCACCCCAGAGATCATAGCTAAACTTTTTGGTGCCAATCACGCCTGCAACAATGGAGCCACTGCTGATGCCAATGCGGAGTTGAAAAGGTTTTCCATGATCTGCATCAATGTGGGCAATGGCGTGCTGCATCTCTAGCGCCATTTCGGCGATCGCCGCCGCCGCCTTGGGGTTGGGAGAAGGCAATCCCCCAGCCACCATGTAAGCATCTCCAATCGTCTTGATCTTTTCCAATCGGTGTTGTTCCACCAGGTTGTCAAATTCAGAAAAGATTTGTCCCAGAAGTTTGACCAGATCCGTTGCCGGAACCCGGGCAGCAACCTTGGTGAAATCAACCAGGTCAGCAAACATGACGGTTACCTGGTCAAACCGGCTGGCAATCGTCAGGTGTCCTCGTTTCAGACGCTCGGCGATCGTCTGGGGCAAAATATTCAGCAGCAGGCGTTCTGCCCGTACCCGTTGCTGCCGCAGTTCTGCTTCGACCTGGCGACGCTCAGTGATATCCTGCACCGTCCCCTCAAAGTAAAGCAAGTTCCCAGCTTCATCCGGCACAGAGCGGACATTTTCAGAAATCCAGATGGTGCTGCCATCTTTACGAAACACCTGGGATTCAAAATCTGAAACAATGTTAAACATTCGCATGTAGGCAATAAACTCATCCCGTCGTTTAGGTTGGACGTAGATTTGTTTGCCAATACTGCTAACACTGGCGATTAAATCCTCTGGCGAGGCGTAACCGTAGATCCTTGCTAAAGAGGGATTAACGGTAATGTAGCGACCGTCAAGGGTACTTTGAAAAATCCCTTCAACCGAGTTTTCAAAAATACTGTGATAACGCTCCTCTGCTTGGCGCAAAGCACGTTCAGCTTGTTTGAACTCGGTCGTGTCCTTGACCATGGAAAGGATGCAATCCTGTCCCATCAAGTTCACAATCTCGGCAGAGATTAGTCCTGTTCTCGCTTCTCCAACCTTCGTGTAAAACTCAAATTCGCGGTTGTAAACGACTCCCGCATCTATCAACGCCTGGACAATCTTGAGCCGTTCCTCAGGATAGGTCCACAGGTTTAGCGCCTCAGAGGTTTTCCCCACCACTTCATCGGCACTATAACCCGTCATTTCACAAAAACTGTCGTTGACCTCCAGAATGTATCCTTCTGCCAGGGTTGTGATGGTGATGGAGTCAGGGTTGGAGTGAAAAATTTTAGTAAACTTCTTCTCGGACTCAGCCAGTTCTGCCTGTTTTTGAAGCGACTCCTGTAACTGCTGTGTCACCTGGTTGAAGGCATTGGTCAGACCTGCCAGTTCCTGGATCGGGCTATTGGTTAAGGGATGGGCGAAGTTGCCCCCGGCAATCTGCTGGCTATCCTGATTCAGCCTTTGCACTGTACGACAAAGCCAGTAGTAAACCAGGATTCCGAACAGGCTGGTCAACGTCAGCAGCACCAACCAGCCCCCAAGCATAACCGGGTAGGATATTTCAACTCGCCAGTTGGCATAGACAAGCAGCCCTGCGCTCAAACCAAATTGAACCATCAAGGGTAGGCTGAGAACTACCAATAAGGGAATTTTGCCGAATAACTTGGGGTTCACCGCGATCGCGCTCCACCTCAGGAAACGTTTCTCACTAACATGATTCCTCCATTAACCGGCAGACCGAGGAAATAATTCTAAAAAATTGACATCTGAAACTACCAGGCGTTGCTGATTTTGGGTATGAATTAAGAGTTGTATGAATTGAAACTTCGTCCCAATTCATACGGCAATTCAGCACCACCGAACCTACCATCTTCCCTCTGCCTCACGGGGATAAACCAACCATACTCGCTGGTAAGGATTGGTCAAGGTGCGAACCAGGGGGGACAGGTTGCTAATTTCTTCCAGTCCTGTTGTAGTTTGCAGCTTAATGCCCTTCTGGTAAAGGGTGTAACCCCGACTGAAAGAAACCTCAATCCCAGCATAGTAGGGAGCATCCAACCCTGCCGCCGCCAGCCAGTAATGAACTTTGTGTAGCAGTGTCGTCTGGTCTTTTTCAGAGAGATGGGTTATATCGAGGGCTTTGAACAGGTCGCGATCGATGAAGCGGCGGCACAGGTCCGCCAGTACCGGATCGGTGCTGCTTTGCCAGCGCTGCATATGGTAGAAGAACACGCCATCATCGGCAGCGAGATAGTGGTCAAGAGAAAGGTGGTCACATTCCTGACTAAACCAGGCGGTGACTGTCTCATCTGCCTGTAACTGCCCGGTTTTCAATAGCTTGCGGGCGCGGTTCATTGCCTGCCCTAAGATCCAGGAGGCAGCAATATTTTTGGGATGGTTGTAGACCTGGGCATACATGAAGTAGCGGACGATTAGATAATGCTCAACGGCTGCCATTCCCTTACGGGCAACCACCAGTTGTTGACTGACCGGGTCATAGCGCAATGCCATCAGAATCCGATCCAGGTCAATTCTGCCGTAGGAAGCTCCGGTGAAGTAGCTATCACGCATCAGATAGTCGAGGCGATCGCAGTCAAGCTGGCTGGAAACTAACTGCCAGACAAGGGGGACCGGGTGCTTTTTCAGGTAAACCTGCACGATCTGTTCTAGCAAGTCTGACTGAAAGCCATCCAGCGCGTGTCGGATGGGCGTGTGTTCTTGCAGAATGCGGCGCGTCCAGTGCTCGTGATTGCTGCCAAATACGTCTTCCCCAGTGTGGCTGAAGGGTCCATGCCCCAGATCGTGTAGCAGGGCGGAACAAAGCACCACCGGGCGATAGGGCTGAATCTGAGGATACTGGGTAGCAATCCGGTCAAAGGCACGTCGGGCGATCGCCATCACACCCAGGGAATGGGTAAACCGGGAACTTTCAGCCCCATGAAACGTGAGGCTGGCAGGTCCCAATTGCCGTACTCGTCGTAGCCGTTGGAAGGCTGGGGTATCAATCAGGTGGATGAGAAGTGCCTCGGTGGGGTCACTATTGTTGAGGGCGATCGCTCCGTGCAGAGGATCGTGATAGATTCGCTCGGTATTAGGGAGCACCGGCAGCCACCATTGAATCTGTGGTTAAAAGTTCTACAGCGGTGGCATACTGGCGGTCTTCGTTGGTTCCCACCTGGTCACTCCGGATTGGATCGAGGGTGACTGCAACATCTGGAGTGATTCCCAGCTTATTAATGTCCGTGTGGTTGGGCGTTTCGTACTTAGCAACCGTCACTGCCAATCCAGAGCCATCAGATAGGTCAAAGAGGGACTGGATCAGCCCTTTGCCAAAGGTTTTCTCACCCAGGATGGTGGCACGTCCATTGTCCTTCAGGGCACCTGCCAGAATTTCACTGGCGCTGGCGGTTCCCTGGTTGACCAGCACCACCATCGGATCGTCGGTTAATGCTTGTCCCAGTGCCTCAAAACTGCCCAGAACACCCTGGCGGTTCACAGTAAAAACAATCGGACCCTGCTCCAGCCAGAAACGCGCAATCTCAATGCCGGACTGCAAAAGTCCCCCCGGATTGCCGCGCAGATCGAGAATGTATGCCTCTGCCCCCTGCTTTTCCAGGCGATTAATGGCATGGGCAACTTCAGCGGTTGCGTTGGCATTGAACTGGCTCAGCCGGATGTAGCCAAGTTTTTTAGGCTCGTTGCTCCCAGCCATTGTCTCAGTCCGTAAATCGGCAATGACTGGATTGAGGGCAATGCGATCGCGCACCACTTCAAAATCCGCAGGCTCTTTGCCTTCGCGTTCTATGGTCAGCGTCACCCGACTCCCCATCGCTCCCCGCATTCGATCCGCTGCCTCATCCAGAGACAAGCCTTCCGTGGGCACGCCATCGATTTTAGAAATCGTATCTGCCGGTTGAATACCGGCTTTGTCGGCGGGAGAATCGGCGATCGGAGCAATAACTCGTAGTTTGCCTTTCTCTCCATCCAGGGCAATTTGCAAGCCCACCCCGGTCAGCTCTCCGGATGTGCTGGTCTGCAAGCTGCGGTACTGGTCTGGCTTCAGCAGGCGAGTAAAGGGATCATCCAGGCTTGCCAGCATTTGCTGAATTGCCTCGTAGGTTTGCTCCCGATTTTCCAGCGGTTTTTTCAAGAGCCGCTCTCGCACCAACCACCAGTTCTGATGGTTGAAGCTGTCATCGACATAGGCGCGATCGACAACCCGCCAAACTTCGGATAAAAATTTCTGCTCATCGGTAAGTGCCAGTGCTGGAGACGCAAAAGTCCCCAGTCCGACCACGATCAATACGAGTAAAAGGATTATTTGCTTGAGCCAAAAATGCTGTCTTTTCATAGAAACTAATCTTAACGCCAGTTTATCGATGTATGCCAGAAGAGTTAAGACAATAGGGAAGATGATCGCCTTGCTTTCCTGCCTCCATGACACAGATCCCCTTTGATCAACTGGCAAAGCAATAGCTGAAAGGTTTTCTAGAGCCGATTGGAGTAGTCCAACGCCATTTGGAAGTCCCTGGGGAACCTAAGCTTGTAGACATTTGGTTTACTCCCACAACTTCGATCTCTCGAATGACGAATGATTTGGGTTTACTTAGCCGAATTCACAGCTTCAGACCCGTAGAATTGCTCTGCTCTTAATTCAAACAGTTCTGCTTCAACGCCATAGTATTGATTCGTTGAACCCAGAGGTTTCATTCCCAGCCTTTGAGTCACCCGGATGGAAGCCAAATTTTCAGCGTATGCCACAGCATAGATGACCGGCAACTTCAGCTCCTTGAATCCGTAGGCGATCGCTGCCCGTGCGGCTTCCGTTGCATACCCTTTGCCCCAGGAAGCCTGTCGCAAATGCCAGCCTACCTCATAGTCCTGGGTCAGTTGCCCCTGGTTATCGGGTAATTGCTTGAGCAGGACGGCACCCGCGATCGCTCCAGTTGATTTTTCAACAATTGCCCACGCTCCAGTCCCATTATTTAATGCCGCATAGCGGGCAACCAATTCATCCAGTGCTGCCTGCTGAGTGGCAACACTTTCCTGGGTATTGCCTCTGCCAACGAAACGCATCACTTTCGGATCGCCATAGATCTGAAAAGCCTGTTCTGCGTCTGCTTCCGGCACCCACTCCCGGATCCTTAAGCGCTCGGTTTCCCAAAGAATTGCCATCAAATCTTTGACCGCACAAACTTATCCAGCAAATCCATCCCTTTCTTAATCGTGTCCATGTCGGTAGCGTAGGAAAGGCGGATGCAATCATCCGCACCAAAGGCAATCCCAGGAACGACCGCCACCTGGAATTCAGCCAGTAATGCTTCACTAAATTCCAGGGAGGTTAGTCCGGTCTGCTGAATACTGGGGAACACGTAAAATGCCCCATCTGGCTTGGGAAAGGATAGTCCTGGAATGGAACTGACGGCATCCATCATGTACTGACGCCGCTGGGCAAATGCCTGCCGCATTTCTTCTACCGGCTCCTGGGAACCTTGCAGGGCTGCGATCGCGCCATACTGGGCAAAGGTACAGACATTCGAGGTGCTATGGCCCTGAATCGTGGTACAGGCGCGAATTAAATCGGTTGGACCTGCCAGGAACCCAACCCGCCAACCCGTCATAGAGTAGGCTTTAGCAAATCCACTACTAACGATGGTGCGTTCATAAATTTCTGGACTGGCTGCCCCGATACTGAAATGCTCGGCTCCGTCGTAGAGAAGTTTTTCGTAGATCTCATCTGAAACGACATAAATATCCTTCTCAACGATCACCTCCACTAAGGCTTTGATCTCATCCGGCGTGTAGACCATGCCCGTAGGATTGGAGGGCGAGTTCAACACAAATAGTCGCGTTTGGGGTGTAATTGCCTGTCGCAACTGATCAGGGGTAATCTTAAATCCACTTTCTACGGTGGTTTTAACAATCACAGGTTTCCCTTCCGCCAGTTTCACCATCTCCGGGTAGCTGACCCAGTAAGGAGCCGGAATAATCACTTCATCCCCCGGCTCAATCGTTGCCAGGAAGAGGTTGAACAGGGAATGCTTGCCGCCGTTGGTGACAATAATATTTTCTGCGCCATAGCAAAGCAGGTTTTCTTTCTGAAGCTTTTGGGCGATCGCTTCCCGTAATTTGGGTTCTCCTGCCGCTGGACCGTACTTTGTTTTCCCCTCTGCCAGGGCTTTCTGTGCCGCTTCTACAATATGGGCTGGAGTCGGAAAATCGGGTTCGCCGACACTGAAACTACAGACGCTCAACCCGTCTGCTTTCATCGCTTTGGCTTTGGTATCGACTGCCAGTGTTAATGAAGGGGTAACCTGTCCAACCCGTGCTGCCAGTTTCATTGCAACCTCAATTTCTATCGCTGCTTCGCCACTAGTTCAGGATACCCCAGGCTTGAGGGCGCGGCATGGTTTTTCTGAGTATGTCAGCTTGGTATAACATCATCAGCAGAGAACAGCCCATTGCCCCATTCAGTAAAAAGGTAGTTATGGCATCATCCATTTTTTTAGCAGGAGCAAGTCGAGGTGTTGGGCGAGAAATTGCCAGACTTCTGATTGCTCAGAACCAATCTGTGAAAGCCATGCTGCGCTCAGAGAGTGCCCGTGGCGACCTGGAAGCGATCAACGTGACGGTTGCAATTGGGGATGCGCTGAAGCCGGAGGAAGTTGAACAGGCAATGGTAGGCGAACCCATTGAAGTAGTCATCAGCACGATTGGGGGCAAACCCACCGATGGAGAGCGGGCAGACTTCAAAGGCAACCGCAACCTGATTGATGCGGCTGTCAAAGCCGGCGTAAAGCGATTTATTCTGGTTACCTCTATTGGCTCTGGGGATAGCGCCCCTGCCCTACCGCCACAAGCCCTGGAATCGTTGGGTCCTGTCCTGGCAGAAAAGGAGCAGGCAGAGAATCATCTGATCGCTAGCGGGTTGACCTATACGATCATTCGACCGGGCGGACTGCGGTCTGAACCGCCTCTAGGAGAAGGGGTTTTGACGGAAAATCCTTTAATCGCTGGAACCATTCACCGGGCAGATGTGGCACAACTGGTTTGCCAATGCCTCAACTCCGATCGCGCCAACAACAAAATTCTTTCAGCCGTGGGACGTAACACTATTTTCGGTACACCAGAGTTTGAAGTTTTCAGCTTGACTTAAATGGTTTCAGCCAACCCTGGTTCAGCGCCCAGTCTAAAACAATCCGGGCGATCGCAAACACTAGCAGGCTTTCCATCAAAGTCAGAAGGGCAGGCAATGGCGCTCCCGGGGCGAATGCCTGCCCTTCCACCTGTGCCAATCCCCGTACCAGCCCAAACGCCAGCACAGCCCCCGATTTCAAATGAGGGTTACGATCCTGACGAATGATATAGCGGTAGGTAATGGCAAACAGAAAGCCGGACAAGACCATAATTCCCCCACTTACCAAATTCTGCCAAAGCTCAGGTTGGTTCTGGAAACCTGCCAAGGCGGCAAGGTGGAAAGTCGATAACCAGGTTCTTCCCAGAGCAGCCAATCCAAACGCCAACCCTGCGCCCCCAGCCCCCATGACACCCGCTTTGACTGACTCTACCCGTTCAGCCAGCGGCGTTCTTCCCAATTCCTCCACCGAATTCACCTGCTCATCCCGCTCAATAGAAACCGCCATAGACTTCTACACCTACCACCCGTTGTTCACTGACCACTGACCACCTTCTAACCACTAGCAACCAACTACTAACAACCTCACCCCTCCTCTCCCCCCCTTCATCCCGTGCCAACTTTGAATTATGATGGATTTTGGATTTATTCTGTAATACTCGCTTTACATACAGTCATGGATATTTTGTCGCTGGGTTGGGTTGGGCTTCTAGTAGTGTTTACGTTCTCCATTTCCCTGGTGATCTGGGGACGTAACGGTTTCTAAATTAAGAATTAACGACAGTGGAATCTACGGCTCTTAGTGTTCTTGCTCTCGCAGCATTTGGTTTATTAGTTGTCTTAACTGGAGGCATTGTTTACCTGACTCTGGCAGATTGGCGCGATCGCCGTCGCCGTGACCAGGATGCACGGGGCGATCGCCCCAGTCGCCGCAAGTCTGAAAAGGCAAAGCGGTAACTTTCCAATACTGATCAAAAATCTATCTAACGTATCGGGCAGCTTGATAGCGATGATCGCCGGTTTCTCGTTGAACTTGGTTGAATTCAACGAGTCATTCCGCAGGAAACCGGGGAGCTACAAGTTGTTGCCCGCTTAACTATTCCAGTAGTCCAGGGAAGATATTTCCCAAAGCGTATGACCTGTACTTGAATCTCTTCTAAGATCTAAGGCATTCTATAGAACATCTATATTTGGTGGTCATAGTTTGCTGGTTCTAGCTAAGGAGAATCGTCATGGTACAGGGAACTCAGGAACAAGTCTTTCTAGATGGATTCGCAGTAGGAGAGTTGACTGGACGTTTGACCCATCAAGTTCCAGGTCAGTTTAAGGAATGGATCTCCCTATCCCAGCTCAATGACTTCAAAGGAGTTCTACGGAAACATAACTATAGTCTCACTGGGTTAACGGCTGATCCTGAGGATCCCACCCGTGTGCTGATGGTGGCAGAGAAAACGGCTGAAGGCACCAATCAAAATCTGGTACAGGCATTTACCCACAGCGATCGCTTTATGGACGGGTGGGAAGCCGGTTGTCTCCATAGCCAGTTACGCTACGGGCAACCTGAACAGGTTGAACAGTGGGTCAAGATCAACAACCTTGATGCGATCCAGCAGGTTCTGGATGAACACGGCTACGCCATTAGCTCCATGCGGATTCATCCCGAAGACAAGCGCTGGACCATGATGAGTGCTCGGAAGCGTTAAATCAAACTTCAACCAGAACTGTCACAGCAGCAACGGCGATCAGCATGTCATCATTGCGATCGCCCAGTTCTGGGATTGCCCGCCCCTGGACGACCATTCCACCTTGCTCCACCAGTAGTGACTTACGACCAAAGGGCAGGACTGCCAGCACCTCCTCCTGGTGCACCTGCTCTGGATAGGGAACCGCAACCTTGACCTCCACCACCATTTCATCTGGGTGGTTTAATCCCGCCACTTCCCACACCCCAGGAAGAGCATTGTGGGCGATCGCATTGCGAACTGCCCTGGCAGCCGCCACCGTGGGTTCTTGACCATGCTGGTCAATACCCATACCCATTTCGATAATCAGTCGTTTGAGCGCCATAGTTGAGAGAGGGGGATGGGTGGATGGCTTGTTAGTGAAGGGCGAAGGGGGTAAGAGGCAAGAGGTAAGAGGAAATTTGCGACAGCCTAAGAACTACGAACTCAAAACTATAAATTATGGACTTGCTCGTTATCCGACTACCCCGCATTCGATCACATAAGTAAATTAAATAGTAATTTTTGCCTATTATTTTGTCTAACCCTGCCTGACCCCCTGCCTCTAATTGGCAAAGTATCTTAAGATTATCGTAAGGATTAATCTTGTCTATAACTAGCTGATCACATTTAACCTAACCAGGAGGACTGTTTATGGCGCTCGTACCTATGCGACTGCTGCTGGATCATGCGGCGGAGAATGGCTACGGCATCCCTGCATTTAACGTCAATAACATGGAGCAGATTCAGGCAATTATGCAGGCTGCCCATGAAACCGATAGCCCGGTGATCCTGCAAGCATCCCGTGGTGCCCGAAAGTATGCAGGTGAAAACTTCCTCCGTCACCTGATTCTGGCAGCGATCGAAACCTATCCCCACATTCCCATTGTGATGCACCAGGATCACGGTAACGAGCCTGCCACTTGCTACTCCGCCATCAAAAACGGCTTCACCAGTGTCATGATGGACGGCTCCCTGGAAGCAGATGCAAAAACTCCTGCCAGCTTTGATTACAACGTTCGTGTCACCAGCGAAGTCGTTAAGGTTGCCCACGCGATCGGTGCCAGTGTTGAAGGCGAACTCGGCTGTTTGGGTTCTTTGGAAACCGGACAGGGCGACAAGGAAGATGGTCATGGATTCGAGGGTACTCTGTCCCATGATCAACTCCTGACTGACCCTGATGAAGCGGTTCAGTTTGTTGAAGCCACTCAAGTGGATGCGCTGGCAGTTGCGATTGGTACCAGCCACGGGGCTTACAAGTTCACCCGCAAACCGACTGGCGAAATTCTGGCAATCAGCCGGATTGAAGAAATTCACCGCCGCCTACCAAATACCCACTTGGTGATGCACGGTTCCTCTTCCGTGCCTGAGGATCTGATTGCGCTGATCAACCAGTATGGTGGTGCTATTCCTGAAACCTACGGGGTGCCCGTTGAGGAAATTCAGAAAGGCATCAAGAGTGGTGTGCGTAAGGTCAACATCGACACGGACAACCGTCTGGCGATTACGGCTGCGGTTCGTGAAGCTCTGGCTGCGAATCCGAAAGAGTTTGACCCCCGTCACTTCCTGAAGCCCTCCATCAAGTACATGCAAAAGGTCTGTGCTGACCGTTATCAGCAGTTTGATACCGCTGGAAATGCCAGCAAGATCAAGCAAATCTCTCTAGAAGAGTTTGCAGCCAAGTACGCCAAGGGTGATCTGGCTCAAGTGACCAAGAAAGCGGTTGGAGTGTAGGGAGTTGTTGGTTGTTAGTTGTTAGTTGTTAGAGACTGAGTTGTAATTAAGCAGTTTCTAATGATTAACAGCCAATAACGATGATTTCTAAATTCCTGGTCTTTGCCTTCATTGTGAATCTCTGAGTTAACCGGGTAGTTTTCGGACTACCCGTTTTTTTTAGGATGAAGTTCGGAGTTCGAAGTTCGGAGTTGAAAATGACTAATGACTAATGCCTACCAACCCCTCATCCCCATATTCCTGACCACTGACCAAGCTTTTTCCGTCTATGGCAAAATTATTCGATCGCATTACGGATGAACTGCAACGCTTTATTGCTGAACAACAAATCTTCTTTGTTGGGACTGCGCCTCTGAGTCAAACGGGGCATGTCAATCTTTCCCCTAAAGGGTTGGATAGTTTTCGGATTCTGTCACCGACTCAGGTAGCCTACCTAGATCTGACGGGGAGTGGTAACGAAACCTCGGCTCATTTGCTAGAGAATGGGCGGATCACGTTTATGTTCTGTGCGTTTCAGGGTGCGCCTCTGATTTTGCGTTTGTATGGGCATGGCTCTACCGTTTTGCCCAATAGTGACCCGTGGGATGAGCTATATCCTCTATTTACCCCAATCCCCGGTACGCGCCAGATCATCGTTGCCGATATTGAACGGATACAGACCTCCTGTGGCAATGGGGTGCCCCTATATCAATATCAGGAGCAACGAGAAGTAATGGTAAATTGGGCGGCAAAAAAAGGGGAACAGGACTTACGAGACTACCGCCAACAAAAGAACTTAGTTAGTATTGATGGTTTACCTACGCCCCTAGCCAGCACCACCATGTCTTCTGACTGATAGAGCCATCCAGCTAGATGCCATACAGACCACTAGTACAGTAAACAAAAAGTTTCGAAGGGGTGAAGGGGTGGAACCCCTTCTTGGGGGCTTTGCCCCCAAAATCCCATGTTGCAAAATTTAGTGTTTGCAACACTAGTGGGTCATTTGTCACGAACATCGCCATTGGTCAAAGAGGGAAAGATGTCTACGGGTAGGATATCGGGTACAAGCGCCAGAAGCACTCAAGCGATGCCGTTTTTGTAAGCGTGCCTGCTGTCGTCGCTGATCTCGTTTACGGACCCATTCAAAAGGCTGCGTCGGTATAACTGCCCCAGCTTCTACCGCTAAGAGCAGTTGGGCACGCACCACATGCACAGCAGATTCACGACGAGATCGACTGAGTTGCTCAATGATCTGACATTCTTCCACACTCACGGAGCGAAGAGCGGCTTTTTGCCGACGAGTTATTTGACTTACCCTAATACTAGGTATTGAGTTCTATACCTCTAGTCTGGAACTCTCAAATGGCGATAGCCATTACAAATGACCCACTAGTGGTTGGTCTATTTTGAAATTATGCGTCTGGCAATGAAAGGGGTTATTATTTTGGGGTTTTTGACCCACAAAATCATCTTGACAGACCACTGGGCTACCCGTGTTTCTGATTACAGAAATTGTTGTCATCGTTGGAGAAAATTGAGAAATTGCGATCGCAGTTTCATTCGGCAGACATTGAAACTATTCCAATAGCCTGTAATCTTCTATGCTCGTCACTCAACAGCCTGTCCTCAAACGGTTCTGGTATCCCGTAATGCCAATCTCAGCGCTTCAAGCGGGTCCCCAATCCTTTGAGTTGTTGAGTCAGAAACTCGTATTGTGGCTGGATGGGGATGAAAACCCAGCGGCGGTGCGCGATCGCTGCTGCCACCGCTCTGCCCGGCTGTCCCAGGGCAAAGTCGTGGATGGGTGTATTCGCTGTCCCTACCACGGCTGGTCGTTTAATCGTCTGGGAACCTGTGTTCAAGTGCCCCAACTCACCCATGACCAGATCCCTCGTACCTATCAGGTTGAGGGCTACCCGTGTCAGGAACGCTATGGCTATGTCTGGGTCTGCATGGATCAGCCATTACTCCCCATCCCGGAAATCCCTGAAGCAAATGATCCTGACTTCCGCCAGATTCCAGAATTTTATGAAGTGTGGCACTGTGCCGGACTGCGGCTGATGGAAAACTCGTTTGACAATGCCCATCCTCACTTTGTCCACTCCAGCACCTTTGGGGTTGAGCAGGAACCCGTTCCTCCCGCGCCTGATTCTTTTCAGGAAACGGAATTTGGGTTCTGGATGACCTATGTGCTGCCGGTCTTTAACTCCGATCTGCAACAGCAAAATTTACAAATGGCAGACACCAGAACCGTCCGCATCAGCGAAGGAACCTGGTTTATGCCCTTCATTCGCACGCTCAAAATCACCTATCCAAATGGATTGATTCACCTTATTTTTACTGCCGCTACCCCGATTAACGATTCCTCTTCCCAGATTGTTCAGTTCTGCCTGCGAAATGACACCGAGGCAGAAGCCAGTGCAGAGAGTGTGATTGCCTTTGACCGCACTGTAACCCTGGAAGATCGCGCTATTTTGGAAGGCACTGACTATGATGTACCCCTCAGCGTTAGTCAAGAGCAACACATGGCATCGGATAAACCAGGGATTGTCATGCGGCACAGGTTAGCAGCCTTGCTGAAAGTTGAGAGTTGAGAGTTAGTCTGGGTAATTGGTAATTGGTCGGCGATTCGTCCTTTGTCACCTGTAAATACCAATAACGCGGGTGCGACAATCCCCAGATCTTCGGTGTCTGGGGAGGTTAGTCGGTCAACTCAATTGGAGCCAATGAGATACCGGGGATCTTGGCTTCCAAGTCGCCCATTGCGTCAATGACTACTGACTACTGACCACTGACCACTGACCATTCACCACCTTCTAACAACTAACAACCAACAACTAACAACTCTTACTCCCTTTCATCTCCTCTATTTGCAACTCCTGATAACCTGTCTGCTCATCGAATACTCTGGAGAAGCGATGGTTCTGGCTCTCACCGATCACAATTTCGGCAGTGGTGTAAATGAGACTACCGCTGGACAGGTGACCACCAAGGGTTTTGCCTTCACTGTCTGAGATGGAAAGGTGGAGGTGAACACCATTGGGGCAAAGGGTACCGATTAAGGAGACAATCTCAAATTTCCCTACAAAAACCTGGCTGGCGGATTGTCCGGCAAAGCGGAGGGATGCCTGTTTGAGGCTACCCACGGTGGTTAGAATAAAGCCTGCTTGAATGTGGTTGGACTGGGTAAATTTCCATAGGCTTTCCTTCAAGTCCATATTTGGCTTCAATCGCAGGGCAAAGACTTCCATTGACATGTTGGGTTGCTTGAGTTGTCGGTGGAGACAGTAACCGAGAAATTGTCTGTAGATGTCCAGGTTCAAGCTACCGAAGTGTTCCCGTAAAAGCCTGAATGGTTTGTTGTCCGCGTTGTGCATTTCCCGTAGTCAAAAAGTCTAAGATTGCCCCTTGAAATAAATGAAATAGCGATAAAGCAGTAGTTTTGTCATGTGTAAGTTTAAATAGAGAATCTACCCATTTTTGACTCTCTTGCTCTAAGAAACGTTGTGTTTCTGAGTCGCCTTGGATGGCACGTTGATTTAGCTCCATCGTCAGTTTCAGCAAACCGTGCATCTCTGGTGAAGTCAAATGCCTCCACATTCCAAGCAGGGGTTGTGCTAGACAATCTGCCCCTTCAAGCGGCACGCCTTGAAATGACCATAATTTTTCACGCAAGCGAGTCTCCAAAAGACCGATGATTTGTCGCTCTAATTCGTGTTTAGAGCCAAAGTGGTAAACGAGCATTCGTCCACTAGTCCCTATTCTCTTAGCGATCGCGTTGATACTGGAGTCCAATGCTCCTACTTCGATCGCAGCAGCTAGACATCGTTCTAGAAGCTCTTCCTTCTTCTGAGGCTCAGTGGGTCGGCTCATGGGTTGACAGTTAACGTAACATCTATTACATTAATAATTAGCGTAATGAATGTTACATTAACACCGTTTAATAGAGAAATCACCATGAACGCAAAAGACCGAATTGGCTTCGTCTTACTTGGTTTCGTCATCTGGATAGTAGGAACTTCCGTTTATCGCATGGCTGGTTCGTATTTCTTTGAAGGTTCTTCTGCCCAATACTGGCTCAATGTCATTGTCACAGGTGTTTTGTATTCTGGGGTATCTTTGGGGCTTATGAAGTGGCGGCGGATTGAGAAAAAAGATTGGTTGCAGGGTGCGATTTGTATTGCTTTGCCTGGGATGCTAGGTGAGATTCCGATTCTCGCTGGCTTCTCTGAGTTAATGAGCAATATGCAACCTGAAACAGCAGGGCGCTATGCAGCCTTTCTGTTTGGCGGTTATGCATCATTAATTGGTTTTGCTTGGCTAATGTCCACAAAAGTAGATTCACTGCTTATACCTGATAGCAAATAGTCAGCCGAGAGCAGTGAAGAGTAGCCGATAGTGACCCAATCTAATCAGTTGATGAAAGCGGACGGTATAAAATCTTGGTGGTGATGCCGAGGTTGTTTGCCGCCGCTTATCTTGATTGATGGGGTTACTGTCTCATCAGGTAGATTGTGTAGCCACCTACGATTCCAAAAAAGATGATGAGAACTACGAAGAGAACGTAGGCGATCGGGGGTGGTTTCATACTCATAGTGATTCTCCTACTGGTTAAGTGAATTGACCAGGTAATTAGTATGGGGAATTCCGATGCAGGGTAGTGTCATGTTTATGACTACAGATCTTGCACCACTGGCAATACCCGCCCAGAATTCAAATTTCGGGCTGATAGCCGAAGTCCGTTGAAATGGACTGAAATAGCCAGGTGACAGGCTTTCAACCTATTTTAATGGGTTTGAGCCGTTAGCTCCGAACCGATTTGAGGGCAGGTTATGGGGCAAGGGGCAAGCTCTCAGGTTTAGGAAATTTGGCATCCAGCTTTTCTATCACAACTTTTAGTGAAACTGAGTGGAATATCCTTTTCATATTTTGGTAATTAACACTATAATTAAAGAGTCCAAGATTGCACTTTTGTGGTTGATGCTGTGTTTTTAACAACGCTTCCTGCACCTGAGACTCAATTACCGCGTGACCTGTTTGGGGCGATCGCTGACCTGAAGCGTGAACTCAATGCCGTCATCCTGGCACACTACTATCAGGAACCAGATATTCAGGATATTGCAGACTACATCGGCGATTCGCTGGGTCTATCGCAGCAGGCAGCCCAGACGGATGCAGATGTGATTGTATTTGCGGGGGTTCATTTCATGGCGGAAACTGCCAAGATTTTGAACCCCAACAAGCTGGTCTTGTTGCCTGACCTGGCAGCCGGATGTTCTCTGGCGGATAGCTGTCCCCCTGAAGAGTTTGCCAAATTTAAAGCCGCCCATCCTGGACATTTGGTAATTTCCTACATAAATTGCACGGCAGAAATTAAGGCGATGAGTGATATCATTTGCACCAGCGCCAATGCAGTCAAAATTGTGCAGCAGGTTGCACCTGACCAGCCGATTATTTTTGCTCCCGATCGCAATTTGGGCAGGTATGTGATGCAGCAGACTGGACGGGAGATGGTGCTGTGGCAGGGAAGTTGCATCGTGCATGAGACGTTTTCCGAGAAGAAAATGGTGCAGTTGCAGATTCAGCATCCTGAAGCAGAGGCGATCGCCCACCCGGAATGTGAACCGTCTGTTCTACGCCATGCCAGCTACATTGGCTCGACGACTGCTTTACTCAAGTACATTCAGCAGAGTTCCAGCCAGTCCTTTATTGTGGCAACGGAACCGGGCATCATTCACCAGATGCAGAAGGTGGCACCGAATAAACAATTTATTCCCGCGCCCCCACTCAATAACTGTGCTTGTAATGAGTGCCCCTACATGCGGCTAAATACCCTGGAAAAACTTTACTGGTGTATGAAAAACCGTACCCCAGAGGTGACTTTGCCAGAAGCAACTCGGCTTGCTGCCCTGAAGCCAATTCAACGAATGCTAGAGATGAGTCACTAAAGCGATTGAATCAGCGCGATCGTTTCCTCCACCATGCGCTCCTCTCGGAATAATGCCTCTGCTCGCTGTTTACACGCCTGTCCTACCTGTTGCCGTAAAGTTGAGTCCCCTGCCCAAACTTGCAGCGTCTGTACCAGTTCTCGAATGGTTGCCTGGGAGTCCCCAAATATTGGAGAAGTCAACAATTTTCCGGTGTCTCCCAGCCCTTCGGGAACGCCACTGACGGCAGCAGCAGCAACGGGCAATCCCTTTGCCATTGCCTCCATCATTGCCAGGGGCAGCCCTTCGGATTCGGATGGCAGCACAAAGATATCACTGGCATCCAGCCATTCGTCGATCGCCTCCAGTTCACCAAGAAACTTGACGCGATCGGCAACGCCTGCCTGTTTAATGGTTTGCTTGAACTGGTCTTCCAAGGTGCCAGTGCCCGCCCAGGCAAAGTAAAGGTTTGACCAGATGGGAGTCTGCTTCAGTTGCTTGATTGCTCCAATCTGGTACTGATAGCCTTTGATAATGTCCATCCGGGCTGCGGTGAAGCAGAGGACGGCATCAGCAGGAATGTCCCACTGCTGGCGCAGGCGCGATCGCACGTCCAAATCCGGCGGTTCAAAGTAAACGGCTGGTCGTCCACAGTAGATCACCTGTCCCTTATCCTCTGCCAGCCCAAACAGTTTCCGCAGCAGCCGCAGATTGTCCTGAGAAACCGCAATCACCGCCTTAGCTTCCACATACTGCTGTGCCAGTTCAGCATAGGCTTCTGGAACTTCCTTTGGTTTCACAGGATGCACCAGATGTTCCACGATGATGTAGGGAATGCCCGACTGAATCGCGACCCGTTTTGGGAAAAAGTTGGCGACGGGTCCGCCATTGCTCATGATGATCACATCGGGTTTGAATTCTGCAATGACCTGTTCGGCATCGCTGGCTTTAGCTGACTCCAGCCAGCGATGTTGCTGAATCCCCTGCTGTTTCTGCTGCTGCACAAACCACTCCGCCCGCTGGCGAGTCCGTTCCATCCCTTCAGTCCCAAATAGCTGAACCAGACCATCCGGAATGTCTTGCACATAGGTTACCTGGTAACCTAAATTAGCCAGGGCACACAGGATAGAGTGGTTATACTGCAACAGTCCCCCAATCGCGGGGGAGGCATAGAGCAAAATATGTTGAGCCACTGTTTAATTGATGGGAAACGCCGTGTTTTTTAGCGTAGTCATTCCAACTTACAACCGTAAACCAATTTTAGAAAAATGTCTGAAGGCGTTGGAGCAACAACAATCTGACCCCACCCAGGTTGATCAGTATGAAGTGGTGGTTGTGGATGATGGCTCAACGGATGGCACCGTAGACTGGCTAAACACTTCAGCCGCTCAGTTTCCCCATGTGAAGTTATTTCATCAGGATCATCAGGGACCCGCCGCCGCCCGTAACCTGGGAGTTGAAAAGGCAGCAGGCGACACAATCATTTTCATTGACAGTGACCTGGTGGTAACGGAGACGTTTTTGCAATCCCATGCCACTGGATTACTTCAAGGGACAAAGGAACTGGAGAGCGATCGCCTCTTCACCTATGGGCGGGTGATCAACACCTGTAATTTTGACAATCCCACTTCAGAGCCATTTAAGGTGACAGACTTTTCCCAGGCGTTTTTTGCGACGGGGAATGTGGCGATCGCCCGCATTTGGCTGGAAAAAGCGGGACTTTTTGACACACGCTTTCAACTCTATGGCTGGGAAGACCTGGAACTGGGTGTACGCCTGAAGCAACTGGGGTTAAAACTGGTCAAATGTCCAGAAGCGGTTGGTTACCACTGGCACCCGCCTTTTAACCTGACGCAGATCCCCAACCTGATCGAGAAAGAATACCAGCGGGGCAGAATGGGCGTTCTGTTTTATCAGAAACACCCCACCTGGGAAGTGCGCATGATGATTCAGATGACCTGGCTGCATCGCCTGCTGTGGGGTATCCTGTCCCTCGGTGGCAGGCTGAATGAACGCACGATGGCACCCTTTCTTCAGTGGCTAATTGACCAGGGCAAACCTCAGCTTGCCCTGGAAACTGCCCGTATTTTCCTCAACTGGTATAACGTCCAGGGGGTCTATGCCGCTTATGCTGAGTTGCGGCAAAATCATAGGGTTCCATAGGTGCATTACAGCCTCCTATACTGTTTCGCCTGACTGTACTGTCCCCGCAGGAACTTGAATGCCAGACTTTGGAAAATTCGGGGGACTGAACACCAGTAAGCGATTTTGGTTGGTGATGTAAGCGAAAACTTTAGAGATGTTAATCCTTTCAGACACTTTCAGGCATTTTGTGTAGAGGTTGAAATATGCATTGCATTACGTAGAAATACTGAGTTTAATCCGTTTTTTCAAATGAGTGTAAAAAAACGAACAAGAAACCAGCGTGGGATGATTCAAAACTAAAAGTGAGGGGAACACTAGGTTCAACATAATCTAACTCCACAATTACTTAAAAACCCCGGCAGTCTCGCTGGGGTTTTTACTTTTTAAACCCACAACAGCGGGGGGATGAGTGTGCTTGTGGCTTATGTCAGGGGAAAGGCTCTAAACAAATTGACCGTCAGATTCGGATATCAGGAGCGCAATGGAATGGAGAGAATGTACCTCAGGTATGAGCCTATCGCTGTGCCCAGCTCAACCGAATGATTGGGAAGGCAGTTGAACGATAGAAGGTAGTCGAACGGTAAACGTTGTTCCGCGACCCACCTTACTACGGACTTCAATCTTTCCTTGCTGAAGATCGACAAGCTTTTTCACAATACTCAACCCCAGTCCTGTTCCAGGAATATTGCTCACATTGCGTCCGCGATGGAAGGGTTCAAACAGGTGGGGAAGATCTTCAGCGGGAATGCCAATTCCATAATCTTTGATCTGAAAAATAATCTGGTTGTCTTGAGCTAAGAGTTTGAAGTGTACTTTCTTTTCAGGAGGGGAATAGTGAATGGAATTAAACAGAATATTCGTTAAAATCGATCGCAATAAACGCTCATCTATCTGAGCTGAAAACGTTTGGCGTTGACTGGTAAAATCGATTCGGCTTTGGGGTGCAGTTGCCTGGATCTCTGCTGTCAGGCTACGGCAGAACGCGGCTAAATCCAGTTCAATTGGTTGAATTTCAATTTTCTTTGCTTCTACTTTTCCGATCACTAAGATGTCATCAATCATCGTAGTCATACGTTCTACATTTGCCTGGATATCATTCAGATATTTGCCTTTCTGGTCCCCCGAAAGCTGGTTGTTGTAACGATCCAGATATGAAACCGAAAGCGAAATGTTGTTGAGCGGATTGCGAAACTCATGGCACACCATAGAAACCATGCGAGATTTGAGATCGCTGAGTTCCTTTAATTGCTCATTCAGTTGTTGCAACTCGGCAGTGCGTTCTTGAACTTTCTGTTCCAATTCCTCATTTGCCTGCTGCAAAATGGCTTCTGCCCATTTACGCTGGGTAATATCCCGAAAGGCAACCACGGCACCGACCAGGTTACCCCGCTCGTCATGCATGGGGGTACTGATGTATTCAACGGGGAAGTGGGTGCCATCTTTGCGCCAGAACACTTCTTGATTAACCCGATGAACAATGCCGTCTTGAAATGCGGCATAGATGGGGCAGTCCTCAACCGGGTAGAGAGATCCATCTAGCCGGGAATGATGCATGACATGATGCATAGATTTGCCAATCAGATCTTCCGCTTCCCAACCAATCATCCTGGCAGCGGCTGGATTGACAAAGGTGACCTTCCCTTCAAAATCGACTCCGTAAACGCCATCTCCAACAGAATTAAGAATGAGTTGATGCTGACGGCGCAGTTTTTCCAGGTCGTGATGGGTGGGATCGGGTTGAGGCAAATCGCAGGTTGGTTTGTCAGATAACCAGAAGTACTGGCGCATAGGAAGGTGTTAGGTGTTAGGTGTCAGGTGTCGGATAAATACTACCTTACTGCCTTCTGCTTTCTGCCTTCTGCCTTAAACCCACATATAGCAATTCTCAGCTTTGTGAGGTACATTTTTGGTCATTGGTCATTGGTCATTGGTCGCCACAAAGGACTAATGACTAATGACTCATAAAAAACCACCAGCTTGTACCACATCAGCATGAGAACCGCTGAAAAGTGGCAGCTTATTGAGTTGTGATTCCTAAACAGTTGCAGAGAAATCCCAGCCCAGGATAGCGGCTATTTGCTCTGGTAGTTCGACGGAGTTAAAAGGTTTGGCGATCGCTCCCTGAATGTCCCACCGGCTGTAATCCTCTAATTGCAGCCAGGGTGTTCTCACACTGAGTAGAATCACGGGGATAGACTGAAGCTCCGGGTCTGCCCGCAGGGCTGATAAAAACTGCAATCCATCCATTTTGGGCATGACCATATCTAGCAGAATGGCATCGGGCTTGTGGGCAGCGGCGATCGCCAATCCCGCCTGACCCGAACCAGCTTCCCAAACTTCCCACCCACCCAAATCTCTCAGGCAAGCCTGCACAATCTCTCGAATGTGGTCATCATCATCAATCACTAAAACGCGCCTGACAGACATAAAACTTACCTTTGGCGGTTAATCTCTAGACCGCCAAATCAGGAGACGGCTGTTACTGCAAGCTATCTCACAAAAATGAGGAACTGATAAAGATTACGGTCCTGTGTCAAATTGGGCACAGCTAGTCAAGCCAACCCAGTACTTCAGCAACCTGATCAG
This sequence comes from Kovacikia sp. CALU 1929, assembly GCF_056784235.1. Classification (NCBI taxonomy): domain Bacteria; kingdom Bacillati; phylum Cyanobacteriota; class Cyanophyceae; order Leptolyngbyales; family Leptolyngbyaceae; genus Kovacikia; species Kovacikia sp. CALU 1929. The sequence continues at coordinate 52,390 of NZ_JBXBCF010000090.1, forward strand.
AAATTGTTAGCGGGTTGAACGGTTTGGTAATCAATCCTGCAATCCCCATTTGGGCAAACTGGGCTTTGTCACTGGGTAAGACTTTGGCAGTCAACAAAATGACTGGGATGGATTGGGTAGTTGCATTATCCTGAAGTGCTTCAAATACAGCAAATCCGTCCATATCTGGCATGGAGACATCTAACAGAATGGCATCAAACGGCTCCGCCGCTGCCTTCAGTAAGCCTTCCCATCCCGATGCTGCTGTCTCAGTCTGCCATTCGCCAATGTCTTCTAAACAGGCACAAACGATTTCTCGAATCCGGTCTTCGTCATCAATGATCAGGATACGGCGGGTCATGGATTCTCAAAACCTACTTTTTCAGACATTTCCCTAAAAAATCTAGGCGAATTTATGATTGTCTGTCACCGAGTAATTACTTAACCGCATTAGTTTTCAGGAAGTGTGAAATAAAATGTGCTGCCTTCTCCTGGAACGCTGGTTGCCCAGATCTGTCCGCCGTGCTGCTGAATAATGCTACGGCAGATTGCCAGTCCCAGTCCTGTTCCCCCTTTTTGGCGCGAGTCAGAAGCATCCACCTGCTGAAATCGCCCAAAAATTACCTCTAGTTTATCGGGAGGAATCCCACGCCCCTGGTCTTTGACGGTGAAAAGGATATAGGGAGTAGGGAGTGGGGAGTGGGGAGTGGGAGTTACAGGGTGAAAGGGCGGTAAGCTGGTCACCCCAGACTCTCCATTCTCCACCTGGGCATCTAACCAAATCATTCCCCCAGGTGGCGAGAACTTAATTGCGTTACTGAGCAGGTTGGTCAGGGTTTGGATAATCGAGTCAGGGGCTGCCAGGACTTTAGCGGTTGTAGGTTGGATCACTATCGTCACCCCAGCGGCATCTGCATTTGCCTGCATGGCTTCGGCTGAACGGTGCAACAGCACTTCTACCTGACAAACTTCCTTGACCAGATTTATCCTGCCAGATTCGAGCCGTTCCAGATCGAGGATATCGTTAACCAGGCGGTAGAGGCGTTCGGTGTCGGTCTGGGCAATTTCAATCATGCGGCGGGCTTTGGCGGGTTTGTGGTTGTAAATCCCGGTTGCCAATAGCCCCAGGGAACCCCGAATCGAAGTGAGCGGGGTACGCAGTTCGTGGCTGACGACCGAGATGAACTCATTTTTCATCTGTTCAATCACCCGGCGTTCGGTAATGTCTTGAATATGGGAGATCAAATACTGTGCCTCTCCCTGGCGATCGCGAATTAAGGATGTACTGAGGAGTACCCAGATGATGTGTCCCTGGCTATGGATGTACCGTTTTTGCATTTCATAGGAGCGAATCTGCCCGTTGAGAAGCTGGTGGATATAGCTCATGGCTGTTTCCAAATCATCGGGGTGGGTGATGGCTTGAAAGGTTTGAGCCAGCAGTTCAGCCTCGGAATAACCAACAATTTCACAGAGGGGTGGGTTCACTTTGAGCCAGCGACCATCTAACCCCACCAGCGCAATCCCAATCGGGGCATTGTCAAAGGCATTGCGGAATTTGGCTTCGCTTGCCTGGAGTTGCTGATTGGTTTGACTGAGTTCAACAGTGCGGGCTGCGACCCGTTGTTCTAGCTCTGCTTTAGTTTGCCAGAGTTCTGCTTCCGTCCGTTCGCGTTCCAGCACTTCCGCCAGTAGAGAGGTATTACTCTGGGACAATTGGGCAGTACGTTCCTGAACCCGTTGCTCTAGACTGGCGTTCAATTGTTGCAGGTTTTTTTCTGCCTGCCTCCGACGATCCACTTCGTTTCGTAGCATCCAGTAAACACCTAGCAGCAAGCCAACTCCCAAGAGAGAGCCTGCCAGCACCATAGACTGGGTTGTTTGGGCACCGTCCTGGGCTGCCTGAAAGCGTTCACTCAGCAGGGTTCGTTCGGTAGAATCCAGGTGGCTCAGTTCTTTTTGGATAATATCTTGCAGGTTTTCGCCCTGGATAGTGAGGGCAATCTGCGTTGCCTCATCACCAGGGTTCTGTTTGATTCGGTCTATCGACTGTTGTAATCCTTCTAACCTGCGCTTAACCAGGGGCTTGAGTGCCTGGAGCCGCTGATATTGGTTAGGGTTATCGATGGTTAGCTGCTCTAAAGTTTCGAGGGCAGTCTGCGTCCGACGAACCCCATCTCCATAGGTCAAGAGATAGCTTTGATCTTGGGCAATGACAAAGCCCCGTCTTGCCAGGGTGGCTTCGCTGATCCCATAATTGGTTTCTCCGATCGCCTCCAGCACCTGATAGGTATGGTCTACCCACTGCTGATTCTGCTTTAGCCTCTGGATGCTGAGGTAGGAGGCGGCTCCGACTGAACCAAATAGGAATAAGGCGATCGCTAAGCCACTGTCTACCAATCGACGGTGAAGAGTCCAGTTACCTCGACTCATCGCGCCGCCTCTTTGGTCGCACGCCTGGCGGCTTCTAGCTTGCGTTGAAGTTGAAGCCGCTCAATCCGACTGACAATGCGGGTCACCAGTTCGGGTCCAACGACGGGTTTACCCACGAAATCATCGGCTCCGGTAGCGAAGACTTGCTGAACGGTTTCCAGGTCGGTGTGAGCGGTAAAAATTAAAATCGGTAGATCTCCCCAACAGGGGTCTTGCCGTACTACCTGACAGAGGTCAAAGCCGCTAAAGGTGGGCATTTCCAGGTCTAGCACCAGTAAATCGGGCTTCTCTGTCGTGAGGACATCCCAAAACTGTTGAGGGTCTTGCAGGGTAATGACGTATAACCCCCAGGGACGCAACAAACTTTCCAGCCGTTTCAGAATCAGGGGGTCATCATCGACAATCATGACTCTGGCTTCGATCGCCTGGGGTTGAAACAAGTGGTGGGTAACCACCTTCAGAATCTGGTCAGCAGGCATCGTTTTGTGCAACACGCCCTGTCCACCCAGGCGAGAAATGCGAACCCGCTCTGCCAAATTATTTTCCCCATTTTCGCTCGTAAAGACCAGTACAGGGGCACTGGAGGGTTGAATGGTGAGTTCTGCCAGCAGGGTGAGTCCAGCTTCGACGGTGTCGGGTGCGGTCAGATCTAGCAGGATCAGATCGGGTGGGGTATGGGCGATCGCCTCCCTGGCTGCCACCAAGCCCGTGATTACCTGCACCCGCAGGCTCCAATTTTTGGCTGCTAATTGGAGGTTTTCTGCCAGGGGGAACCCAGCCTGATTATGGGCAGTCTCAATCAACCACACCAAGGGATAGGATTTGTCCACTTCTGGTTCCAGAAGGGCATCTTCTGGCAATAGAGGTTTGCCTGGTTTTTCCAGGGTTTGCTTCAGCGAGAGAATCAGTTGGGCGAATTGTTGCGCATCGGTTTCTGTCTGCTTGGTTTCATCGATGAGCAGGTGTTCAATCTGGCGGGCAATGTCGGTGCCTGCTGGCATGCCAAAGATGCCCAGGGAGCCAGCTAATTTATGGGCCTCACGGGTAGCTTGCTGCCGCAAATCCTGGCTCAGATCGCCTGCAAACCATGCTTTTTGCGCCTCTTCTAGGACCACAACCTGGGCATCAAAGGTTCTCCGATGGCGGTTTAATACTTCCTGGAGACTGGCACTCCTTTGCGGCGGATTCAAGCGATCTGCTGACTTTTTCTTTGCTTCGGTAGTGAGTTCAGGAGCATCTATTGAGAGGGGTGAGATGGGGGGTGGTTTGAGTCGGTAACCCAATCCATACACAGTTTCGATCGGGTCAATGGTTGCACCTGCTGCCCTGAGCCGCTGACGCAGGTCTTTGATATGGGTTGTGACCGTACTTTCCGTAGGAAACTCATCCAGTGTCCAGAGGCGATCGAGGATGCTGCTCCGACTGAAAACCCTGAGCGGGTGTTGCAAAAACAGTTCTAACAGGCGAAATTCTTTGGGAGTGAGAGAAACGGGGCACTCCTGAAAATACACTTCACCCGTGGCTGGGTGAAGCTGAATCTCTCCCCAGGTCAAAACCGGAGAAAACGATCGCCCCCTGCGCCGCAGCAATGCCCGCACCCGCGCCAGTAGTTCTGGCACATCAAAGGGCTTGGTCATATAGTCATCGGCTCCAGCATCCAGTCCGGCAATTTTGTCCGTGCTGGAATCTTTTGCGGTCAGTAGCAGAATTGGATTTTGATACCCCCCTGCTCGCAACTGCCGACACACGCCAATCCCATCAATTCCGGGTAGCAACACATCCAGCATGATCAGGTCATACTCAAAGGATTGTGCCATTTCTAAGCCCGTTTGCCCGTTAATGGCAAGGTTGACCAGGTAGCGATCGCCCAGCAGCGCCTTTGACAGCGTATTTCCAAGTCGCTCATCATCATCAACCAGAAGAATTTTCATAGGCAGCGTTCTTCAGTGGTTGGGTTCGTGAGAATAGTTACAGACTGCATGGATTTTCTACATTGTGTCTGCTCAGTTGGACTTAGTCAGCCAGCTTTAGGATATTTGCTGATTGCGGATGGTATGGCATTGACATCACCCAGAATAGCCTGCGAGGCGATCAAATTTAATCTATCGCTAGATCTGATGAAGCAGCTTTTTTGGCGTATCCAGAGGCATCTTTAGAAGTTCCCCATTTTTGCCCTTTAAGCTTGTCCATAGATTCCAGACACCCTGCGCCTGCCCCATCTAAAGAGCCAATCATGGTGAGCACTTTCCCTTCACACAGACAATCTTTCAATTTTCAGGAACCCTCCATGCAGACCGTTTCCTCCTGCATTTTGCTAGTCCACCACGATCCACTCATGGGCGGTTTGGTACATAGGTTGATGGAAACTGAGCGCTACCAGGTGATAGAAGCAACCAGTGAAAAACAGGCGCTAGAAGCATTTGATCATTGCCCCCCTGATCTGGTGCTGCTGGATATAGACCTGCCCCTTAAGGAGGATGGCTTATCGTACCAGCAGGTCAGTCGGGTTGCCCGTAGGTTGCAGGTTCCGATTCTGGTATTGACCGCAGACCAGGATGGAGAATCGATTGAGCGGGTGTTTGCAGGGGGTGCCAGTGACTGTCTGATCAAACCGATTAATCCATTTCTGCTGATCCAAACGGTCAGGCGATTGTTGGCATCCAGGCGAATGCTGACAGAGTTGCGCAACCAGCTAGAGCGAGAACAGTTCCTGAAGGGCATGGTTCAGCGGATGCGAAATTCCCTTGATCTGGACAATATTCTGAATCGGGCAGTTGAGGAGGTCCGCCAGTTCTTGCAGGTAGATCGGGTGCTGGTCTATCGCTTTCAGCCAGATGGGAGTGGCATTGTGGTAGCAGAATCAGTGAGTGCCCAATTCCTGGCGATCCAGGGGCAGGCAATCTACGATTTTTGCCTGGAAGACTACTGGCATGAACTCTATCTGGGTGGGCGGATCAGCATGGTTGAAGATACCCATCTTGACCCGATCGCCCCCTGCTATGCCCGGTTACTCCCCAGTCTCCAGGTGGGAGCCAATCTGGTGGTACCGATCGCCTGGGGGGACACCCTCTGGGGACTGTTGATTGTGCAACACTGTGCGGCACCACGCCAATGGCACCATTGGGAAGTCAACCTGTTACGCCAGGTGGTGGCTGAGCTGGCGATCGCAATCCAGCAAGCAACCCTATATCAAGCAGCTCAAACTCAGATAACCGAGTCAAATCGACTGCAAAGTCTGAAGGATGACCTGCTCAGTACGGCATCCCATGAATTACGCGGTCCCCTTGCCAATATACGGCTGGCAATCCAAATGCTGGAGCACACCGTTAGCCAATACCGAAATCATGGAAATTTGCTAGAGAACCAGAGTGCCCAAACAAGAATTATCAGCTATTTGCAAATTTTGAAGCAGGAGTGTGACAGTGAAATTGCCTTGATTAATGACCTGTTGGACTTACAGCGGATGGAGTCAGGTCAGCACACATTGGAACTAAGTACCATTGGACTGCAAACCTGGCTCCCAGAAATCGCTGCACCCTTTATCCGACGTACTCAAAAGCGTCAGCAAACACTTGCGATTGACCTGTCTCCTGATTTGCCCTCTCTCACCTCTGATGCAGCCTGTCTGAAGCGAATTTTGGCAGAACTGCTCAACAATGCCTGTAAGTACACACCGGACAGTGAGACGATTACGCTAACGGTGAAACCAGTCAACAAAGCTGAAGAATGGGGGATGAAGGTTGAAAAAAGCAACCCATCAACCTTGCAAATCTCTGTTTCCAACACAGGAGTTGAGATTCCAGCCAACTCTCTTTGCCGGATTTTTGATCATTTTTACCGCGTACCAGGGGGCGATCGCTGGAAACAGGGCGGCAGCGGTTTAGGATTGGCACTGGTGAAAAATCTGGTTATCTGTTTAGGGGGTACTATCAGGGCTGACAGTGGGGCGGGTGCAACTCACTTCATCATGGAACTACCCTTTCAGCTTCAGACAGATTCTTCCTCGTCTTCCTGAATCTCGTCACGCCTGGGGGGTAGGGATAAAATGACTGAACTCGATGATTGATGGGTGGTACTCATCTGAGACGAGATTGCCCCAGGCGCATGACTGCTGGAATGGAATGATTGCAGCGCATTGGCAACGGGGTGATAGATTACGGTTAATAAGCAGGAGCAACCCGCCAGCAACATCAAATCCAACTCTTTGCTAGTTGGTGTTTGCAAACGAATTTTGCGGAAACGGTTTAATGACTTGATTTGGGGCTTACGGGTGCGTGGCATCAGTTCAATTTACTCCTGACAAACTCTGGACATCGCTAAGGCTCGGTTCGCAGCCTATACAGTATACCCAGGCTGGTTTAAAACGTGTCTAATCGTGCGGATTGATACAAGATCCAACATTCTGTATAGACTGAAGTAACCTGAGGCGGGTTCCATCCGCATTCAAGTTTCGACACATTCAATTTTTGACAGATGCAAGAGGCTAAGGAGACATGGCAGAGAACTTGAGAAGCCGGGTTGTGACACAGGGTGTGCAGCGATCGCCAAACCGCGCCATGCTGCGGGCAGTGGGTTTTAGGGACGAGGACTTCACTAAACCCATCGTGGGTATTGCCAATGGACATAGCACCATTACGCCCTGCAACATGGGAATCATGCCCCTGGCGCAACGGGCAGAGAGCGGCATTCGGGAAGCGGGTGGAATGCCTCAGATGTTTGGCACTATTACCATCAGCGACGGCATTTCGATGGGAACAGAAGGGATGAAATATTCCCTGGTGTCACGGGATGTGATTGCCGATTCGATTGAAACTGCCTGCATGGGGCAGAGTATGGACGGTGTGATTGCCATTGGTGGCTGTGATAAAAATATGCCGGGGGCAATGATTGCGATCGCCCGCATGAACATTCCTGGGATCTTTGTCTATGGCGGTACGATTAAGCCTGGAAATCTGAATGGGCAAGACTTGACGGTGGTGAGTTCCTTTGAAGCGGTCGGTCAATACAGTGCCGGAAAAATCAGCCATGAGCAGATGATGGATGTGGAACGCCACGCCTGCCCCGGTGCCGGTTCCTGTGGTGGGATGTTTACAGCAAATACAATGTCCTCTGCGTTTGAAGCGATGGGCATGAGTCTGATGTACTCTTCCACAATGGCAGCCGAGGATGCTGAAAAAACTGACAGTGCGGAGAAGTCGGCGGTGGTGTTGCTGGATGCGATTCGGAATCAGCGCTTGCCCCGTCACATCATCACCCGCCAGTCGATTGAAAATGCCATTTCGGTGATTATGGCGATTGGCGGCTCCACCAACGCAGTGCTGCACTTCCTGGCGATCGCCCATGCGGCTGGCGTGGAACTCACCTTGGATGATTTTGAAACGATTCGCGGGCGCGTCCCGGTTCTCTGCGACCTCAAGCCCTCCGGTCGTTATGTTGCCACCGATTTACACAAAGCAGGCGGCATTCCCCAGGTGATGAAAATGCTACTGGCTCATGGTTTGCTGCATGGTGATGCCCTGACCATCTCCGGGCAAACCGTGGAGGAACTGCTGCAAGATATTCCCGCTGAACCCCGCCCAGACCAGGATGTGATTCGCCCCTGGAACAATCCCATGTATGCCAGCGGGCACCTGGCAATTTTGAAGGGTAACCTGGCGACGGAAGGAGCCGTTGCCAAAATTACCGGCGTTAAGAAACCCCAAATTACCGGGACTGCCCGCGTGTTTGAATCGGAAGAAGCCTGTTTGGAAGCCGTTCTGGCGAATCAGATTAATCCCGGTGATATTCTGGTTATTCGCTATGAAGGACCCAAAGGGGGACCCGGTATGCGCGAGATGCTGGCTCCCACATCAGCAATTATTGGTGCCGGTCTGGGGGATGCGGTTGGGTTAATTACCGATGGGCGCTTCTCTGGGGGCACCTATGGCATGGTGGTGGGTCATGTGGCACCAGAAGCTTATGTGGGTGGGGCGATCGCCCTCGTCCAGGAAGGCGACTCCATCACGATTGATGCTCCCGCCCGTTTACTGCAACTGAATGTAACCGATGAGGAATTAGAGCGTCGCCGTGCCAGTTGGGTACCCCCCAAACCCCGCTATACCAGCGGTGTACTGGCAAAGTATGCAACCCTGGTCGCTTCCAGCAGCCTGGGTGCCGTCACCGATCTACAGGTGAAACCGTAGGAAGGCAGAGAACAGAAGGCAGAAGGCTATTGACCAATGACCAATGACTGCTGACTGCCTACAACCAACCAACAACTAACAACTAATCCCTCGGTACCCTATATTCGGTACCCATCTTTCACTTGGGCAAATGGAGTGCAAAACAACTACCACGCCCAAGTTCAGAGGTAACCGTGATATCGCCTCCATGCAGGTGGGCGAGTTTGCGTGCCAGAACTAACCCCAAACCCGTTCCCTGATATCTTCTGTCCAGTCCGCCATCCAGTTGCTGGAAGGGTTGAAACAGTTGGGAAAGCCCATCTTGGGAGATGCCGATGCCAGTGTCGATGACTTTGAAAGTGAGGAAGGAAGAGGGAGAGTGAAGGGAGGAACGGGTGGAGGGGTGAAGGAGTAGTCTTCCTTTTCCCGTTGGCTGGTCGCCCCCTTCCTCTTCAACCGTCAGCTTGACGGAGCCTACTTCGGTAAATTTGACGGCATTGGAAAGGAGATTGAATAGAATTTGCTTAAGGCGGCGACGGTCGGCGGTGCAGCTATCGATAGTCGGGGCGATCGCCAGAGAAACCTGTAATTTCTGGGCTTCTGCCTGTTCTTGAATCATCGCAATACAGGTGGCACAGAGTTCACGGACATCGACCGCTTCCAAAGTGAGTTCTTCCCGTCCGGCTTCAATTTTGGACAGGTCCAGCAGATCATTGATCAGTGCCAGCAGGTGCTCACCACAGGAGGAAATATTTTCGATGTACTGTTGTTGCTTTTCGTTCAGGGGTCCAAAGATTTGTTTCAGCAGCACGCTGGAAAATCCCAGGATGCCCGTGAGGGGAGTGCGCAGTTCATGACTCATGTTTGCCAGAAACTCGCTCTTAGACCGATTGGCGGCATCAGACAGCAATTTTTCTGCTTCCAACTCGCGGGTGCGGGCTTGGATGAGGTCTTCTAATCGTTCATAGCTTTGGGCGTTGTATAGGGCGATCGCTGCCTGATCGGCAATCCGACGTAACAGATGGATCTCATCTTCCCGGAAAGTACGGTAAGAGGTGGTGGTATAAAGATCTAACCCGCCGAAAAACTGTTCATGAATAAAAACAGGAACACTCAGCAGAGAGCGAGTCTGCCGCTGGTGAAACATCTCTAACCGGGTTGGGGTTTGAGGCAGGGTTGAGTAATCAGGAACATGGAAAATATGGCGGGCTTCTGCATATTGGGGCACATCAACCACATCAAACCAGCCCAACACGGGGGCGGTAAAGTCCAACATGGAGGCAACTTGTTTAGTAGCCAGCCACTCAGTCATCACCCGAATTTGCCTGGACTCAATCGCAAAGATGAGTGCCCGATCTACCCCAAAGCCTTCGCCAATTAGACGGACAATTTCCTGCAAAATAAAGTCAGGATCCAGACTGGAGTTAAGTACCTGCCCAATCTGATTGAGCAGTTGCTCTTGTTTTGCCTGCTGCTGCACCTGGCTAAACAGTTGCGCCTGGTGAATAGCGATCGCACACTGATCGGCGATCGCCCGCACCATAGAGATTTCATCAATAGTCCATGCTCGTTCGCGATCTTGCTGGTAGAGGCAGAGGCATCCCAGATGCTCTTGCTGGTACATCAGTGGCACCATCAGTAAAGCGCCTAACCTGTAGTGGGCGGCGATTTCCTGAAACCCCGCTTGCGTCATTTGCTCAACCGATCCCACAACCACCAGTTCTCCCTGGAGTAATGGCTCCTGATAATGGGAAAACGCTTCACAGGGTTGATCTAACAATGGCTGCCAGTCGTGGGAGGTGCGACTCACATTACGAACCACCATACTGTCGTTGGCACCGGGGCGAATAATGAGGCAACAACTGAGGTTAAGGGCATCATTCACCATATCCGTTGTCGTTTGCAGGACTTCGTCCAGAATCAGCGTTTCTCGCATTGCCTGCACAATCCGATTAATGATGACCTCGCGCTGTGCCTGCTGGTGAATCTGGGCGGTTGCCAGTCGTTGTTGGCGGCTGAGTTCAAATTCTCGCAGCGATCGCTCCAGCACCATTGGTAGGCGAAACAAGCGATCCTTCAGCACATAGTCCGTCATGCCTGCCTTGATGCAGTCTACCGCCGCTTCTTCTCCCAGACTACCCGTGACTAAAATCAGGGGAATCTGCTGCTCTGATTGTTGCAATATCTCCAGCACCTTATAAGCCGTAAACCCTTTCAGCCGAAAATCAGCAAGAACCACATCCCAGGGTTGTGCCTGCAACAAATGCCTGTAAGCCTCCAGGGTATCCACGACCTCCCAGATCACAGGAATATTTGCCGTTTCCAGGGTGAGAATCACTAATTCGGCATCGGCTGGCACATCTTCCACAATCAGCACACGCAAATGGTCCGACTGTAGCGATTCAGATTGTGACAGTGGCTCAGAACACCCACGCATAGAAAGTCGTCAGGCTAGGAATAAGGGGGGCTTATTTAGCTGCATCCAATACAAGCCAACTTGTTGAGCAACTTCGAGAAACTGCTGAAAATCCAGGGGCTTGACGATATAGCTATTAATTCCTAGATCGTAGCAAGCGTTCAGGTCGCTGTCTTCCTGGGAAGAGGTCATCGCGACGATAACCAACTTTCGAGTTCTGGGATGGGCACGGAGGGTTTGTAAAACTCGAATACCACTTATCTTAGGCAGTTTCAGGTCCAGCAACACCAGACGGGGGAGCGGACGGGTTGGGATTTCACCCTCTTGCCCTAGCAGGTAATTAAGTGCTTGCTCGCCATCAGAAACGACATCCATTTGGCTCAGGAAATGGTAGTCTCTGAGGGCAATCTGGACTAGCTCTACATCGTTGGGGTCATCTTCGATTAGTAGGATTTTGGCTGCTTCAGTATTCAACGCATCTTCACTCTTGACTGAGTTGATCCAACATTTAAGGTTCCCCACTCTTAAGATTTTCTTTAAATTTGAAATAAAAAGTTGCACCGCGATCGGGTTCACTCTCTGCCCAGATCATACCTCCATGTCGATGAATAATTCTCTGGACGATCGCCAAACCAATGCCCGTTCCTTCAAACTCTGATGAGGGGTGTAAGCGCTGGAAGGCTCCAAACAACTGATCGGCATAGTCCATCGAAAAGCCAACCCCGTTATCTCGGACAAACAGGCTGCCATCCGGCAGGGTGCCGACTTCAACTCTGGCAGGACAACGACCCCGGCTAAACTTGACGGCGTTTTCAAGCAGATTGGCAAAAACCTGTTGCAGCAGGGTGACATCTCCCATGACGGTGGGTAATTCGCCAATGATAAACTGAACCGATTGGGAGCAGGGTTTGGTAGGACACTCTGGTGTAAGGTTGCTTTCTGGTAAGCGTTCCAGGACAGACTGCACGAGAGGATTTAGATCAACCGGCAATTCTACCATTTGCCGTCGCCCCACCCGTGACAGGGTAAGTAGCCCGTCAATTAACTGCCCCATCTTAAAACTGCTGTCCTGAATCACGTTCAGGTAATGGGTAATTTGAGGATCATTGAGGCTGTTGTTTTGCTCCAATCGATTGTGGAGGGCGTTGACAAATCCACTGATGTGGCGCAGGGGAGCGCGTAAATCGTGGGAAACCGAGTAAGAAAAAGCATTCAATTCCCGATTTGAGGCCTCTAGTTGGGTTGTTCGTTCCGAAAGGGCGTGTTGGGTTTCGATCAGTTCCGTGTAGTCACGGGACATGCCCAACAGCGCATAGACTTGACCATTGGATTTTCGGATAGGAATTTTGAAGGTTTCAAAGTGATGGGATCCCTCGGTTAACAAGATAGTTTCCTGAGTATGCAAGATTTGCCCAGAGTCAAACACCTGCTGGTTCTGCTGGTAAAAGTAGGCAGTGTCTGTTTCAGAAAAACAGTCGGAAACGAGTTTGCCCTGAACCTGATCGCGATCGCGCTGCCCAATGCCCTCAACGAATGCCTGATTGCACAGGAGAATCCGCATCGTATCCCGTTCAATCACATAGATGTAGTCGGGCATGATGTTAATCAGACTGTCTAATTCGGCAGTTCGTTGAGCCAGCGCTTCCTGTGCCTGCTTGCGTTCGTCTTCGATGCGCTTGCGTTCCGTGATGTCCTCCACAATGCCCAGGATATAGAGAATTTCCCCAGTCTGGCTGCGAATGGATCGGGTGGTGAGGCTCCCCCAGATAATTTCCTGATTCTTTTTGATGTACCGTTTGACAAACTGGTAGCCAGGAATATCACCCTTGAGTAGGCTTTCCGCGTAGGGCTTTTCGGCATCCGCATCCTCTGGGTAGCTCATGGAGGGACAAGAACCTGCCATCAGTTCCGCTTCCGAGTAACCCAGCATGGTGCAAAAGAGGGGGTTGACCATTTTGAACCGATAATCTTCTGTGTTGGCAAGGGCAATGCCGACTGGCGCGCTTTCAAAAATTTGGCGAAACAGTTCTTCACTCTGTCTGAGGGCAACTTCAGTCCGTTGTCGTTCATGAATTTCAGCCTGCAACCGGGTATTTGCCCGATGTAGCTCCTGGGTGCGGGCTTCGACTCGCTGCTCTAGCTGTTCGTTGAGTTGTCTCAGGGCGGTTTCTGCCTGTTTGCGATCGCTGATGTCGCGATCGATCCCAATCAAACCAAAGGATTTTCCTTGAGGATCTTTCACCAGGGAAATGACCGTATCTGCCCAAAATGAAGTACCGTCTCGACGGCGTTGTTCATACTCCCCTTTCCAATATCCAGCCGCAAGCACCTGCCGAATCCGCTCTTTTTCCTGAGGCTGTGCCTGGGACTCCACAACAAAAGAGATAAAGGTGCCGATCGCTTCTTCAGCCGAATAGCCATACAATGCCTCTGCCCCCTTGCCCCAGTAAATGATGCGCCCCTCCAGATCCGTGGCTACAATCGACTCACGCACACTGTCGAGCAATTGTGCCTGGAAGCGGAGTTGTTCTTCGGCTCGTTTGCGATCAGTAATATCGGTGCTGGTGCCAATCCATTCCCGCACCTGCCCGTTGGGCGATCGCACCGGAACTCCCCGCGCCACGATGTAACGTTCTTCACCCTGAGGGTTCAAAATCCGATATTCCGCCTCGTAGGCTACCTCGTCGGCAACTGCCTGACTCCAGGCTTGCCAGACCCATGCCTGATCATCAGGATGAATCGTGTTGAGCCAACCATCATTTTTTTGGTCTGCATCCTTCTGCCCGGTAATGGCTAACCAGGTAGGAGTAACGGCTTTGGCTTTACCTTTGGCATCGGTCAGCCAGACTGCCTGCGAGGTTGCCACGACGAGCGATCGATACCGCTCTTCACTCTCACGCAAGGCTTCTTCTACCTGCTTACGTTCGGTGATATCCTGCACAATGCCAATCATCTTGACAGGAACGCCTGCTGCATCCCGAATCACATCCGCCTGTTCCTGGACCCAACGAATGCTGCCATCCGGGCGAATAATCCGATGATCAAGACTGTAAGGTTCGTTCCGCAGCACCGCTGCCTGACTGGCTTGCTCAACGGCTGCTCGGTCTTCTGGATGCACTCTTTCAAGGAAAGTTGCCACTTGACCATCAAATGTAGTGTCATCTAGCCCAAAAATGCGATAAACCTCGCTAGACCAGGACAATTGACCACTGCCCCCAGTATTGCTAATATCAACTGCCCAACTACCGATGTGGGCAACTTCCTGAGCTTTTTCCAGAAATGCCTGACTATTTTGTAGTGCCTCTTCAGTCCGCTTCCGTTCTGTCATGTCAATTGCCACCCCCCCAACCAACGGTTGGTCGTCGGGTGAGCCAGGAAGCGGGAATTTGTAAACTAAAAAGTGACCCAGGGTGCCATCTACGCGAGGAGTCACTTCGGTCGTTTCTAAAAATTGCCCTGTCTGGGCAACCCATCGATTATCAGCTATAAATTTTTGAGCCATTGCAGTCGGATAAACGTCAAGCAAATTTTTCCCAATCAGGTCCTGCTTGGGCAACTGGAACATGGAGAAATAGGTTTGATTGAGATAGAAAATATGACCCTGGGTATCCGTGATCCAACCGGAGGTGGGGCTGTTATCCATAAAGGCTTGAAAGCGGGCTTCGCTGGTGAGGAGGTCAGCCTCAATTTGCTTCAGTTTGCTGACATCAATGATGACCCCAATCATGCGGGTGGCTTTGCCACTGCCATCATAAATTCCCCGTCCTCGCCCCAACAGCCAGTGGATGCTGCGATCGGGGTAAATCACCCGGTATTCGGTTTCAAAGTCAGTATGGGTTTCCAGGGCATGGGCGACGGCTTGCTCGACCCGTTCTAGATCTTCGGGATGGACTTGCTGACGCCAGGTCTGATAGCTGACTTCTGCCGCTCCAGGCGATAAACCCAGCAAGCGAAGATGGTTCTCGTTCCAGGTCACGTCTCCGGTTTCAATGTTCCAGTCCCAACTGCCAATATGGTTAAATTCCAGGGTCAATTGCCGTTGCTCTTCGCTGTAGCGCAGGGCTGCCTCGGCTTGTTCCCGTTCCCGTCGTGCCGCTTGCTGGCTGCTGACATCTCGGACAATTGCCAGGACTTCATCTCCACCACAGGAAACAATGCGGGACTCATAGTCTCGTAAGCCTCCCGGTCTTAGCAGTTGATAATTATGGGTTTGTACCTCTCCAGTCGCCAGTGCCTGCTGAATCTTGTCCATAGCAGGGTTGGCAATATCGACTGGAAAGACTTCGGCGATCGCCTTTCCCAAAAAGGCTACGGGCGGCAATGCAGCATCAAAATCCTTTGCGACTTTGAAATCTAAGAACACCCCATCCCGGTTTATCCGAAAGATCATGTCCGGGATTGCATTCAGCAGAGCGCGGGTGGTGGCTTCGCTATAGCAGAGGGCATCTTCCACGGTTTGGCGATCGGCAGTGTCCTGGGCATCCCCAGCGATCGGCTCAACTTGCGGCTGGGTTAAGTACCTGTACAGTAATCCGGTAGTAACCAGCACTAGACTGAGACAGCTCAGGCTGTGCAGGTGAAGCGTCTGGGCTGGACTATACCCAAAAACCGGCATCAGCCCGATTGGAATAAGAGTCCACAGCGTGCCCACCAGACAATAAACACCGGCAAATCTAACCACCGGTGAATTGAGATAGCGGTGCTCAACTTTTGTAGGAAGGCATGAGTTGGGTAGGGGCTTTTCCATAAGGGCTGCCAAATCCTGAGTTGGTTTCTGCATTCATTATCTGTACCCCGATTGTATGGGGGAGATAACTGCAACACTAGTAAACTGCGGCGAAAGTTTGACACCCTCGTTCAGTGAGTGCAGAGTGCGGAATACATCCCAGATTCAGCACGCCCAAATTGGATGAGGTTTAGTTCTGATTTCTGGTTTGCCGTGCCAATTCCAGGAGTTGCCCCCAACGCTTTTGCAATTGTTTAAGCGTACATTTGAGCGTCTGCACAATCTCCTGGTCGGACGTGTGGGCTTGCTTTAGTTGCAGCAGGTGATGTTGTTCTGGGGAAAGCCGATCCAGAAAAATCTGCCATTGCTGAGTAGACAGCCCCAGGTTTTGATCCAGGTCTGCACCCAGCCATTGGTGAACTAACTTCCAGTTTTTGGAAAGGGTAAATTTTTCAACGTGATATTTGAAGCGTTGTTGCAGGTAGTCGCGCTGGCGAGGAGAAAGTCGCAAAATATCATCAATCTCTGGCGCTGAGAGATCTTGGAGCTTCAATACCAGGTAGTCAACGCAGTCATTTTGTCCTTGGGACTCCAAATAGCTGATCAGTTCCGAAATGACGCGATCGCGCAGGACGGCTTCCGATGGGGTATCGACCGTATCCATCACCATGTGTTCTCGCAACTGTTGAGCCAGGGGCGATCGGTTGTGGGATTCTGCCTCCTCACTCTTAGGAGACTCCAATGCCTGCTCAATGTCTACCGAAACTTCCAGGGGTTGACGCTTGCCAAACCGCTGGGAGCGTAGCACCACCAACTGCTGATTTTGTCCATTGGGCAGGGTAATGCGACGCTTCGCATACTGTTCAGTAAATGCCATGTACTCTGCCAGTTCCAGGCGGGTGCGGGGCTGATAACCGTCTGGCAGCTCATTTTCCCGTCGAAACGCTTTCAACGACTCGCTGTAAAACCCCTGGAGAAAATCTTCAATCAAGTTGTAGCGGGCTTGAAACCCTAGCTGCATTCGGCTAGGAGCGACATAGCGATAAACCATTGAACCCAGGGTGCTGTGCAGTTCTGAGCGCCCCCGACGGGAACCAAGCTGGTAGTAGGTCAGGCACTTTTGCAACCGGTGCCGTGCGAGAGACAGTTGCCAGGATCGAACCTTTCCGGATGTTTGAATGCGTCCACTCTTCTGACAGATGCGATCGACTTCAGCAGCAATGCGGGTTGCCAGGGTTTCTACGTTACTGGCAGAGGCTTTGACCTCAGAACTGAGTTCCCGTGAGAGAAGCTGGGTCAATGTTTCCAGATCGAGAAATTCGTCTGAGCTGGTTGCCAAGATGGACTCAGGCTCATAGGAAAACCCATTATCTGCAAGAGTATCCGCCGAGTCATCAAAGGACTGGTGGATGGGAGTGGTTGCTTTAGAACGGAAGGTAGATTCAATATTCATGGCTGGCAGTGCACTCAATGGAACCGTAGGACTTGCTGGTATCTCTCAGTGTCTACACGAAGAACTTCGTCCGCTACGGTTAGACCGGTGCTTGCTATGTCACTTTTTCAGGTGGTCACATAACCTGATGAGCACCATTGCCTGAGAATCACTCGACCAGGCGGGCTGATCCGGGTCAAATCCAATCAAATCAATGGCGTAGAAGCAGGCGATCGCCTCTCCCGAATAGCAACAACCCATTTCTCAGGCAGTGGACAGTTGGCAGGCTGGTTCAACCGATTTCAACACCCCAGGTAGATGCCTCCTCCCATCCTAGACCCCTCCGAACCAAAATGGGTTCCTCCGCCGTTAAATCGAGGATTGTAGAAACCTGAAACCCAGGCTCAGCACCGCTATCAACAATAATGTCTACCATTTTTTCTAGACAGTCAAATAGCTCATAACGGGTGGTATTGTGATGCGGTTTTCCCCCATTGCCCAATTCCTGGTCTTCATCAGCCAACAGGGGGGCGGAGGTCGAAATGATGGGATTGCCCAAGGCTTCCAATAACGACAGACAGATGGGATGATCGGGCACCCGGATTCCTGTACTTCGTCGTTTAGGACTCATCACTAGTCGAGGAACCAATTTGGTCGCTGGCAGCAAAAAGGTGTAGGGACCCGGAATCAGTCGCCGCATAATCCGATAAGCAGAATCACCCACAACGGCATATTGAGCAATATTGGATAGGGACTGACACAAAAAAGTCAGCGGCTTATCATTCGATAATTGCTTAATCTGACGCACTCGTTCCACAGCATTTTTGGAATAAAGATCACACCCGATCGCATAAACCGTATCAGTCGGGTACAACATGACCGCTCCACCCCGGAGCGCATCCCGGATTTGGTCTACGGTTCTAGCTTGAGGAGTATCTGGGTGAAGGGTGTAGAGAGTTGCCATGAGGTGAGGAGTAAGGAGTAAAGGGTGAGGGAATAGGTTATAGACAGGGGATAGTTGATATTGCTCTTTCTCAGAATTCAAGACCAGGAATGTTAGAAGAGGGTATCGAGAAAAAGCCTTCACTTAAAGTTCAGGAATGGGAAGATTGAAGTAACAGGAAAAGTTCTTCATTCATAAAGAATTTTTTGTCTATTTTCATCCTTTAGCCCTCATCCCTCATCCTTATAGCCTTCATCCCTCATCCTTTAGCCTTCAGCTTTTAGCCTTCTCTATTACGATCATGACTAAAATTGCCTACCTGGATTGCCCAACTGGAATTGCTGGTGATATGTGTCTGGGGGCACTTGTGGATGCAGGAGTCCCTTTCGATTACCTGGCTGAGGCTTTAGGGCGTCTGGGTATTTCAAAGGAGTATCGGCTGCGGGCAGAGCGCGTTCACCGGAATGGTCAGCAAGCAACCAAAGTTTATGTGGATTTGGTGCTTTCAGGTTCATCCGAGGATAGCTCTGAGGCTAAGGACACCGCTACAACAGCCTACCATCTCAGCCATCATGCTCACTCTGATACAGAGGTTCCTTCCGCATCGGATAACCTTCATCCGGCCCCTTTTTATGCACATAGCGATGATCCTAGCCATCATCCTGATGCCGCTTCCGCTGTTAATGGGCACACCCACCCTTCATCCACCCGGCACCTACCAGAAATTGAGCAGATGATTTTGGCGGCGGGGTTTCCCTTAAGGGCTGAGGTCTGGAGTTTGGCAGTGTTTCGCCAATTGGCAGAGGCAGAAGGGGCAGTACATGGCATTCCACCCGAACAGGTGCATTTCCATGAGGTGGGGGCGACGGATGCAATTGTCGATATTGCAGGCACCTGCCTGGGACTGGACTGGTTAGGTGTGGAGCGGATTTACTGTTCGGCGTTGCCAGTCGGGGGTGGAACTATTCGGGCAGCCCATGGTCGTTTACCAGTCCCGGCTCCGGCTGTACTCAAGTTATTTGAATTACGCCAAATCCCCCTCTACAGCAACGGGATTGAGCGAGAATTGGTAACCCCTACCGGGGCAGCGATCGCCACCACCCTGGCAATTCAATTTGGACCTCCTCCTTCAATGACCTTACTGCGAGTTGGCTTAGGCGCAGGTTCGATTGATCTGCCGATTCCCAATCTTCTGCGTCTGTGGATTGGGGAAAGGGGGCAGGGCGCAAAGGAGCAGAGGAGCAGAGGAGTAGAGGCGCAAAGGAGCAGAGGTGAGCAATCCGCCATACCCCACATCCCACACCCCGCCCACTCTCCACAAGAAACGATCGCCGTTCTCGAAACCCAAATTGATGATCTCAACCCCCAGGCAATTGGATATTTGTATGAAGTGTTGTTTGCGGCGGGAGCAGTAGATGTGTTTACGCAGGCGATCGCGATGAAAAAATCACGACCGGGCACGTTGCTAACGGTGATTTGCCATCCTGAGGATGCGATCGCTTGCGAAGCTGTGATCTTTCGAGAAACAACGACATTGGGCATCCGACGCTCCACCCAGCAGCGGCAGGTCTTACAGCGTGAACTGCAACCAGTCCAAATCGAGTATGGCAGCGTTCGGGTAAAAATTGCCTGGGCAGAAGACAGCAACAAACAGCAGCCCCTCAATGTGCAGCCAGAATATGAGGACTGTGCTCAAATTGCCCGCCAGTACGCTATTCCCTGGCGAGAAGTCTATCGACTGGCATTACAGGCGTGGTATGGCAGGCAACAGGGGGCAGGAGTGAGCGGTCAGGTTGGAAAATGATAGACTCCCGTTTTCTGAAGCGTAACTCCCAGCATTGCTTTGCCAATCGGCATATCGCGTTTTTGAATCCAGTGAGGTACGTGGATAGCTGTAGAATCCTTGAGTCAAACAGATGAGATTATCTCACCCAGAAAGGAAACGCTAAGTATTTCCGGTTGCGGTAAAAATACCCCATCAATTTCAAATCTGGATTTTTTGATCGCTACAGAGTCAAATCGGTAGTCAGCAGCATTGGCAGGTGCGATCGCATAAACTCAAACAGCAAAGTCTTGGAGTTTAGACTAATTCCAAAAAGCACTGCCAGTAGCGTCTAATCCACAGAAATTTCTGTGAAAAAGCACTAGCCATAACATTAGTCTAAACAAAAAAAAGTCGGCAACGGCTGAAAAATTCTGTAGCAAATGGAGTCTCGCCCTATGGCGAAATAGTCCGTTTTCTAAAGTGATTTGGCATTTTCAATTTCTCGCCAGCGGTGCTGGATGTCCTGAATTGAAAAGATTGCTTGAAATGGAATTCCTGCCTGCTGATAAAGTGCTGCCCCACCCTGGTGGCGATCAACGAGCGCAACAATTCCATTGACGCAATAACCAGCCTGCTGCAAGCGTTCAACAGCTTTCATGGCTGAACCTCCAGTGGTCACAACATCTTCCAGAACCGTGATAGTACTTCCCTCAGGCAACATTGGACCCTCAATATAAGCGCGGGTTCCATGCCCTTTTGCCTCTTTGCGAATAATCAGCGCAGGCAGCGATCGCCCTTCATAAGCCGCCACCACATTCACAGCAGTTACCAGGGGGTCTGCACCCAGAGTTAACCCGGCAACTGCTTGGGTTTCTAAGGGCAAAAGTGACAACAAAATACGACCCATCGCCAACCCTCCCCAGGCATGCAGAGTGACTTGCTTACCATTGATATAGTAGGAACTCTGCTGACCAGAGGAGAGTAAAAAATCTCCCTCTTGATAAGCAACCTGACAGAATAGATCTAAAAGTTTCTGTCGTAAGGTGGCTAAATCTAAGCTTGCAATTGAATCAGAAAAGTGAGTTGACGATTGACGAATTTCTGTCATTTTTTTGGGTAGACTCAGTACAATTGTTAAAGGCTAAAATCTAAGGTTTGGGTAGACGTTAGCAGGTAGTCAAAGATTTTTAGTCCAATATTCTACCAGTCCCAATCTTAGTCTTAAAAAGAGACAACTATTTAATCCAAAAAATGAGGAGTGATCCCATGAAAGTAAGCTGCAAAAATGCGATCGCCGGACTGGCTATTTCTTTATTGTCTACCCTGGGTGCTGCTACCGCGATCGCCCAAGAGATTTTAATCAGCCCAGCCCCGGTACCTGTTAGAAGAGGTGCCCCCTTAGAGTATCAGAACGACATCTTGGAAAGGTTTTATGATTCCTACTTCGAGAACGATCGCGATTTTTTCAAAAACCGTACTTTTCCTAGACAGGTGGATTGGCTAATCGGAGTCGGTGGCTTTCCTGAGATTGAAATAACCCGTGACGGCAAGGAAGTCAACGATACCTATCGCAGAATTTTATCGCGGCAAATGGCGAGTGGTCCCATTATTCGAGTTTTTGATTTACCCACTCCCTTCTGCCAGAGTTTGAGAACCATCCCCGATTCACCAAGTTGTTTAATCGATGGTTGTTCCAGAGCAGGCTGCCCCGTGACAGCCCAACCCATTGCTCCTCCAGCAACGGTTCCTCCATTTGTTGACCGGGTACCCCCTGAACCGCCTGTACGGCAGCAGGTTCCTGCTCTGTGGTAATCCTCCCGAAAAATATTATTCAAAAATCCAGGGTGCAGGAGTTGAACCTGCCTGAGGCGAATTATGAGTTCGCTGCCTAAACCGCTCGGCCAACCCTGGCTGTTGTGACCATCATTGTATCCTGATTCCTTGCAGAAGACCTTGTATCTATCTGTAAAGGTAATGGTAGGGCATGGTGGTTTAATTCGGATGTCGATCGCTTGGCAAAATTGGGTCCAAAAGGCAAAACGGCTGAGCAGCAGGCAATTCATGTTTGTTTCCAGCAGAACTATCCAGCCTTCATACATCTAGAGCTTCAAGATTTTTCAGGAAGCGTAAATTTTGTGTTGAATCGGGAGTATTCTGTCTAAAATTGGAGCAAATCAAATTTACCAAGCCTCAAACCTTTGAAAACAGCTATCCCTAAACGATCCATGAAAGTGAATTCCACTGTAGCGCTTACCCTGATGCTATTAGCGTTGATGGTTGGGGCAGGAATGGTCAGCGCTATGTGGGGGGTCGCGCTGGGACGGGAAGCACTTAAGGGTGTGACTCAGCCGGATACCCGCCCGACAAACAATCTGGCAAAACGAGGAGCGAATAGCCGTCGGGAAGAGTTCACAATTTTGCGAGAGGACGATATTATCGCTGGAGCCAAGTCCCGCATTAGCGGGAAAGCAAAAGATGGCAAGGTGAGTGAATCCACCACTGCAACCAATGCTTCTGCTAAAACAGATTCCAGTAAAGCGGCGTTCCCAATGGTCAGCGAAAGTGAGGGCGTTGTGCTTGAGATTAGCGATGTCCGTCGGCAGGAAGACTCGTTGGTGATGCAGGTCAGCCTGCGCAATGGTGGAAACCAACCCGTCCGGTTTCTTTATAGCTTTTTGAGTGTTACGGATGACAAAGGGCAAGAACTGAGCGTTACGGCGAATGGTTTACCCTCGGATTTGCCTTCATCCAGTGAAACCTACTCTGGCACGGTTAAAGTTCCTGTCACGCTTTTGGAAGGGGTTGAAAAGGTTTCACTCTCCCTGACCGACTACCCTGATCAAAATCTTGATTTGGCTCTGACTGATATTCCGGTTCCTCGTTAAAGCACTGCAATGCAGCACTTTATCAGTTCTGCCACTAACAGGTGCCCCGAATGATAATCTTTTCTCTGGGGTTTCTGGTAACGAGCGTGGAGTTGGGAGCGTACCCTCAGCACTTTACCTGGTCAGAGGTTGTGCTGCGGATCTTTTCATTGCTGCTGCTGATTACGATCAATGCTTTTTTTGTAGCAGCAGAGTTTTCGATTGTTTCGGTCAGGCGATCGCGGATTAATCAGTTAGTCGATGCGGGAGATACCCAGGCACGGACGGTGCAGGACTTGCAGCAAAGTATTGATCGCCTGCTCTCCACAACCCAGTTAGGCATTACCCTATCCAGTCTGGCATTGGGCTGGATAGGGGAAAGCGCGCTGGCGGTTCTGATTGCAGATGGAATCAGCCAGTTACCCCTGGCACCGGGTTACCGACTGGCAATTTCCCATACCCTGGCAATCCCAATTGCGTTTTTTCTGATTGCCTATCTACAAATTGTTTTAGGTGAACTGTGTCCAAAAGCGGTGGCGCTGATTTACTCAGAGCAGTTGGCACGGGTGTTGGCGGCTCCCAGTCTGGCGATCGCCCGAATCTTCAACCCTTTTATTTGGATTCTAAACCGATCCACCCGTTGCCTGCTGCGATCGATTGGTGTCCAGTACACCAGTGAAGGTTGGTGGTACAACCAGGTGACCCCAGAAGAACTCCAGCGGATTATTACGACCACCAGCGAATCGACTGGACTTGAAGCGGAAGAACGGGAACTGCTGCGAAACGTATTTGAATTTGGTGAAGTGACCGCAGGCGAAGTGATGGTGCCTCGGACTAGCATTGCCGCGGTTGCTAGTGATGCCACCTTTAAAGTGCTACTAGAGGAAGTAGCCCAGTCACAGCATTCCCGCTATCCCGCCATTGGAGAATCCCTGGATGATATTAGAGGCATTATTCATTTTCGGGAACTGGCAGAACCTCTAGTTGAGGATTCACTATCTTTGGATGACCCGATCCAGGCTTGGATTCGCCCCGCCCGATTTGTGCCTGAGCATATGCCCCTGAGTGAACTGCTGCCTCTGATGCAGCGATCTCGTCAATCGATGGTGATGGTTTTTGACGAATATGGCGGCACCGCAGGACTGGTAACCATGCAGGATTTGATTGCTGAAATTTTGGGGGATGCCGCCGAACCTACTAGCACCGAAGAGTTGAGTATTCAAATCCTGGATGATCAGACATTTCTCGTGCAAGCACAGATGGATCTGGAAGAAGTCAATGAAATGCTGAACCTGGAGCTACCACTCACTGATGATTACCAAACCCTGGGGGGGTTTATTCTATTTCATCTGCAAAAGATCCCGCAGTTGGGCGAAACTCTGCGCTATCGAGACTATGAATTTACCGTCATCGCTGCCGAAGGACCTCGGCTTGACCAGATCCAGATGCACCGTCTGGAAATCCCCGAAACGATTTCTGAAGATGAAGGAGAACTAGCCCTTGAAAATGGTGAAGGCGATCGACCTCCCTTTCAGGATGGAGCAGAGCTTTAGGGAGTAGGGGGTAGAGGGGTTCTCATCCACTCATCTACTCATCCACTCCCTCACTTACCCCCTCCTGCATGAAGGGCATACCGATCTTCCTCCTTGCCTAGAGCAAACTTGAGGGAGCAGGCAAAATCTTTGCTGCCCAGGCTGATGAAAATAAGCAACGCCAGAAATGATAGGCTGCTTGCCAGTCCAAACAATCCTCGATAGCCAATCTCGTCAGCAAAGTAGCCCAGAATGGGAGCGGCGATCGCAATTCCCAGGTCAAACCCTGCCATGACTAACCCAAATATGCGCCCCCGCTCTTCAGGTTTAGAGCGGTCAGCCATTAGCGCAATCATCATGGGAATGAGAATGCCAGCCCCTGCGCCCTCAATCAAGCCAGCCAACAGAAAAATAGCTGGAGTTCGAGCGCTCCAGATGAGTAACATGGCGATCGCATAAAAGCTCAGACTGACTGTGATAAACAATCCTCGTCCATAACGGTCAGAAGCTCGTCCTGTAGGCAAACGGACTAAAAAACTCGAAACCGCCGCTGCTGTATAAAAAAAACCAGCATTAAAATCTACTTTTGTTTCCTGAATCAAAAGTGGGGCAAAGGTGCTGAGTGTGCCAAATCCCAGCCCAACGAGCAGCATGACAGTAGCAGGAACTCGCAATCGAGGGCTGTTTATCAACTGCCAAAACGGCTCATTATTTGACCGATTCCCCTGCTCTGGCATCAGGTTGTTGCCCCCAGGTTGCCGTTTGACCGAAGGAGCGACAACCTGATACGCACAAATCAGCCCCACTGCGCCCAGTCCCGCTGCCAGCAAAAACAGGGGCGTATACCCTGCCCATTCCAGCAAAAAACCTCCCAGAGCAGGACCAATCGCCATCCCAACCGGGTTTACCAGGCTCATAAATCCAATCAACTCACCCCGTTGGTGCTCCGGCGAAAGATCCACAACCAGAGCGCTGTAGCCCGTGGAAAACGCCGCAATGCTGAGACCATGAAACACCCGGACTCCTATTAGCAAAGGAAGTGACTGGGTTAGCATGTAGCCAATCGGGGCGATCGCCACTGCCAGCAGCCCAATTATCAACACAACCCTGCGCCCCTGCTGGTCTGCTAACTTTCCTACCCAGGGACGAAACAACACCAGCCCAATCGCAAAGGACCCCATGACAATACCGATTTGAGCATTCGTCGCTCCAATATGTTTGATGTAGAGCGTCAGAGTCGGTAGTAAAGCTGCCAAACTTGCCCAAAACAGTAACCCTGAGGCAAATAGAACCCACAAATTGCGCCGACAGGCTGGTTCTAAACCGCTAAAGCTATTCAATGCAGAAATCCTAAATCATAAAAAGCCCCTTTCTATGATGAAGACTTCTTACCTGATCTGGCTATGCGGTGAGATTGACTTTATCCAATGACGCGGCATAGCAGAGTAATCGCAATGGTTGTTATCGTGACACCATCTTTCGTCAGGCTGTATTGCTTATTCGCCGGGTATTTTAGAGAACAGGGCAGCGGGCATTACAGCAGGCTCAACTGGCACCCTGTCTGATAAATTTTCAGACAGGGTGCCAGTCTTATCGTCTCTGGTATTAGGCAGCCTAGACATTGGTTGGCAACTGGCTATGAAGACGGGATTGAATCTCTAAATAAATTAGCAGTGCATTCACATCCGCAGGATTGACCCCACCAATGCGGGAAGCTTGCCCAACCGTCAGCGGGCGAACTTTAGAGAGCTTTTCGCGAGCTTCTTTGGACAGGGTTTCAATAGTGTGGTAATCCAGATCCACGGGCAGTTTGCGATGTTCCTGACGGGCAATCTGGTCAATCTGATTTTGTTGCCGCTGAATGTAGCCAGAGTACTTAATATCAATTTCAGCCCCTTCTTTTTCGGCACGGTCTAGTTCCCCATTCTCCAAACCAAACCGCTCCAGATCGGCATAGTGGAAACCGGGTCGTCGCAACAGATCTGCCAGGGTAATTGAACCTTTGATTGCCTGCTGAGTATAGGCAGCGATTTCCTGACCCAGGGGATCCAGTTCTTTCACACGGTTTTCGTGCAACCGCTCCTTCTCAGCCACAATTTGTTTTTGTTTATGGATAAACAAGTTCCAGCGCCGCTCATCAATTAGCCCAATTTCCCGCCCTAGTGGTGTCAGGCGTTGATCAGCATTGTCCGATCGCAACAGTAACCGATACTCCGATCTCGAGGTCAGCATCCGGTAGGGTTCGCGCAAATCTTTGGTACACAGGTCATCAATCAGCGTACCCATATAACTCTGCTCACGCAGGAAGGTAATCATTTCTTGCCCCCGCACAAATCTGGCGGCATTGACACCCGCTACAAACCCTTGCGCTGCCGCTTCTTCATAGCCAGTCGTGCCGTTGATCTGTCCAGCACAAAATAGTCCTTCAATCTTTTTGGTCATGAGGGTGGGGTAGCACTGGGTTGCCGGGAGAAAGTCATACTCCACTGCATAAGCAGGGCGCAGCATGATACAGTTTTCCAGACCGGGGAGCGATCGCAGCATCTGCAACTGAACGGGTTCTGGTAGTCCGGTGGAAAAGCCCTGGACATAAATTTCTGGAATCTCTCGCCCTTCTGGTTCCAAGAAGATCTGGTGGCTTTCTTTATCGGCAAAGCGCACAATTTTGTCCTCAATACTGGGGCAGTAGCGGGGACCTTTGGCATCGACCCAACCGCCATAGACTGGCGACAGGTGCAAGTTTTCTCGAATGATGCGATGGGTTTCGGCAGTCGTGCGGGTGATATGACAGTCCATCGATTCCCGTTCGACCCAGACTGCCGGATCAAAACTGAACCAGCGAGTTTCTGGATCACTGGGTTGGGGTTCCAAAATGTCAAAGTTAATCGAGCGGCGATCAACCCGTGCGGGAGTTCCCGTTTTTAGCCGTCCTGTTTCAAATCCCAGACGCTTGAGTGTATCCGTCAGCCCTTCCGCTGCAAACTCGCCTGCCCGCCCTGCTGCCATTGACTTGTTGCCAACCCAGATGCGGCCACCCAGAAAGGTTCCGGTTGTGAGGATAGCTGCTTTGCACTGAAACGCCACACCAAAATAGGTCTGAACCCCAATTACCTCATCATTTTTGCCCAGAACCAGATCAGTCGCCATGCCTTCGCGAACAGACAAATTCTCCTGGTTGTCCACAATGCTTTTCATTACAGCCGCATACTCGCGCTTGTCCGTCTGTGCTCGTAATGCCCATACTGCGGGACCTCTGGAAGAATTAAGCACACGCTTTTGCAGATAAGTACGGTCAGCCATTTTGCCAATTTCGCCACCTAGCGCATCCACCTCATGCACTAGTTGGGACTTGGCTGGACCGCCCACAGCCGGATTGCAAGGTTGCCATGCAATCTTGTCTAAGTTAAGCGTTAGTAAGAGGGTACGACAGCCCAGTCGAGCCGTTGCCAGGGCAGCTTCGCAACCGGAGTGACCGGCTCCAATCACCACCACATCAAAGGAATCAAGAAATTCAACAGGCACGTTCATAGCTGAGGCTGTTCAGGGAAACCCAAGCCTTTATTTTAGCCGGTTAGAGCGGTTAGGAAGGGCAGATCAGGCGATCTATCAACCCCCTTGAATTTTAAGCGACCTGTCTAAAGGTGAAATCTCCCGGACTGGAAGGCTACTTTTGGAAGCTAGTTGATTCTGTAAATCGGCTGGTGCGATCGCGCCATACTCCGTGATGATGGCTGTGATTAAGTTTGCGGGCGTTACGTCGAAGGCAGGATTGTAGAAATCGGCACCCGTGGGACAGATGACTGTTTCGCCGATCGCGTAAATTTCGCTGGGGTGACGTTCTTCAATCGGGATCTGGCTACCGTTTGCGATCGCGAAGTCGATGGTTGACAAAGGGGCGGCAACGAAAAATGGAATGTTGTGCGCTCTGGCAACTAGCGCCACACTATAGGTGCCAATTTTATTAGCCGTATCACCGTTGGCAGCGATGCGATCGGCACCCACCACCACTGCATCAATCATGCCTCGCTGCATACAGTGAGCCGCCATGTTGTCTGTGATCACCGTAACTGGAATTCCCTCTTGAACGCATTCCCAAGCAGTCAGCTTGGCTCCCTGTAAACGGGGACGGGTTTCATCAGCAAACACTCGTTCTAGCCGACCCGCTGCCCAGGTAGAACGAACAACACCTAGGGCGGTTCCGTAGCCTGCGGTTGCCAGTGCGCCTGCATTACAGTGAGTCAGAATTCGGAGCTTTTCAGGATTGGCGGGTAATGCATCCAGACCATAATCCCCAATCTGCTGGCAGGTGCGTAAATCGGCGGCATTAATGGCTTTAGCAGTTTCCAGCAGGGTAGCTTTTAAGTGTTCGACCGATCCCAGCGTTTGCTGGGCAGTTTTCATCATCCGGTCGATCGCCCAAAACAAATTCACGGCGGTTGGACGGGTCGATCGCAACCGCTGTGCCACCTGGTCCAATTGGGTCAAAAACTCGCTGCGATCGATCGTTTTAATTTCCCTTGCACCCAGGTATATCCCATAGGCAGCCGCTACTCCGATCGCTGGAGCACCCCGCACAATCATCGTTTCAATTGCCCAAGCCATATCTTCATAGCGATGGATATCAACCACGGCATACTCATTGGGCAAGCGGGTTTGGTCAATCAACAGGACACGCCCATGTAGCGTATCCTGCGAAGACTCATCATTCCAGATAACCGGATAAACGTGGTTCGTTGAAGCCATAATAAGGAGGGCGCTTAATTCCCTGAAACTCTAGAGTTGCATTCCATTCCAGGTTACAACTATCTGGGTAATATTCGTTGTTAGTTGTTAGTGGTTGGTTACTAGCTGTTAATACCCAGGAGCCATAGAGTTACTCGACTCCCTTTTCAAAGTTTCCAAAAAACTCAAAACTCTCAACTCCAAACCCTTCCCCTGCGCCCCACCTTCCCCATCTCCCCCCTTCCCAATGCCCGGATCCCAGCCAGAAATCAACATTGCTACCTTTATTGACCATGCTCTCCTGATCCCAACGGCTATTCCCGAACAGGTAGAGCAATGGTGTGCAGATGCCGATCAGTACGGCTTTGCGTCTGTCTGTATGCAACCAACCTATGTCAAATTGGCAGCTAACCTGTTGCATGGCAAACGGCCACGGGTCTGTGCTGTGATTGGCTTTCCCTACGGTGCAACCACCTCGGCTGTGAAACTCTATGAGGCGCAGGAGGCTGCCGAGAATGGCGCTACAGAACTAGATGTGGTAATCAACCTGGGCTGGCTGAAAGCGGGTAAAACGGATGAAGTTTACCGAGAAATTGCTGAGATTCGCGAAGAAACCGGGCAAATGGTAAAAGCGATTTTAGAAATGGCCCTGTTAACTGAGGCTGAAAAGCGCCTGGCAGCAGAACTTTGTATGGATGCTGGAGCCGCCTTTCTCAAAACTAGTACGGGGTTATACGGAGGTGCTACGATCGCAGACATCCGTCTTTTGAAGGAAATTACCAAAGACCGATTGGGTATCAAAGCTTCCGGCGGTATCCGCACGCTTGAACAAGCCATTGATTTAATTATTGCAGGCGCAACCCGCCTGGGTACCTCCCGTGGTGTTGAACTCATTCATCAGCACAGTAGCCCAGAGAAGGATGAAGGATGAGGGAGAAGAGGTTAAAGATAGGAGAGAAGAAAATAAATTAAGTGAAGAAGTTAAGAGTTAAGAGTTGTTTGTCATTTGTTATTTGTTATCTGTAGATGCCAATGACCAATGACTCCTAACTCCTCTACTCCTCCTCTCCTCTCTAACAACCAACAACTTAATCCCCCCTGCTCCGGCTTACAATAAGCTGTCTAATCAAATCCCTGTTTTAATGAGTCGCACCTATAAAGCTACAGGAATCAATCTCAAAAGCATGCCAATGGGTGAAACCGATCGGCTGCTGACGGTTTTGACCCGTGAGTTTGGTCTACTGCGCATTATTGCGATGGGATCTCGGAAACACAACTCCAGTTTGGCTGGACGAAGTAGTTTGTTTGTCGTCAATAATTTACTAATTGCTAAGGGGCGATCGCTTGACAAGCTTACCCAGGCAGAAACGCTGGAATCCTACCCAGGACTCAGCCAGGATTTAAAGAAGCTAACGGCAAGCCAATATTTGGCAGAACTCTGCCTTTACCAGGCGTTAAGCGACCAGCCCCAGGAAGAACTTTTTTGCTTACTAAGTGAACATCTCAAGCGATTAGAGCGTGCTCCCCTTTCCCTTGTACTACCCCACCTGACTCACGCGATTTTTCAACTGCTGATTCTGGCAGGCATTGCCCCACAAGTACATCTCTGCTGCGTTACCCGCCAACCCCTGATCCCTGACATTGCAGATTCCTCCTGGAGAATTGGTTTCAGCATTCCATCTGGAGGGACGGTCACCCTGGAATCCTTGGAGAAACTGAAGGCAGAAAAAAAGCCAAAGCCAGTTCAGAAAAGTTCTGGTGTACCTGGTTCAGGGAGTACCTACACAGCGAATAGGGGCACCTCTGTTTCTCAAACTCCCATGAGAGTGGCAGAGGGGCAACCAGCCAAGCCTTTTTTAGGGACTTCGGCGGAACGAACCATTCGCCACTCATCCCCGCTGTTGCTGCATACTCAAATCACTGCCCCAGAGCTGGCTCTATTGCAACAGTTGGCTCAGGCAGAATTGCCCCAGACCGCCAGCCTGGGATTTAACAGCACTGAATTTGCTCAATCTGAAGGCGTATGGCAATTAATCGAGCGTGTCTTGCGCTACTATGCCCAGTATCATTTTGATCGTCCCATCCGCTCCGCTACTCTAGTAGATGCCTGCTTTGCCTCCACTGAATACTCTTTGACATCCTGAGCCATGATGCAACTGTCCAACTCGGATTTAGAAGCATCAATGATGCGATCGCTAAATCACCCAGACCTGAGCGACAATATTAAGGGGCTGGGTAAATCACCCCCTGCTTCAAAAGTCTGCAACGAATTGCAGACATCATCCGGTCCCCTAATTCATCGGATGTCAGATGAGAGTGCAAACAAGCCAGTCATGGCAGGGGATATGCTTGATGGGGAGAGTTCTTTACCCATGTTTCGTGCAGAAGAAGATTTCCTTGAAACCGACAGTGCTTCCCCGCGGTCGTCTGTAGCCGAGTCTCGGCACGAGGGTAACGGTGGTTCACCGGCTCCGCTGGCGGTTTCTACAGCAGAGCCAGAAGCAATTTTGCCGGAGGAGGATGAGCTAGAGCGCGGCTTCCTCCCGGTTCTGAGGAACCGTAACTTTTTAATTCTGTGGAGCGGTCAGGTCTTTTCTCAATTGGCAGATAAGGTTTATCTGGTGCTGATGATTGCGCTGATTGCCAGTCGGTTTCAGAGCGGCGATCAAACCATCAGTGGTTGGGTTTCCTCGATTATGATTGCGTTCACAATTCCCGCCGTTCTGTTTGGCTCTGTGGCTGGGGTATTTGTCGATCGGTGGTCCAAGAAAACCGTATTGGTGCTGACCAATCTGCTGCGGGGAGGGTTAGTCTTTATGCTGTTGCCCCTGCTCTGGCTGTCTAAGGGGTGGGCACCCCTGGCAGGTTTACCCGTTGGCTTCTGCATTCTACTGGGGATTACTTTCCTGGTTTCTACCTTGACCCAGTTCTTCGCTCCGGCAGAGCAGTCTGCCATCCCACTTGTAGTCGAGCGTCGTCATCTCCTATCGGCAAATTCCCTTTATACCACGACGATGATGGCTTCGGTCATCATTGGTTTTGCCGTGGGTGAGCCACTGCTGGCGCTGGCAGACAACCTGATGACTCATCTGGGCTGGACTGCGATCGGGCTGGGTAAGGAACTGGTGGTGGGTAGCGGTTACGCGATCGCCGGACTCATTCTGCTTTTACTTAAAACCCGCGAAAAAACCTGGAGCTTTTCTCTGTTAAATGGGTTAAATGGCACCACAAATGGTAGTCATGATTGGGAAGATTCGGAAGATTCGGAAGCAACTACGGAAACCCCCCACGTTTTCCAGGATATTCGCGACGGCATTCGCTATCTGAAGCAGCAACAGCGGGTTCGTAGTGCCATGCTGCAATTGGTAATCCTATTCTCAGTCTTTGCTGCATTGGCAGTGCTCTCGGTTCGACTGGCAGAGATCATGCCTGCCATCAAAGCCTCTCAATTTGGCTTTTTATTGGCAGCAGGCGGTGTAGGAATGGCGATCGGAGCAACTTTTATTGGACAGTTTGGACAACGCTTTCCCCATTACCAGCTCAGCATTGTCGGTTCTGCTGGAATGGCAGCTTCCCTACTAGGCTTATCTGTCTTTTCAGAGCAACTTGTTCCTGCACTGGCACTGATTACTCTCCTAGGAGCCTTTGCGGCAGTGGTTGGCGTACCCATGCAAACCACTATTCAAGAAGAAACCCCTGAAGAAATGCGGGGCAAGGTTTTTGGGCTGCAAAACAACGCTATTAATATTGCCTTGAGTCTGCCCCTAGCGCTGGCAGGTTTGGCAGAAACCTTTTTGGGCTTACGGGTTGTGTTCATAGGTCTTGCCGTGCTTGTGGTCACAGGCGGGGTATTTACCTGGTATATTTCGCGTACAGGATCAACTCAAAAATAACCCTTCAGGAAGTTTATAAAGAATCGGTCTTCGTCTGTACAGTTGGGTTTACTTCAGTCAGATTGTCTGGTGCATAGCCATTCATCGACCGAACCCCCTACCTCCAGGCAACCGATACTTTTATGAAAGTCCCTTCAAGTTGCTAAAACCCCAGATTGTTGAGATTTGCTGGCGATCTTGGGACTTAGTTCGCTAAAGACGGGTTGTTTGATTGCTGTGCATTGAACTTAACCCCACCATTGCAACAAACCCGAATGCATATTGCCTGGCTTGGAAAAAAAACACCTTTTTGTGGCAACGTTACCTACGGTCGAGAGGTTACCAACGCCCTTTTAGATCGAAGCTACCAGGTTAGTTTCTTCCACTTCACCCAGGACGAGCCACCCCCTGATACCTGGCCCGACTGTCAAGAAATCCCGATTCCTTTTCTCTATAAATCCCAGGTTTACACCATTCCAACCCTCCGATCCAGCAAAATTCTGCGCCACTCGCTAGAAGATCTCAAGCCCGATTTGGTCCATGCGTCGTTGACCCTTTCTCCGCTTGACTTTCTGTTGCCAGAAATCTGCGCCGATCTGAAAGTTCCCCTGATTGCCACCTTTCACCCAGCCTTCGATCGCAAATTGCGTAACCTGACCTCTGGTACCCAGCACCTGACTTACCAGCTCTATGCTCCATTTCTGGCAAGATATGACCGGGTGATTGTTTTTTCCCACATCCAACGAGAATTGTTGATTCGGCTGGGCGTTCCCCCGGCTAAAGTAGCGGTCATTCCGAATGGAGTTGACGTAAAGAAATATTCTCCTGGCTTCTCTCGCCTGAAGACCCAACTGGATGCCGATCGCCTATTTGTCTACCAGGGACGGATTGCCCCCGAAAAGAATGTTGAGTCGCTGCTAAAAGCCTGGAAACAGGCACGTCTGGATCCCCGCGCCAAACTTTTAATTGTAGGCAATCACGGTCCCCTGGCAGCATCCCTGATTCCTTTTTATGGTCCTGAACACGGCATTATTTGGATGGGCTTTATTGCGGATGAGAATCAGCGCATCGAAATCCTGCGTGGGTGTGATGTCTTTGTTTTGCCCTCTCTCGTCGAAGGGCTTTCCCTCTCTCTCCTGGAAGCAATGGCGTGTGGGCTTGCCTGTGTTGCCACCGATGCCGGGGCAGATGGAGAAGTGCTGGAACAGGAAGCCGGTGTTATCCTCAAAACCCAGGGAGTATCAGCCCAACTGAGAACCCTGTTACCTCAGCTAAGTGACCATACCGCATGGACAACCTTGCTGGGTCAAAACGCTCGTCGTCGGGTAAAAGAACGCTATACCCTGAGCAATAACATTACTCAGCTAGAAACTCTTTACAGAGAGGTACTGCAAAGACAACCTGCTCAGATGACCCATGTTTAAGCCTGACTTAGCTGGGATCTTTGAAAGGAGCCCCTTGAAACCAGGGCAGAGATCTTCATCCAAACCGGAACGTACAGCCATTTTCATTTGTGTATGCCACACCAATCCCTTGTTTCGCATTAATCTAAAAGCATCGCCTGTGTGGCACTCGCCTGAAGAGTGCTGTAAAAAGCTTGAATAAAATGGTGGTTGCGGCTTGAAACTCAGCATTTCTGGCTAATGTCGCAGCAATGTGTTTCCCTGACGTTAAAAGCATGAACTCAACCGATTTAGCTTTCACCCCGGCGTTAGAACAGGCGCGACTGATTCGTGAAAAAGAAATTTCGCCGCTGGAACTGGTCGAGCTTTATCTGCAACGGATTGAGCGCTTGAATCCTAGCTTGGGCAGCTATGTGACGATCGCCGCAGAGCAGGCGATCGCCGATGCCAAAACCAAAACTGAACAATTGACTGGCGATACCACCACCCTTCCACCCTTCTTTGGCGTTCCGATTTCAATTAAGGACTTGAATGCGGTTGCCGGAATGCCCTGCACCTATGGACTGCGTGTCCTCAAAAAGCGGATTGTGGCTGAAGACGATGGCATGGTCACCCGCATTCGGCAAGCCGGATTTGTCATTCTTGGCAAAACGACCACCTCAGAAATGGGGATGTTTCCCTACAGCGAACCTCCAGGCTTCCCACCCGCCCGTAACCCCTGGAACCTGGACTACACCCCTGGCGGTTCCAGCGGTGGTGCAGCGGCGGCACTGGCAGCGGGGTTATGCCCAATTGCCCAAGGTTCTGATGGAGGCGGTTCAATTCGGGGTCCCGCTTCCTGTTGTGGCTTGGTGGGGATCAAGCCTTCACGGGGGCGGGTCAGCATGGCTCCCTTCGGCGATCGCCTGAGCGGCATTGCCACCAATGGTCCCCTCGGCCGCACCGTTGCCGATGCCGCCGCCCTACTGGATGTT
This sequence comes from Kovacikia sp. CALU 1929, assembly GCF_056784235.1. Lineage (NCBI taxonomy): Bacteria > Bacillati > Cyanobacteriota > Cyanophyceae > Leptolyngbyales > Leptolyngbyaceae > Kovacikia > Kovacikia sp. CALU 1929. Next base: position 87,609 of record NZ_JBXBCF010000090.1, read on the forward strand.
ATGTCTGGCTATACTCCCGGTGATCCCTACTGGTTACCCGATCCGGTTCCCTCCTTTCAAGCCTCGACAGAAAAACCCCCAGAACGCCTGCGTATCGCGTTTGTCAATGCTTTACAACCCTTAGGCGGAGCAGATCCCGCCTGCCAGCAGGCAGTTCTTGATACTGCCCACCTGCTGGCAGACCTGGGGCATTCTGTCGAATCAGGAAGCTTGCCTGACCTGAGCGACCTGATTGACCCGTTCACCATCATCTGGCAAGCAATTCTTGACGAAGCCAAAATTCCAGAGTTTGTCCTAAGCAGAACGTGTCGCTGGCTACGGATCCGTTCCCGCTTTGCTTCCTGTGGTAAATACCTGCGGGCGGTTGACCAAATGCAGATCACGTCCAGGCGGATTGTGGAAAGCTTCAGCCCTATTGATGTCATGGTCATGCCCGTTTACATGCATCCCACCATTCGGATTGGCGAATGGGCAAAACTCAGCCCTGCCAAAACCCTGAAGCATATCGTCTATTGGGTTGGTCCTTGCCCCCCCTTTAATGCCTCAGGGCAGCCTGCGATCGCCCTTCCAACAGGATTTGCCCCGAACGGTCTTCCCATCGGCGTACAACTCGTTGGTGCCCCCGCTTCCGAGTCCACTTTAATTGCCCTTGCCGCCCAGCTAGAAGCGGCAAAACCCTGGAACCACCAACGTCCTCCCTTCGCGATTCAGGAAATTGAAGCATAGTTCCGATTCAGCCCTTACTTTGTCATATCTTTAAGGTCTTTTCTAATTGGCTGAATATCCTGGAAACTTTGGTATACCTTAGATAGAGATTGGGTATTATTAAGAGAAGTGTTACAAATCACACAATTCACTCTTGATCCAAAAACTATTCTGGATTACGCTAAAGCTTGAATGTCGTGAGATCAATGTAACTAGCTATAGATGGCCTCAACAGTCGCTCTATATCCGGTGTGAGGAGGAAAAATGTCAAAATTTCTGTTGAAATCTCTGCTGTTCAGCCCTGCTATGTTGGGTGCTGCTTTAGCAGTTTCGTCTTCTGCAATGGCGGCGGATGCAAAGCTTACTGAAGCGTCATCCGTCGATTTGGGTAGTGTTTCAGAGCTCGTTCAGTTACCTGAAAGCAATTTTGCTCCCGTCAGCAATGAGTTTTCTGCAACTGAGCTTTCTGCAACCGAGCTTTCTACCATCAAACCTGAACCAATTTCAGTGGCACAGGCTGCACCTGAAACGGTTTCTCCTGCGAGTGTCAACACCCTGGATCAGCTCAACCGTTATGGGCGTGAAGGTCGTGCTTCAGCAAACCAAATGGGGCAGGTCACCTCAGTTTCTCAGTTGACTGACGTGCGACCCACTGACTGGGCATTCCAGGCATTGCAATCCTTGGTTGAACGGTACGGATGTATTGTAGGTTATCCCGACAGAACCTACCGTGGTAACCAGGCAATGACTCGTTACGAGTTTGCCGCTGGTTTGAATGCCTGTATGGATCGAGTCAACGAGCTGATTGCTGCGGGTACCGCTGATCTGGTCAAGAAAGAAGACCTGGCAGTGCTGCAAAGACTTCAAGAAGAGTTCGCGGCTGAACTGGCAGTTTTACGTGGTCGCGTGGATGCCCTGGAAGCTCGGACAGCCACTCTTGAGAGACAGCAATTCTCTACCACCACCAAGCTGGCTGGGGAAGTCATCTTTGCTGTCACCGATGAATTCCTCGATAATGGCGCAAACTCAAACAATACTGTTTTCCAGAACAGGGTTCGTCTGGCGTTGAACACCAGCTTCACAGGTAAGGATCTGTTGGTTACCCGTCTTGCAGCCGGTAATGCCGATCTGTTTTCCATCCCTGGTGGTGGCGCTGAAGGGATTCAAACTTTCAACTTTGGCAATACCGGTGGAAACCAGGTCTTTGCTGATTGGGTTGCCTACTTCTTCCCAATTGGAGAGAACCTGCAATTCTACGTCCCAGCGATCGGGGGTCTCCACTATGACTATGCCCCTACCTTCTCTGGCTACTTTGAAGCATTTGATGGTGGAACCGGACCACTTTCTATCTTTGCTCAACGTAACCCCATCTACCTGATTGGTGGTGGTTCAGGTATTGGAACTTCATTCAACTTCGGTAACATCAAGGTCAGCGGTGGTTACCTGGCTGATGGTTCAGATGGTTCTGGAACGGCGGGTACTTTTGCTGCTAACGTTCCCTCTGCCAAGTTTGGTCTGTTTGATGGCAGCTATGCAGCCCTTGGTCAGGTCGGCTTTGATACCGGAAACTTTGGTGTGGGTCTAACCTATGTCAATGCTTACCGTCGTGGAGCTATTTTCGATGCGGGCAGCGGTCTTCCTTCTTCCGGCACTATCTTTTCTAATGGATTCTTTGGGTTTGACCCCATCACTGGTGGATTGCTGGGTAAATTCCCCACTCAAGTTAACGCCTATGGTGCATCTGGCTACTTCAAGCTAGGTCCTAACATTTCCATCAATGCATTTGGAACCTATGTCAACGCTGATGACATTGGTGATGGCTTTGGTTCAGCCGAGATCTGGAGCTTTGGTGGTGGTGTTGCCTTTGCTGACTTTGGCAAGAAGGGTAACCTCCTTGGCTTGTTTGCTGGAATTGAGCCTTATGTGGGTAATCCTGCCCAGTATGGCTTAGGCAACCTGCAAAACAAAATGCCTATTCACCTGGAAGGCTTCTACAAGTGGCAGTTGACGGATAACATTTCCATCACACCTGGCATTATTTACATCATCAATGCGGGTCAAAGCGATATTGGTGATACGAATGCTCTGATTGGAACGCTGAGAACAACCTTTACGTTCTAAGTTTCTTGGAGTTGGTTTTACCTGCTCCTGATACTCTAAATCTTTGGGAAAGCCCTGCTAAAGCAGGGCTTTTTTTATACATTGATGATTGAAAAATGGGCATTGCTGATTTTGGGTATGAATTAGAGGTTGTATGAATTGGACCTTTGTTCTATAGCTATCGCCAGGTTGCTTAGTACGTTGGGGTTAAAGGGGGTGTGGGGCGCTGCCCCCAGCCAGGGGTTCCACCCCTGTACCCCGTCCTAAATCAGTTGGCTATAGCTATATTTCATACTGCTATTCAGCCCCACATGCTTTTTTGCCTGCGATCGCATGTGACTTTAATCAGTCTTTGGAGGGATATTCCATCACTCGATAACAAATGGTTAAGTCACGACTTCTCCGGATAAAGGTCATTCTTATACCCTGCTACCACTCACTTCGGGTTGAAGGAAATTTAGCGACCATAGGAAGGTAAGCATTACCAGATTGTTGCTCTATACCTATGTCATCTACACGCTATCAACACCAAATTATTTGCCTCAACGGTTCCAATCAGCAGGTTGGCAAGTATCAATTACAGATTTCGGAAATTAACCCGGATGGACGGCTATTGCAGCGGGCAAGATGGCACTTTCGCACATTCAAAGGGCTGATCCAGTTTCTACAACGGCATTTCCCCGATAGCGAGCTGTTACGGCAGGAAGCCAGCCAGTGCATCCAGTTCCGGGTCGTTAAGACCTTGAATGATTGGCACCCATTGGAAGGAAACGTCGGCTCTGCTCCAGATATGCCCAAGCAACCCCATCTGGATCGCGGTTCCTGGTCCATTCTGCCAGATCTGGCGCAAGCTTCTTGCGGCTGACCACACCGGCAGAGACCCCTAACCGCCTTGCCAGTTGTGCCTGGGTGAGTGCTTCAGCCGTTAAGGACTTTTCATTGCCCTGGGGGTCTGCTTTGGGATGGATGCTGAATGGATTGGAAGATTGAGAACCCCATGCCTTCAAAGTGGGAAACAGATAAAATACATCCCCTCGCTCCGTGACTTCAAAATGGGCAGCAAATTCCTTTGCCCGATCATCCAAATACTCGCGGGCGGCGATCGCGGGTAACTTGGTATTCATCGCAAAATCCAGCACCGTAATTCGTCCCTGGTGCTCCCGAATTAGTTGATAGAAAACATCATTCAAGTGTTCTTGCTGATTTCTCTGGGCTTTTTGCCAGCGCCGCCAGATCCATCCTCCAACTATCACCGGGATCAACACCCGTAGCACTGGCAGCAACATCCGCAGTAGGGTAAACGTGATCCCAACCGTAACTAAACCACCGATGACATAACCCAGATAACGGGCTGAACTGCTCTCGCGATCGAGATTGTCTGGCTTAGACATACCAGGGATTGAAAGTAGAGTGGAACAAAGGATGGATCATAAACTGAAGCAATTTTCCCAGGCTTTTGGGGAAATCGGGAATCGATGAATGGGGAATCAGCAAGGCTACATTAGCCTGTTAGCCATTGCCAGATTCTGATATGAACGGGAATACATTAACTAGCGTAGGAATTCATCTAACCATCCCAGAATATCAAGGTTAATATTTTAATACAAGTGTACTATTTTATTCGCAATCGAGCTACACTGATGGAAACAAGATTTATGAGGATAGTCAGATGCCTGCTCAAGTTCAGTTCTGTGTAGTTGAAACGGATGATGGTTCCCGGATTGGTAAGCTCAGCCTCCCCAATCGCAAGCTAGCAGACTGGATTAATTTTTTAGTATCTCCCCGACAACAAGTTCAAATTGTCCTTGCAGAAGAGCGGCGAGGTGGTTTAACCCTTTACTTTCAGGCAGATGAGCGCCTGTACAGTTACTTATTGAATCGGCTAAATACTCCAGTGGCACAGACCTCTTCTAGTAAGGTGGCGGTTCATGAGCCTTTACAGGAGGCGATCGCAAATTAAGTCAGAAATTTAGTAGTCAGTAATGATCAGTAATGAATAGTCAGGTTTAACCCCTCTCCATCACTTATCCCTCCCCTCCTCAACCCTTCTCTCAAATTGTTCCGAAAGCTCCCCCAGTCCTTGCGAACCTATGCGATCTTAAACAACAGAATACCCTCTTTATCACTTGAAGCGATTCTTCGGCTAACCTTCGCTAAACTCAGGTTGATTTAGGGCAGTATAACGGTAGAAGAATGATCCAGGGATACGCATACCAGAAGGAGATTTCGGGATGTCTATTGAGAGTGCCAATCGCTTTCTAGAAGCGGTTGCCGATGATGAAGCGTTGCGGAGTAAATTTGAGGGGGTTTCCAGCCCGGAAGATTTTTTAAGAGTGACCGAGCAATTAGGCTATAGCTTTACGACGGATGAGCTGATGGCGATCGCCAAAGAACAGAGCCAAGGAGTGATGGTTCGCCGGGGCACGGGGGTTTGGAAATGGCTACGGACTATCAAATGGGTGTGAGATTGCTGTTATGTTCTCATTTAATAGTTACAGTGCTCGTCCCTTCAATTACAGCGGTTTCATTTGGTTAATCCACACGATTCCCTACTCCCCGTCTTTACTGTGGTCTACGCATCTGAAAACTGCTGTAAGACGCTCCTTTGGGTTGCTGATTAACCCCAGCTCAGGTTAGAGTCTGGTGCAGTGTTGTCTGAAGGGGAATGATGCAACGTTGTCGAGCCATTCTGGCTGTAATCCTGACTTTACTTTTGAGCGTAGTCGGTATGGGACCTGTACAAGCTGAGACACTTTCTCCCGCTGAAAATCTTGTGGTACAAGGAATTCCTCCAATTCCTTTGACGCTGGTTGAGCAAGTGAATCGCTACACAGAGTTTCGGGGGGCACGCCTGTCAAGCTGGCATCCTACTCAGCGCGAGATGTTGATTTCAACCCGGTTCGGGAATACTGCCCAGGTTCATCAGGTGAGATTTCCCCTGGGCGCACGTAGACAGCTTACCTTCTTTGCCGATGCCCCATCTGGGGCAAGCTACTCCCCCACCGAAGCAAACTACTTCGTTTTCAGTAAGGACATTGGGGGTAGCGAGTTTAACCAGAACTATCGTTATGACCTGGCAACCGGGGATATCACGCTGTTGACTGATGGCAAGTCCAAAAATAGCCGGGGGGTCTGGTCAACAGCAGGCGATCGGATGATTTATACCTCTACTCGCCGCACAGGTAAAGACAATGATTTCTACATCATCAACCCTCAAAAGCCAGACTCAAACCGTCTCTTGACCCAACTTGAGGGGGGTGGCTGGTATCCTCTAGATTGGTCGCCGGACGATCGCCAGCTTTTAGGGATTGAATTTATCTCTGCCAATGAAAGCTACCTCTGGCTGTTCAATACGGAAACAGGAGAACGAACTCAGCTAACGCCTAAAGGGAAAGAGCCAGTTTCCTACCAGGGAGCGGTGTTTAGCAAGGACGGTCAGGGCATGTTTGTCGTCAGCGATCGCGAGTCCGAATTCCAGCATCTCGATTATTTTGATTTTGCGACCAAAACCTACACCAATCTCACGAGTCAGATTAACTGGGATGTGGAGGATTTCGACCTTACCCGTGACGGTAAGCTGCTTGCTTTTGTCACTAACGAAGATGGAATTGCCGTGCTGCATGTGCTGGATACTGCGACCCGGAAAGAAATCCCCCTGCCCCAGCTTCCCATCGGACAGATCTTTGGTATTAACTGGCGACCCAACAGCCAGGAGCTTGGATTTACCCTCGTTTCTGCCCGGTCCACAGCGGATATTTACTCCCTGGATCTGGCGACCAGTAAACTCGATCGTTGGACAGAAAGCGAGACAGGCGGCATCAATACGGAAAACTTCTCAGAACCAGAATTGTTACGCTGGAAGAGTTTTGATGGACGCACGATTTCTGGATTCCTCTATCGTCCACCGGCTCGTTTCACGGGCAAACGTCCCGTCATGATCGATATCCACGGTGGACCGGAAAGCCAGTCTCGCCCAGGTTTTCTGGGGCGCTACAACTTCTACCTGAATGAATTGGGTGTAGCACTGCTGTTTCCCAATGTGCGGGGTTCCTCCGGCTATGGCAAAACCTTCCTCAAATTGGATAATGGCTACCTGCGGGAAGACTCGGTAAAAGACATTGGCGCATTGCTAGACTGGATTGCGACCCAACCCGAACTGGATACGGATCGAATTTTGGTCACAGGTGGGAGCTACGGTGGCTATATGTCTCTAGCAGTATCGACGCTGTACAGCGATCGCATCCGTGCCGCGATCGACGTTGTTGGTATCTCTAACTTTGTCACCTTTTTGGAGCGTACCGAAGAATACCGCCGTGACCTGCGTCGGGTGGAGTATGGCGACGAGCGCGACCCAAAAATGCGGGAATTTCTGCTCAAAATATCACCCCTCAACAACGCCGACAAAATTCGGAATCCCCTGTTTGTCGTCCATGGTAAAAACGATCCCCGTGTGCCTTTGAATGAAGCAGAGCAAATTGTCGAAACTATCCGCAAAAATAACACTCCGGTCTGGTATCTGATGGCGAAAGATGAGGGGCACGGCTTTGCCAAAAAAGCCAATGCCGATTTTCAGTTCTACGCCACAGTAATGTTTGTCAAGGAGTTTTTACTCGGTGATGGGAAATAGGGAAGAGAGTTTTGAGTTGAGAGTTTTGAGTTGAGAGCTGGAAGGTGGCTGATAGGTAAAAGCAGCCAGCGTAGGATGGGCAAAGCGTGCGTGCCCATCACCAAACGTTGAGCGGATGGGCGCGGGTAAAGCCCTTTGCCCATCCCACAATCATTAGGTGGTTTCTTCCCTGGAAATCACCTAACCACCGAGCACCGAATTACTGAACTAACAACTAACAACTACCAACCAACAACTAATCACTCCTCACCCCTCACCTACAGGATGACCTTCCGGCATTCGTCGATTATGGTAGAGAAAGCGCTTTCATCCCAGAGACAGCAGAGGCAGCATGAGCAAGGAAGAAGGAAGGGCGATCGCCCATGAGTTGAAGACCCAGGTTGTGATTCTGGTCGGTCTGGTGGGGTTGATGTGGACACTGGAGATTTTTGACCAGGTAATCCTCCGCCCTTTCTTTCAAACCACACTGGATTTTTATGGAATCATTCCCCGTAACCTGATTGGGCTGCGGGGTGTTTTGTTTGCGCCTTTTCTCCACGGCAGCATTCCCCATTTGATCGGAAACACAATTCCCTTTATCATCCTGGGCTGGCTGATTATGCTGCGGGAAATCAGAGACTTCCTTTGGGTCACGCTGATTGCCGGGTTGATTAGCGGCTTGGGTACCTGGCTGTTTGGCTCTCCTGGGGTTCACATTGGAGCCAGCGGCGTGATTTTTGGTTACTTGGGTTACTTGCTACTACGGGGATTTTTTGAGCGGAGTGCTATCTCGATTGCAGTTTCGTTGGGGGTGGGGACGCTGTACGGGAGCCTCCTGTGGGGGGTACTTCCCATGCAATATGGGATTTCCTGGGAGGGGCATTTGTTTGGCTTTATTGGGGGTGTAGTTGCAGCAAGGCTGTTAACAGGCAGTAAGACTTAAATTCAGCACAGAAGCAACAAGAGACCCCGCACCCCACCCTGCGGGAACGCCAAAGGCGAACACCCCTCACCCTTCTTCGTCATGATTGAATTCCTGGAGAGAGTCCGTTGACATCGGCGGTAATCATTGGCTGTGGATATGTCGGTAAAGCAGTGGCTCAACGTTGGCAGCCAACGCTGCAAGTCACCGCTACGACCACAACAATCACGCGGGTATCTGAACTGGAAGGCATCGCCCAACGGGTAGTGCTGTTAAAGGGGACAGATCTGGCAAAGATGCGATCGCTCCTGCAAGACCAAACGACTGTTTTGCTGAGCCTGGGAGCACGTAATGCGGATGCTTATGAAGATACCTATCTGGGGACTGCCAGAACGCTGGTAGAAGCACTCAAAGATGCTCCGACGGTGCAACAGGTCATCTATACGGGCAGCTATGCGGTGTATGGCGATCAGGGTGGGGCATGGGTGGACGAGGCATCGGCAATTTCCCCTGCCAACCGCAATGGTGAAATTCTGGCAGAGACAGAGCAAGTTTTACTTTCTGCCCATGGAAAAGTTTGTGTTTTTAGACTGGGCGGGATTTACGGTCCCGGTCGAGAACTGGTCAAAATCTTTGGGCGGGCAGCGGGCACTATCCGTCCGGGAAGTGGAGATGAGCCTTCCAACTGGGTTCATCTGGACGATATCGTGGGAGCGATTGAGTTTGCCCGTCAACAGCAGCTAGAGGGGGTTTATAACCTGGTTGGCAATGTTCCGCTTCCAGTACGGCAGCTTTTGGACAGGGTTTGTACTCAGAACGACTTACCGGCAGTTTCCTGGGATCCGTCCCAACCCAGCACCCGTCCTTACAATGCCAGCGTTTCCAACCAAAAGCTGAGGGCGGCAGGCTACCAATTTGTTCATCCAGAAGTCCTGGAAACGGGGTAATCTAGCGAAACGACCTTTGAATCTGTAAGGAGATGATCGCTAGTGCCCTTACAGAAATTGGCTCTATTGGAAACCCCATAATGTCTAAAACGCTGACCAGAACGATTGAACGCATCACTCAGATTTATCATCAACCCTTACCAGATTTGCTGTTTGAGGCGCAGCGTGTCCATCGCGAACACCATGATCCTCATGCCGTGCAGCTTTGCACCTTATGCAGCATCAAGACGGGGGCATGTCCAGAGGACTGTGCTTACTGTTCTCAAAGCGTTCATAACCCTACGGATCTGACTCCTCAACCGTTGATGGATTTGGGGGAAGTCGTGGCTCAGGCAAAGGTGGCAAAAGCGAATGGGGCGACCCGTTTCTGTATGGGAGCCGCCTGGAGGGAGGTCAAGGATGGTCCCCAGTTTGAGCGGGTTCTGGAGATGGTGCGTCAGGTTGCTGCTCTGGATCTGGAGGTGTGCTGCACCTTGGGGATGCTCAAATCAGACCAGGCGCAGCGCTTAAAGCAGGCTGGACTGACTGCCTACAACCACAATCTGGATACCTCCCCTGCTCACTATGGCAAGGTTATTACCACCCGGACTTATCAAGATCGGTTGGAAACGATTCGCGTAGTCAGTGAAGCCGGAATCTCGGTTTGCTGTGGGGGAATTTTGGGAATGGGGGAATCGGTGCAAGATCGGTTGGAACTGCTGGAAGCACTATCTGGACTGGATGCAACCCCTGAATCTATCCCGATCAACTGTTTGGTGCCAGTGGCAGGTACTCCGCTGCAAGATGCTCCACCCGTCGAACCGATTGAATTGGTAAGAATGATTGCGACAACCCGCATCCTGTTTCCAAAGGCAATGGTACGTTTATCAGCGGGTCGGCTATGCATGAGTGATGAGCTGCAAGCGCTGTGTTTAATGGCAGGTGCAAACTCCATCTTTATGGGACCTGTTTTACTCACTACGGCAAATCCTGATAGCACGGAGGACAGAAAGCTGTTGGAACGATTGGGGATGAAGCCACGCTCGATATAATTGGACTGTAAAGAGTTATGTTTTTGCGATCGCTCCCACACGGTTGAAATAGGGTAGAATCTATTGCTTGATAGGGAGGCGTGAGGAGGCGTTGTGAAAAATAGGGTTCAACCGGAATCACCCAAAATATTTCCTGTCTTGGGGGTGCCCGTTCATCTACTGCAAAATTATTCAAGCTGGCTAACATCACGGGCGCAACAGCAGTTGGGGACTCATGTAGTCACCCTGAATGCCGAGATGACCATGCAAGCAGAGGAAAATCCCCGTCTGGCAAGTGTAATTCATCAGGCAGATCTGGTGATTCCAGATGGTTCGGGGATTGTTCTGTATTTGATGCTGCAAGGTCAGCAAATGCAGCGCTGTCCCGGAATTGAACTGGCGGAATCCCTACTCTGCGAGTTTGGAGCTTCTCCGGAGTTGGGTTCAGTCTTTTTCTTTGGCAGTGCGCCCGATGTGGCTGAACAGGCGGCTGAAGTCTGGCAAAAGCAAGCGCCAGGGTTAGCGATCGCCGGAACCCATCACGGCTACCTCACCCCTGAACTGGATCTGGCACTTCAGCAAACCTTGAAAGATCGGCAACCCCGACTGATTTTGGTCGGTTTGGGGGTACCCCGTCAGGAATTTTGGATTGCCGAACATCGCCATCTTTGCCCCCATGCCATCTGGATTGGGGTGGGTGGCAGTTTAGATATCTGGGCAGGTGTGAAAACTCGCGCCCCTGAATGGTTGCGAAATAACCATCTGGAGTGGGTTTACCGTCTCTACAAAGAACCCTGGCGCTGGCGACGAATGATGGCATTACCTAAGTTTGCATGGCGAGCCTTGGTCTATCGGCTAACGCAGCGAGAACCCGTCAGCAGTCAGGGGTAATGTCACGCTTCCTAGTTACCTGGTTAACCAGATATCGGGTATCAGGTGTCGGGTATCGAGTGTCCGGGTGAGAAATGCAATTGAGAACGGCTGTATGAACATGACGAGTCCATCCTCAACAGCTAAGGAACCGGCAACACCGCCGCCTGATACCCAGGCAATGGTGAGTTTGAGGGGAGTGAACAAGACCTATACCAACGGCAGTAAGGCACTGATAAACGTCAGCCTGGAGGTTAAGCGGGGGGACTTTCTGTTTATTACAGGTCCCTCTGGTTCTGGAAAATCGACGTTGTTGAAGCTGCTTTATGGGGAAGAGTATGCCGATGCAGGCGACGTGATTGTAGATGGCTGCAATCTGTCAGCTTTGAAGGGCGATCGCCTCTCTCAACTACGTCGCCGAATTGGCATCGTCTTCCAGGATTACAAACTCATCCCGCGTCGTACCGTGACAGAAAATGTTGCTTTTGTCCTCTGGGCGCAGGGGTTCACCCGTAAGGAAATTCAGCGCCGCTTGCAACCTGCCCTCAAGATGGTGGGTTTGCTGCCGAAGGCAAACTGCTTCCCCGATGAGCTATCGGGAGGGGAGCAGCAACGGGTCAGTATTGCCCGGGCGATCGTCGGTACGCCGCCGCTGCTGCTGGCAGATGAGCCAACGGGCAACCTGGATGCCGACAACTCCTGGCAGGTGATCAAAATTTTGAAGAAACTCAATACAGTTGGTATCACCGTAATTGTCACAACCCACGATGAAAGCCTGATTCGGTTATCCAATCATCCCGCAATTCAGTTGCGGAGTGGTCATTTGTATCGCCAGATCGCCCAACGGTAGCCTACTTATCACTCCTGCTCAGCCTTGCCTGCTCGGGGACGGAACTCCACAGTGGTTTCCCGAACGGTGACATCAAAGGTGCCAAAAAAATCGTGTCCCAGTAATCCAATACTCATATCACCCAGTCCGATCGCGACCGGCACCTGGTTGATCCTTACCCCTTCTACCTCAATCGACTTCACATAGCCCACATCAAACGTGGTATACCCATTGGCGGTTTGAGCGATCGACTGCCCAATCGGTACAATCCCTAATTTAGCAGCGCTGGACTGAGTCACTACCGTACCGCTTGCGCCCGTGTCTACAATCATCGGGGTTGCGTGGATACCATTAAAGGTCACCATAATCACAGGCACCCCTCCAATCCGATTAATAATTCGTGCTTGATAAACTCCCTTTGAGGTATTAGTCAGTTCTACTGTCTGAGTAGATTGTTTTGGTTTTGAGATCAGCCTATGGAGCGATCGCAGGTTGGCTCCGATCAGAATCAGAACGAGCGCTACCACCCCTGAAAGGATGGTTTGATAAAGCGGCTGAGATTTGCCAACGGGTGAGATTGCCCGAATGTGGTCAGTAATTGGGAAGGAGGAAGGATTGGTTGCTTTTGCCTTTGGCTGGACCAGCGCGTCTTCTCTGTCCAGGTAGGATGGTTGTGGCTGGCTGGGCTGGGAAGCAGTCGCGGTTTGAGTACCCAGAGATAGACTTTGCCGCCATGCTGGGGTCGCAGCACAGGCTTGTTTGCCATATAGCTCAATAGTCTTGATCGGTGCAATGCCGAGCTTGACCAGATTTTTCTGGAGATAGGGGACGATCGCCGCCTGGTCAGGAATCTGAGCGGCTTCCAGCATGACCTTGAGGGAGGTCCCTGTGCGGGTGACTCTGGCAGTGATGCCCTTTGGTTGTAAGGCACGATTAATCAGTTGGGCGATCGCGGCTGGATCACCCTGCTTTGCCAGGTCAACGGGGTTCTGAGGAATTTCCATTGCGGTAAAAAATCGTCCGCTTCAATCCTAAACTCAGGGTTCCCTCCTATGCCAGAGTAACGACAGTAAGTTTGGTACGCCCAACTACTTCTATGGCAACCGACTCCGCTATTTCTGCGGGTCCTGGTGCAGTGAGTATTTAATTTTGCCACACCCGACCGTTGAAACTGTTGGGTTTCGCTACAAGGTGGGCGATCGCACTAAATATTACCCACAAGTACTTCGTACAAAACATGAAGATTTGCTGAGACGTATCAGATAAAATGCTCTGGCGAGGATAATATACGGCTCAAATGCTGGATAAAAAGCGGTTCAGGCATATTACCCAGCACCAAAGCTGTCTAATCCCCCAGTTTGGGTAAATAGCCTGCACGGGTGCCGGATAATATACCAATCCGGGTGCTTATACAGCATTTTTGCAGGCTATCTATCTACTGGGAAATCGATAGCTAACTTGGACGTTGGATAAATTCCCTCTAAGGAGTGTTAGCCTGCTTAGAAGGGGTAAATGCTGCTCAAATAATAGTTAGGTTGCTCACACTTCTGGTGAAGGCTAAGGTTGCCATGTGACGACGAGTAGCAAAAGATACATCTCTCAGCTATGATCCACTCAGATAGCAAGTGTTAAAATAGCTGTATGCAGTTTGAGTGGGATGAGGATAAAGCCAAAAAGAACATACTGAAACATCAAGTTTTTTTCAACGAGGCTAAAACTGTTTTCGATGATCCTTTCTACATCGACTTCTATGATCCAGACCATTCTACGGATGAAGACCGTTATCTAATTGTTGGTCAATCAAATCGAGGGCGTATATTAATTGTTTCATACACAGAGAGAGCAAATTCAATTCGCCTGATTAGTGCAAGAGAAGTAACTCGTCAGGAACGGAAAGTATATGAAGAAGGTTAACTCCAAGATGGAAGATGATTTACGTCCAGAATATGACCTACGAAGTTTACAAGTCAGGCGGGTTGGTGCTGGGCGTAAAAGCTTTGTAGGTGTCAATGGCGACAACATTTTTATTGAAGTGAAAGAAGATGTAGCTCATGGATTGGGCTACTGGAAGCACAATGAAGAGTTGTCTATTGATGTTAGGCAAGAGATAGTAGATGCAAATATCCTATTTGTTCCTTTAGAAAGTGATCAATACGTTAATGAAGGCTCTTCTCATGGAAAGATATTTGCCTCTGGTGCAGAAGGCTTTTTTAAGTATTTAATCAGTTCTAAAAGAGAAGGGGTAAAAGCAGATATCTGCGTCAATGATGGTGAATATCGAACATCGGCTTTGTATTCTGAACCAATTACGCTTACTGTAATTGGAACGATAGTTATATCGTCTATTATTGCGCCAATTGTCAAAGATTTAATTCTTGACTATGTCCGGGCAAATAGGGCTAAATCGGGTAAGGACTCAGAGTTCCGTATTACTCTCGTTATTGATAATGAAAATGGATACATTCGTGAAATTCAGTGTTCTGGCTCTTCAACCGAAATTGAAAGAAATCTACCTAGAGTGATAGATAAAGTTTTAACTCACGCAGAGTTTCCTAATGGTTCTCGAATGGAAGAGCTTGAGAAGAGCCAATTTACTTTAGATGCAGATGCTCTTGATTGAGTAAAACCTTTATTTGCATATTCGCTTAATTCTTGGAGAACTTTGGTGAGTAGCAGTAATGTTTCACTTGAGAAAATTGTTAATTGTATTGCCAGAGTTGCTGAGTGTAGATATGATGAAAACCAAATAACGGGATTACTTACAACCCTGAAAGGAAAAGCTTTAAAGCTTCAACAGGAAGAATTAGCTGCTCATATTTGGTGTCTACAAGAAGCTGTTTCTGTTCACAGTAGCTACTTTCTTTCATTCTCGTTGCTAAAGAAATGTTCATTTTATGATGCTTGGTGTGAGCTTGAGAATACAGAGAAGGGCTTATGGTCTATTAAGCCACCAAAAAAATATCTGCCAGATTACTGGGAAGATTTCTGGATTCTTGGGAAATTTGATTTCATTGAAGAGCATGTGGCAAAGTGGCAAAAGCTATTTCCTTATAAATGGTTCATAAGCCCTGGCATGACATATAAAGAATATTGTAGTGTCTGTGATAAGGAAATTAATCCACGCAAGCCATGTGGTCATAATGATGGCGAAATATACAATGGTGAAATGCGTGCGAGAGTTATTAGAGATATCAGATGTGATCATCTAGCTATGGTGGAAAACCCTGCAAACAAATTTGCCGTCTTATTTTTAGTAGACCCTGAAACTGGAGAACAAGTTGATCAATATGATTACACTCTCGTAGAAGGGCTAGCTTCAGTTTTAACTAATCCTTTTCAAGGTTGGAATTATGAAGTTCAACAGATTGAAAGGGATTATGCCTACTTCAAAGAACGTGGTTATGAAGAGCAAGATCTCTGCCCATGTGGTTCCGAGAAAAAATATAGTGATTGCTGTATTAACTTAACTGTACCTATGCCACACTTTCAATTTACCTGTGCTATGCCGCCATATACGAATCCTGGATTTTGAAGTACTAATATAGCCTGTTCAAGATCTACTCTTGTTCCCAATGTTTTTAACAGCAACACAACCTAACAATCCGGTTGGAGCGGACTTTTGAAAGTTGTTGGCATGAATGCAAAGGTGCTTTACAGCCGCTCAGCCGGAACGTTATCTCGCTTCGTTTCAATTGTTGGGGCGTTCTTTCAAAGCTATCTGTCGGTCTTCTGAATTGCTATGGCAAACCCATGTCTCGGCACTGCCTGTGGTGCTATAGTGGTGTCATGCCTGGTTCAGCTTTACTTCGGATTGTTCTCGATACCAATGTCGTATTTGAAGGTCTGACCAAGAAAGGCGGGGCTTCAAGTCTGATTATCGATGCCTGGTTGGCTGGGCTGATGTTAGTTTGTATCTCCAATGCGCTTGCCTATGAATATGATGACGTGCTGTCTCGCAAGCTCTCAGAAGAACGTTTGAGTAAACTGCAACCTGTGTTGGGGCAACTTCTGAGTATTGCTCAATACACAAATATTTATTTCTCGTGGCGACCGACTTCCCCAGACGCAGGTGACGATCTCGTGATCGATTGCGCGATGAATGCAGGTGCAATCGTGGTTACGTCTAATATTCGAGATTTTCAGAGTGCGAAAAAGTCGTTGGGACTGCGAATTTTAACACCTGTGCAGTTTGTGGGCATATTAGTATCAGGAGAAAAGTTATGAGCCGATTAACCTTACGATTACCTGAAACCTTGCATCAACAGCTTGCTCATCTCGCTGAAACTGAAGGTGTATCGCTGAATCAGTATATTGTCTATGCATTAACTCGTCAGGCAGCCTTAGCTCATGTGATTCAGGGCATCCCAAAAGCGGAAGTTGAACAGCAACAGCAGGCATTCCAGTCATTGATAAAGCAATTAGGGCAAGCTTCGTCAGCTGAGATTGAGTCTGTTTTAGCGACACGTGAGCAAACTGAGCCAGAAGCAAATCTGAGTGCAGATGTCGTTGCGCGTCTCAAAGAACAAATCCAGGCGGGTATGAATAGATCAGATCGGAGTTAGCGTCAGCCAGATAACAAGTCGTTGGAGCGGCGAACAGAGTTTCCTCGCCCCACTCAAGTTGATAGATCGCCGCTCAACTTGGTCGTTAGCCTGCCAAAACCCCTTTCAAAAAGAAGCCTACAGTTTTTATCATTTTGTGAAAAACGATTACATTCATAGTCTTTGACTGTATATCCAAAGGGTGGATGAGAAGCGCATTGTTTTTTTACAGAAATGCTCCTTTCCTCGACAGATACGTTCAGAGAGACTGTTCACAAGCACCGATACTAACCCAACTACTCGATCCATCACTCCAATGTTCTTTTTTCCAGATGGGCGCATTGTGTTTTAGCGTATCGATCGCGTACTTGCACGCCTCAAATGCCTCCGTCCGATGGGGACAGCCCACAGCAACCAGAACGCTAATTTCCCCAATCTGCAACTGACCAATGCGATGGTGAATCACCACATGGGTTGCCTCTGTCCAGGTCAGACGAATCTCGGCGGCAATTTGCTGAAACACCCGTATTGCCATTGGTTCATACGCCTGGTATTCCAGGGCAACAACAGGTTTACCATCCGTGCTGTTGCGAACCATACCACTCATCACAACAACGGCTCCATTTGCCGGATCATCTGCCCGTGTGTAAACGTCTTCTAACGACAATGGTGCAAAAGTAATGGCGAAATGATCACCTGTATGGGGCTGAGCCAACTTTGCAGGAGAGATTTTTGTCAAATTCATGGAGTTTTGGATAGAGCGTTGCTTCTATTCTGACGGATGCAGTCTGTTGATGGACGATTTCGGCAACAAGCCCCATCAACCCATCCCTTCTTTCTACTGCTACCTCCTGCCTTCTATCACCCGCCATCTCTAGCGGACGCGATCGCCTGGACAGAGCCATTAAAATGGTAGGGGTTTTGCCGTCAATCGGGTTTTAACGAGGTAGGCAGATGTTAGAGTCCAGTCTTTGCCCTCGCACATACAGTCGATGGGTGGCGTTCACCTCCCTAATTTCCCATACCTTTGCCACAACAGCGATCCCCTGGTCTGTACGGATAGCCGCGATCGCCCTTTTAGTTCTGGGGCTTGGCTGTCTGGTAGGGCTGATTTGGCGACATCAGGGGCAGCATAAATCTCGTGGATTCCGGTGGAATCGGCGGCTGACTCGGTTGGTGATCGCATGCACCACCATTTGCCTGCTGGTAACTTCACCCCCCGGTATTCACCTGGCAACCCAAGCGCTGGTGAGCAGCGTCCCACTCCTGACTGCCCCGAAGACATCCGATTCCAGTGTAGATGCCATTGTAGTCTTAGGCAGGGGACCGAAAATGTTAGCCGACCGGGTTGCCGTAGCAGCTACCCTATGGCAAACAGGACAGGCACCCCGAATCTTTATCAGTGGTCATGGGGATGCTTTTGCAATCAAGCACCAGCTTAAGGAAAAAGGTGTGGCTGAACAGGCAGTTGATGGAGAGGATTGTTCCATGACCACTCAAGAAAATGGAAAATTCACCGCCGATGTTTTGCGCCCTCAAGGTATCCAGAAAATTTTACTGGTCACCGATCCGCCCCACATGCTGCGATCACTCCTGACCTTCCGGCGGTTTGGCTTTGAGGTATTTCCATCCGCCACCCCAATGTCAACTGAGCTGGGGTACCGCGAGAAAGCCGCGATCGTCTTTCGGGAGTACGGAGGTTTAATAAGTTACGTCTTTCAAGGCAGATTGTTTAGCAAGTGAGGAACCGGATCAGTGGTTAGTTGCTGGTTGTCTCACACCCTCACCTTATAAAGTTGAAACAACTCACCCGGCAACGTTTTCACAATTTGTCCGCCCGATGCTTGAATCATCTTTTTCCAGTCTGCTGCCGATTCCAGAAACACTTCGGCACCGAGATAGGTTTCTAAAATTGCCCAGTTTTCCGCCACAGGTATTTCTGCATCCAATACATCAAAGACAAAGAAGCCACCAGATTTTAACACCTTTTTGACAGCGGCAAGCACCTCTGCCCAGTAATCGACAGGATAATAGCAACTGACACCTGTCGCGATCGCCAGGTCAAAGGGTTGGCTCGTATCGTACTCTAACTGGTGCGCCGGAGCCAGGGTTACACCCTTAAATAGCTTCGAGTTTAGTTGGGGACCTCTAGCGTTCAGGGTATCGCGTGCGACCGTACTCACTTCCTGTCCATAGAACAGAGCGCCCCAATCGCGCCAGGGATAAATTAGAAAACTGACCCCACAGCCAATATCTAAACAGCGCTGGTTTTTTTGAGGTTGAGCCAGTTGCCAAAAAGGAGAAGCCAGCTTTGCCTGGAGGATTCCGGCTGCGCGCTCTTGGGCAACGGGCATTGACTTGACCTCCTCTGGCAAATCGAAGGGTTCGCCCCGATATTCCCGATTAAAACGGTGAGCCACGGTGGCGATGAGATCATCCCAGTTTTGAGATTTTTTTAGCTCTCCAAAATAGCTGCCACTAGAAAAGGCTGACTGGGATCCAGAATTTTGCTTCTTTGCCATATAAAACCTCTACCAAGCCCCCCGAAATCTTCAAGATTTCGGGGGGCTGAAACTTGTTAATTCAGTGCCATTCAATACTGAGACAGGCTTACGCCAAGCTTTACTAGATTCTGCTTATCCTTTCAGTGCCCGATTGAAGTTTTGGCGGTAAGACTTGTTAAAGATCAGGACGGGCCACATCAGAGAAAGGTAAAGCTTCCCCTCGCTGAAATTGGTTCGTCTGAAGCCAGTCCAGAACTTCCAGATTCCACCCGTGTAAATTCCTGCTAGCACAATGCCAATTAGGACTTCCATTCATTTATCCTCAGTTGACTGAAACTCGAATTTTAAGACCAGGGCAATTTTTAATTCGGTATGGTACCTCTGAAAGCCTATCCGAAAAGCCTTAATTGCTAGGCTCAGGACTGATCCCAGACATTTATCGGATCGGCTTTTGGTCAGGTTAGAGGTTGAGCTTAGGAAAAACTACACTTTAAAGCGCTGTCATCCCGGATAGCGCTAAGGTGTAGACAGACCTTTTTGAATCATAGTTCACAAGCTCCAAAACCTTTTGAATAGCCCTTGTAGTTCTATCCTACTCACAGGCGATTGGTATCTGGCAACTCAAGTCAAAACTGGAGTGGCGATCGCGTTAAAAAGTATTACAGCGCGGTGATGGATTCAAGGAGTTTGACTTGCTAAAAGCCTGAGAGCTATTGCTTTGAGAGTCTTTGGCAGGAACAGCGAAAGGTTGAAAAGGTATGGGCGATCGCGACCTTTGGGTAGATACCTAAATCATTATTCCGTTAGAAACTATAGATCCGGGCAAAATTTGATGATAGGAACCTGGTGGTCTGTCAAGAATTATTTTGTGGGTTGAAAACCCAAAAGTAATAACCCCCTTCCTATCCAGACTGACAAACACAAAGTTGACAAACCACTAGTTGACAGGGCAAACAGCACGGAGGTTTTATGCGGGCAGTGTTAATGGCAGGGGGATCGGGGACACGGCTCAGACCGCTCACCTGTGATTTACCAAAACCAATGGTCCCAGTACTGAACCGCCCAATTGCTGAACATATTCTCAATCTCTTAAGACGGCATTACATCACCGAAATCATTGCCACGTTGCACTACCTACCAGATGTGATGCGGGACTATTTTCAGGATGGTAGCGATTTTGGGGTACAAATGACCTACGCGGTTGAAGAAGACCAACCCCTTGGTACCGCAGGCTGTGTCAAAAATATCGCGGAATTGCTGGATGGCACATTTCTGGTCATTAGTGGAGACAGCATCACAGACTTTGACCTCAGCGCAGCCATTCGGTTTCACCGCCAGAATAAGTCCAAAGCAACGCTAGTGTTGACCCGAGTTCCCAACCCAATTGAGTTTGGGGTCGTGATTACCGACGAAAACCACCTCATTTGCCGGTTTCTGGAAAAACCATCTACCAGCGAAATCTTTTCGGATACGGTGAACACCGGCATGTATATCCTGGAACCCGAAGTATTGGATTATCTGCCAGCGAATCAGGAAACCGACTTTTCCAAAGACCTTTTTCCTCTGTTGCTGGAAAAAGGTGAACCCATGTATGGCTTCATTGCAGAGGGCTACTGGTGTGATGTCGGGCACCTGGATGCTTACCGGGATGCTCAGTACGATGGTTTGCAGCGCAAAGTAAAGCTGGAATTTACCTACGAGGAGCGATCGCCGGGTATATGGGTCGGTCAAAATACTCATATTGATCAGAGTGCAAAGCTAGAAGCTCCTGTCCTGATAGGCAGCAATTGCCGCATTGGTCAACGGGTACAGCTCGATGCTGGGACAGTGATTGGCGATAATGTCACCATTGGAGCCGATGCTGACCTTAAGCGTCCCATTATTTGGAATGGGGCAATTATCGGAGAAGAAGCTCATTTGCGAGCCTGTGTCATTGCTCGGGGCGCACGGGTGGATCGGCGTGCTCATGTTCTAGAAGGAGCAGTCGTTGGTCCCCTTTCCACGATTGGGGAAGAAGCACAGGTTAGTCCCGGTGTGCGGATATGGCCCAGCAAGCGGGTAGAACCAGGGGCAACCCTCAATCTCAATTTGATCTGGGGGCATACGGCACAGCGCAATTTGTTTGGTCAGCGGGGTGTATCGGGACTGGCGAATATTGATATCACCCCAGAGTTTGCCGTCAAGTTAGGCGCTGCCTATGGCTCTACCCTCAAATCTGGTTCCCATGTGGCGGTCTCCCGTGACCAGCGTAGTATTTCACGGATGGTTTCGCGATCGCTAATTTCGGGGCTAATGTCGGTAGGCGTGAACGTACAAAACCTGGAAGCCACTGCCATTCCCCTTGCCCGCTCGATTGTGCCGACCCTTTCCATCGCAGGCGGTATCCATGTGCGGGTACACCCCGATCGCACAGACTACATCCTAATTGAGTTCTTTGACCACAAGGGTATCAATATATCCAAAGCCCGCGAGAAGAAAATTGAAGGAGCTTACTTCAAAGAAGACTTCCGCCGTGCCCAAATCCACGAAATTGGTAATGTGGTCTATGCCAATCAAGTCGTAGACATTTATGGCACCTGTTTTGAGAAACATCTGAATATTGAAGCCATCCGTCACAGCAGTTCTAAAGTCGTGATTGACTACGCCTATGCGGTGTCAGGGGCAGTGTTACCCCAACTGCTGGCAAAATTTGGCTGCGATGCTGTTGTTCTAAACGCCAGCCTGACCCAAACAGCCCCCACCATTGCCGATCGCGAAACTTTGCTGACTCAGCTCGGACATGTCGTTGAGGCATTAAAAGCTACTTTTGGGGTCCAGGTGTCGGCAAATGGAGAGCAACTCATTCTGGTGGATGAAACGGGTAGCCCCATTCGGAGCGAAACTCTGACCGCGTTGATGGTTGAAACGATTCTGACACACCATCCCAGAAGTACTGTGGTAGTGCCCGTTCATGCCTGTAGCGCAGTAGAGCAAATTGCCCTTCGTCATGATGGCAGAGTCATTCGCACGAAGGCAAGTCCGACTGCTCTGATGGAAGCTTGTCACACCAACCCAAATGTGGTGCTGGGTGGTAGTGGTGATATGGGCTTCATCTTCCCCCAACTGCATCCGGGGTTTGATGCCATGTTCTGCATTGCCAAATTGATTGAGATGCTGACCATCCAGGAACGATCCCTGGGAAATATTCGCTCAGAACTGCCCCGGATTAGCCACAAGAGTTGCTCGGTCCGCTGTCCCTGGACTGCGAAGGGCGCGTTGATGCGTCATCTGGTTGAAACCCATCCGGTTGAGCGTCTGGAACTGGTGGATGGGGTAAAAATCTTTAACTATCGGCAGGACAACTGGGTGCTAATTCTACCGGATGCGGGAGAACCGCTGGTTCATATTTACGCCAACGGTAGCGATCGCAGTTGGGTAGATGAAACCTTACGTGAGTATCGCCTGCGGGTGCAAGAGTTCGTAGATGAGAGTGAGCAGCGAGAGGAAGCCAGAAGTGAAAGCGCATATTAGACCTTATATCGCCTTTAACCTTCCAGAAGTTCTATAAAACGAGCATCTTGCCGAATCCGTTGAAAGTTCGCATCAGTGTTTGCCATGACACGACAAAGGTAAGGACTGAACTCAATTGCCTGGTTTAAGTTTTCAATTGCCTGATCAGCATTGCCCTGAAGCGCAAAACAGCAGGCTCTACCGTACCAGGCATTAGCATTCTTGGATTTGACTTTTAACGATTTGTCAAAACACCCCAATGCCTCATCAAACCGACCTAGCTTTGCCAGTACCATGCCCCGGTAGTTCCAGGCATAGTGACAGGTTCGCTTAATCAGCAGGGCATTTTCCAGGCTGGTCAAGGCATCATTGAGACGGTTCAGGCAGGTCAGCGCAACTGCCCGGTTGTACCAGGCTTTGTAACTGTCAGATTTGAGTTCTAACACTTTATCAAAGCTAGCGATCGCTTCCTTGTAGCGACACAGACTGATCAACGCCTTACCCTGGTTTTGCCATGCCCGGTAGTCATCAGGCTGGAGTTTTAATGCCCGGTTAAAGCTGGATATGGCTTCTTCGTAGTGGGTTAGCTTGGCTAAAGCAATTCCTTTTCCCTGCCATGCAGGTCCATATTTTGGAAAAATTGCCAGTGCCCGTTCAAAGCTTTTAACCGCTTCCTCATATTGCCCTGAACTCTCCAACGCATAACCCCGACAGCTCCAGGCTTTGTAGTCTTCTGGTTTAACCGCTAGCACCTTGTCATACCGGGCAACTGCCCCTTCATAGTGCCCCAACTCGCGGAGCACATGTCCCTGGCTATAAAAAATCTCCGAATCGTCGCTCTGGCTCATAGGACTGCTGGATTAGCATCGCTGATTTCAGGATGACTGTATTATGCCCTGATCATTCAGCTTTGCCATCGCAAGAAAAGGAGTGGTGCTGATTAGCAGTATGAATTGGAACGAAGTTTCAATTCATACAACTCTCCATTCATACCCAAAATCAGCAACGCCAGAAAAGGAGATAGGGGTTAGGAAGGCAGCGGCGCAGAGGGCAGCGGCAGAACTAGCAATGGCGAATTTGTCGTAGGTGAGCAACGACTGATTCCTGACTTCTGACTCCTGGCTATTGCCCCTACTTCCCTCTTTCATCTAGCAAAGCGACAAACCGCTTATCTCGACGCAGAGCATCAAAGTCGGAGTTGGTTTTAGCAATTTCACGATACTCGTCCGGGCTGATTTCAACTGCCCGTTGCAGATTTTCAAATGCCAGGTCAAAGTCTCCCTGGAGAGCGTAACAGCACGCCTTATTGTAGAGGGTATTCGGATTGTTGGGCTTTAGTTCTAGCGCTTTATCGTAGCTGGAGAGCGCAGCTTCTAAATGGCCCAGATGATACAGAGCATTGCCCCGGTTTGTCCAGGCTTCTTCAAAGTAGGGGTTAAACTCCAGGGCTTTATCGTAGCTGGCAACGACTTTCTCTAGCTGGTTGAGCTTTCGTAACGCTAGCGCCCGGTTATACCATGCCCAGTAGTAGTCCGGCTTGAACTCAATTGCCCGATCATAACTGCTAATAGAGTCTTCAAACCGTCCCTGGTTTCGCAGAGAAATACCCCGGTTGTACCACGCCCAATAATAGCTGGGTCTAAACTTAATTGCCTGGTCGTAGCTAGCGATCGCTTCTTCGTAGCGGCAGAGATCGTCAAGAGCGCTGCCCCGATTATTCCATGCTTCTGGAAAACCCGGCTCATACTCAAGCGCGTGATTATAGCTAACAATGGCTTCCTCGTATCGTCCTAAATGATACAAAGCATTCCCCCGGTTATACCAGGCATCGGGGTAGTCTGATTGCAATTCCAAAGCGCGATCGTAGCTGGCGATAGCAGTGCTGTATTCCTTCTGCTTATTCAGATATAGCCCTTTCTGAAAGAAAAAGGTTACTTCAATATCTTGAGCGTGGCTCATAAACTCTAGATTCTCAGTACAGTGCTTTAGTTAACATGCCCAAAATCGGTGCTAGATAAACAGAAAAATGGAATGGGTGGTAGGGGTCAGGTGCCTATGAACTTCCAAGCTATCCTTTTCCCTTTCAACACTTAACTCCCAACTCCCAACTCTTCACTCTTTACTCTTCACATCTCCACCCTCTCCTCCGCCTGTTCTTTACTCTCGACGCTCCCCTCTTGACTCCTCACTCCTCCCCTCATCATCTTTCCGCTGTCTCATATGCACTGCATGCTAAATGCTGTTTTTTTAAGATTTGACTAAAATGGCAGTCAATCCTTGCAAGGCTGCGGTACAGATCGGGGTTAATTTTCATGGCGTACTGCAAAAAGTTGAGCGCCAGTCCAGTTTCACCCTGAATCGCATAACAACGAGCTTTACCATACCAGGCATCGGGGTTATTAGGTTTACATTCAAGGGAGCGATCGAAGCTATCGATGGCTTCGCTATAACGTTCCAGCTTTGTCAAGATCACACCCCGGTAGTTCCAGGCATAGTAGCAGTTGGGTTTGAGAATCAGTACTTTTTCAAGACTAATTAGGGCTGCTGTTTGATCGCCCAGGTTTGACTGAGCTTTGCTTTGGCTATACCAGGCTTTATAGTCATTTGGCTCGATTTCCAATACCCGTATGAAGCAAGCTAAGGCTTCCTGATGACGGTTTAGATGTGCCAGTGCACTGCCCCGGTTATAGCGAGCTTTGACATCATTGGGGGCAAGCTTTAGCGTTTTGTCAAAGCAAATTAGTGCTTCTTCATAGCAGCCCATTTTTGCCAGGGTGACCCCTTTGCCGTGCCATGCCAGAGAAAATTCAGGATGAATTTTGAGTGCCTGGTCAAAGCTGGAGGTCGCTTCTTGATAGCGTCCGAGATTCTCCAAAGCATAGCCTCGATAGCTCCAGACCTCATAAAGGTCAGACTGTAGAGCTAAAACTTTGTCATATCCTGCGATCGCGGCATCATAGTGTCCCAAATTATACAGGGTATTTCCGTGGCTACACCACGCAGCAGAGTCCAAACGGTTGTCCATGAGATTTTGAAGGAGTCTTGCCTGATCTGTTACATCAAAGGGGCTTGACCAGTTGACGCTTGCAAGAGGTCCTATCTCTAGGATTGCCAAAAAACTTTGCAACTATCTAAAGGTAGATTGAACTTTTTTCAAAGAGTGTATGAAAAGCAAGAGCGAGAGAAAAACGGATGGCTGTTTGCTAAATACGGGATGCCCGATGGGGAAATTTCTAAACAGGCAAATTGGTGTTCAGCGCGGGATAACGTCAAGATCAGTTTTGCGGGTGGAATCGGAATGCAACAGATGTCTAATACTTTGCTTAATTCCAACTTATCTGACCTGGTTACCGCCCCTAAGGTTAGGACGGGTTGAAAGGCTGAAACGACCTTATACTGGGAATAACGCCTTTACCCTTCAATTTTGCCATAGGTTTCAATCTATATCTTTGCATGAAAAAGATTGATTTATGGTTATAAATATTTAGCTTTATGCTTTTGATATAGAAGGGTTGCAACAAGCAACTCACCCGTTTATACAAACGGTTCTCTCATCGTTTGAGAAGAGATAGATTTCCTTCCTTCTGACTAACCCTATCCCTTTCAAGTCCTACAGGTAAACTGCATGGCTTCATTTTTGCTTGAAACCGTTTGGCTCATTCCCTGCTACGCACTTGTTGGTGTAATTGCCTCTGCCCTCTGGTCACCAGCACTGATTCGTCGGAGTGGTCCCCGTCCGGCAGGTTATGTCAACCTGTTGATGACCTTGCTTGCCTTTTTGCATAGTCTGGCTGTCTTCCCGTTTGTGTGGCAGCACCCAGCTCAGCAGCTTTCTGTCTCGTGGTTACAAGTGGCAGGATTAGATTTAAATTTACCAATTGAATTTTCTGGCGTGACCGTGGGTGCCAGTTTAGTCGTGACGGGTTTAAATTTGCTGGCACAGGTGTATGCAATTGGTTACCTGGAGATGGACTGGGGTTGGTCACGGTTTTTCGCGCTCCTGGCTCTATTTGAAGCCGGAATGTGTAGCCTGGTGTTTTGCAATTCCCTGTTCTTCGCCTACATCATTCTGGAAATTCTGACCCTGGGTACGTACCTGCTGGTTGGCATCTGGTTCAATCAATCCCTCGTAGTGACGGGTGCCCGCGATGCCTTTTTGACCAAACGGGTGGGCGACCTGTTCCTGCTCATGGGGGTACTGGCAATTTATCCATTGGCAGGCACCTGGGACTTCAATGAACTGGCAAGGTGGTCAGAAACCGCTACGGTTAATCCAACCATCGCCGCCCTGGTTGGACTGGCACTGTTAGCCGGTCCGATGGGTAAGTGTGCTCAATTTCCCCTGCACCTGTGGCTGGATGAGGCGATGGAAGGTCCGGTTCCCAGCACCATTTTGCGTAACTCAGTGGTGGTGGCAACGGGAGCCTGGGTGTTGATTAAGCTTGAACCTGTACTGGCTTTGTCGCCCGTGGTGGTGACCGCAATGATTGTGATCGGGTCTCTAACAGCAGTGGGGGGCACCTTGATCGCGATCGCCCAGATTGATGTTAAACGCTCCCTGTCCTACTCAGTCAGCGCTTACATGGGATTGGTGTTCATCGCCGTGGGCACTGGGCAAACCGAAGCGGCATTATTGCTTATCCTCAGCCATGCTTTAGCGCAGGGACTGTTGGTGATGAGTACTGGGTCGATCGTGTTGAACAACCTGACTCAGGACTTGACCCAGCTAGGCGGATTGTGGAGCCGTCGTCCGATTTCAGGGCTGTGTTGCTTAGTGGGTGTGGCAGGGTTGATTGGGTTGCCGCCCCTGGGTGGATTTTGGGCATTGCTCAAACTGGCAGATGGATTATGGACAACCCAGCCCTGGCTGGTCCCGGTGTTGCTGCTGGTCAATGGGTTAACGGCGTTCAGCATGATCCGTGAGTTTGGGTTAATTTTTGCTGGTTCTCCCAAACAGATGACCGAGCGCTCCCCCGAAAACTTCTGGCTGATTATCCTGCCAATGACGGTTCTGATGGGCATGACTCTGCACCTGCCGCTGATTTTGCAGAGCCTTTCGCTGCTTCCCAGTTGGGCAATGCTCAACAAAGACATGGCGCTACTGCTGTCATGGTCGAGCCTGGTTGGTGGCGGAATTGGAGCAGTCGTCTACGTTGGACAAAGCATTCCCAAACCGATTCAACTGCCCTGGAAACGCATTCAAACCTTATTTGCCTACGACCTTTACACGCCTCAACTCTACCGCTCCAGCATTGTTTTCTGTGTGGATTGGGCATCTCGCATCACCGATTGGTTCGATCGCCGAATTATAGATGGAGTCGTGAATCTGGTCGGAATAGCTTCCCTCTTTAGCGGAGAGGTACTCAAATACAGCAACTCCGGTCAGGGACAGTTTTATGTTTTCACCATTGCTCTGGGTCTAGCTGCAATCGCTGTGAGCATGAGCTGGTCTTTTGTTATGGGTTATTTGTCGTTGGTCATTAGTCATTAGTCATTGGTCATTGGTCATTAGTGATTTGGTTATTAGTGATTAGTCATTTCACTCACCTACCCATCCCAACACCATCAAAACAATGCTAAGCACATTAATCTGGTTGCCTGTTCTGGGTGCGATCGCGATCGCCCTCCTGCCAGTTCGGCAATTAAAATTGGTAGCCCTCTCAATTAGTGGCATTATCCTGCTGTGGTCCCTCTGGATTGCCAGCCAGTTCGATTTCACCACTCCCTTGCTTCAGCTTCAGGAATTCCTGCCCTGGTTACCTACCCTGGGTTTGAATTACCAATTGGGAGTGGATGGATTATCTCTGCCGTTACTGGTTCTCAATAGCCTGCTGACTTGGATCGCCATCTACAGTAGCAAGGAGGAGATTGAACGTCCTCGATTGTTCTACAGCCTGGTTCTCCTGGTTAGCGGTGCCGTTGCAGGAGCGTTCCTGGCTCAGAACTTGCTGCTGTTCTTCCTATTCTACGAAGTGGAATTAGTCCCCTTTTATTTGCTAATTTCCATCTGGGGAGGCGAGAAGCGAAGCTATGCAGCGATTAAATTCCTGCTCTATACCGCCCTCTCCGGTGCTTTGATTTTAGTGGCATTTCTGGGCTTGATCTGGTTGCAGGGGTCTAACAGCTTTGCCTACGAAGCTGTCATGGGACAAACATTGCCCCTGTGGCTCCAGATTGTGTTCCTGGGTCTGATATTGGCAGGGTTTGGCATCAAGATTCCTCTGGTGCCCCTGCATACCTGGTTGCCCGATACCTATGTCGCCGCATCCGCTCCAGTGGCTATTCTGCTAGGGGGCGTGCTGGCAAAGCTTGGCACCTATGGCATCTTTCGGTTTGGACTGGGTCTGTTTCCAGAAGCGTGGGCAACCCTGGCTCCAGGACTGGCAACCTGGGCGACCGTGAGTGTGTTGTACGGGGCAATGGTGGCGATCGCCCAGAAAGACATCAAGCGCATGGTAGCCTATAGCTCGATCGGTCACATGGGCTACATCCTCCTGGGTGGTGCCGCATTGACTGCCCTCAGCCTGGTGGGAGCGATCACTCAAATGGTGGCACATGGGTTGATTCTGGCAATTCTATTCCACCTGGTCGGTGTGGTGGAGGCAAAAGTCGGCACCCGCGATCTGGATGTTCTGAATGGCTTGATGAACCCGATTCGGGGGTTGCCCCTGGTCAGCGCCCTGCTAGTTCTGGGCGGCATGGCAAGCGCAGGAATTCCCGGTCTAGTTGGCTTTGTGTCTGAGTTTCTAGTATTCCAGGGCAGTTACTCTGTCTTCCCCTTGCAAACACTCCTGTGTGTGGTCGGAACCGGTTTAACTGCCGTTTATTTTGTGATTCTGCTGAACCGCACCTGCTTTGGCAAATTAGACAACGCGATCGCCTACTTCCCTAAAGTCGAATGGCGCGAACGGGTTCCAGCATTAATCCTTGCCATCACCATCTTCTTCTTAGGCATTCAACCCACCTGGCTCGTCCGCTGGAGCGAATCCACTAGCACCGCAATGGTCGCAGCCGTTCCTGGTACGGTTCAAATGGCGATCGCTCAGGCTTCAGATGAGGATGGGTAGATGGGGGAAGAGGGGAAAAGGGGAAGAGTAGAAGGTATTTTTTGACTTAATACTCTATGACGTATAAATTCAAGCCTCAAATCTCAAGCTCCACCTTTCCCTGACTCCTCCACCCACTCACCCACTCACCCACCCCTCCACCCCTCCACCCCTATGACCACCGCAACCCTTCCCCAAACCCCGATCCCTCCTTCAACCCATGAATTTGCCGATGTCATCCACCGCTTAGAATCGGGTGGTTCGATGCTGCCCGACACGCCCGAAAATCTCATGCAAATTATTGGGATTTACAAGGCGTATGCGGTGCCTATGGATTTCTATTGGCGAGATTTGCTCTACATTGCTGAGCGGGTGTTTCTCAATCCGTTACCCGCCTTCAAATACTTCCTGCCAAAAGAGTACCTCGACCTGCACAATCACTACGCAGGCGATGATGCCGATCTGCGCATCTGGCGGGGAGAAGCGACTGCCCATCCAGAACTGCTGGAATTTATTGAAAAAGGAGAGATGAAACAGAAACTCCCCAAGCTGTTTCATCATCTGTGGCACGATCGCATCAACATGGAATTTGCAGAAACCTGTATGCGGGCGATGTTCTGGCATCGGGGCATGGGGGGACAGTTTGACCCCTACCTCGATAGCGATGAATACAAAGCCAATGCCGATCGCGCCATTCGCGCCTATTTTCAAGGCAATCCGCTGATGCTGGGACTGTACAAGCTGTTCCCGGAAATGTTTCTGGAGCAGGTGCGGGAATTGTCTTACTATGCGAATCTGGGGTTGTTCTGGGAAGTCATGGCTCCCGTCTTTTTCGAGATGTCTGACCTCTACGATGAGGGCAAATTGACAACCGTGCCAGAGGCAATGAATTTTTTGGTTAACGGTATCTTTGCGATCGCTGGTCGTCCGATTTACCACCATGTTTATATCCGGGGTGAGTGCTACGAAATCATCCCTAAATCAAAGGGCTTCATGTGGCTCTATGAAGCGGCTCTCCCCTATGTGGAAGCCGTCTTTTACCGGACTTCTCCCTTCCGCGGCACCAAGTCCTACAATGCTCAGGCACAGCAGGTTCCAGCGGATCAAAAAGATTTTCACTACGGCATTCTCTACGCCGATGTGTTTCCCGTTGGCTCCGCCGGGATTCCACCCACACTGCTGATGCAGGACATGCTGCACTTCTTGCCTCCCTACCTGGTGGACTACTATCAGCAATTCTGCCGGGGCGAAGATGACATGCTGGTTCAGTTGGGAATCAGTTTCCAGCGATCGATGTACAACGTCACCTCTGCGGTGATCCAGGCATTACGCACCGCCCTGCTCTATCCCCTGGATGACCCCAACTCAAAACACCTAATGGCAAATCGTCACTTTTTCGAGGCTCAACTCGATCGATTCAAACGCCCGGAAGCGCGGTTACGGGACATTCAGTTGCAAGATTATCGGTGAGGTGTGAGGTGGGGGTGTTGTGAGTGATTAGTTGGTCATTGGTTATTGGCAACCCTCATGTCTGAACTTCAAACTCTCAACTTTCAACTTCCCCTCACCCCTCCTACTGACCACTGACCACTGACTACTGACTAACAACGAACAACCGAGGCACATCAATGGCAGACATTGTCGATATCGCAGTCAATGCAGATGGTTTCAAAACGCTGGTTACGGCGGTTCAGGTTGCTAACTTAGTCGAAACGCTGAAAGGTCCAGGTCCGTTCACAGTTTTTGCACCCAATGATGAAGCTTTTGCCAAACTGCCTCCCGGCACCATTCAAACCCTGGTGCAAAATGTCCCCCAACTAACTCGCATTCTCACCTTTCATGTGGTTCCCGGTAAGTGGATGAAGGCGGATCTGGAAAAGGTGGATTCTCTCACATCCATTGAAGGATCACCGATTTGGATTGATACCTCGGATGGGTTTGAGGTTAAAAATGCCACGGTATTGGCAGCCGATATCGAAGCAGACAACGGAGTAATTCACGTCCTCGATCGCGTCATTCTGATGGGATGAACGTTTGCCAGGAGGGCAAATTAAATGCCCATTTCTATGGGGTGTTGTTTGTTGTGAAGCAAAATCTGCCCACGACCATCCATACTAATCTGTACGCCAGATGCTTTCACGCAGTCTGTGAATGTGTTGGAGGTAAACTGACCGATAGACTTCTCACTCTCAACTCCTCACTCTTTACCCAACTCTTTGCTCATGACCGATGGGGAAAAGATTGGATCGACTCGCTAGTTGAGCGGTGGTGGTCGTGAGAGGCTTCACTCTCTTCTCGTTCACCTGCGATCGCGTGTTGTTCTTGCTCTTGTTTGTAGCGTCCGATTGCAAGTTCACGCCGACTCAGGGCATCGGGAAAGTCAGGCTTGATTTGGAGGGCAGTGTCATAACTGCTCACGGCAGCTTTATAATTGCCCAAATGGCTGAAGGCTGCTCCCCGACTATACCAGGCAGGATAAAAGTTTGGGTTAATTGCAAGTGCCCGATCGTAGCTGGCAATAGCTTCCTCATTTTGCCCCATATGACCCAGGGATAAGCCCCGGCGGTACCAGGCTTCACAAAAGTCTGGCTGAAACTGAACCGCTTTGTCAAAGCTATTAATCGCTTCGGTATACCGTCCTAGTTTACGGAGAGCAATGCCGTGGCTGTACCAGGCTTTGGCAAAAGCGGGATTGAGTTTAATGGCTTTCTTATAGCAGGTAAGGGCTTCTTCGTAACGACCTGATTTATGCAGGGCGCAACCCCAGTTATACCAGGCTTCTCGCAGGTTTGGCTTCAAATCTAGAGCCTTACGGTAGCTGGCGATCGCATCTTCGTAGTGTCCTAGTGCATCCAGAGCATTCCCCCGGTTGTACCAGGCTTCATAGAGTTGAGGGTTCAGTTCCAGGGCTTTATTGTAGCTGGCAGTCGCGTCCTCGTGACGTCTCAGTTTATGCAGCATATTGCCCCGGTTGTACCAGGCTCCATACCAATCTGGCTTGATGTTTAACACGCGGTCGTAGCTAACCAGCGCATCGTAATAACAATTGAGTTGATTTAGAGTATTGGCGCGGTTATACCAGGCATTGGAGTAATGGGGTCTGAACTGAATTGCCATATCGTAGCTGGCGATCGCCTCTTGATAGCGTCCCAACTTGTACAACATGATGCCCCGGTTGTACCAGGATTTGGCATATTCTGGGTCAAACTGAAGGGTTTGGTCGTAGCTGGCAAGGGCATCTTCGTAACAGCCGGTTTTATCTAAAGCATTTCCCCGGTTATACCAGACTTGGTGAAAGTCGGGCTTGAGCTTAATGGCTTTGTCATAGCTTGCGATCGCCGCATCATAGCTGCCCAGGTTAAACAGTGCCATGCCATGACTGTTTAATGCTTCTACATAGTCAGGTTTCAAGTCCAGTGCCTGGTTAAAGCTGGTGACAGCCTCTTCATAGCGCCCCAGTTCGTAAAGTGCCACTCCCCTTTGATACCAGGTGAGATAGTCATCAGGGCGAATTCCCAGCACTCGATCGAAGCTGAAAATAGCATCCTCATAGGAACTGACCTGACTAAGCTGCAAGCCCTGCTGGTAAAGAAAGTTAGCTTCTGAATTGGAAACCTGGGGCATATTCAGGACCTGATATTATTGCTTCATTCTACTCACAGGTAAATTTTTGTCTGACAAAGGAACAACCGTCTAAAGCCAGCGCAGTAGGAAATTTCGACTTTTTCAAAGGTAAACCGCAAAAAAATGCCTGGGTTGCTTTTAAGCGGATGAGCTATAGATTAGGTGGATAGATGGATGAACGACTCATCGCCTCACTCCCCATCTATATTTCTACACCAAGGGCATCAAACTTCTGTTACGAAGCACCAGCATCTATCTCAAAGCTAGTGTTTAAATAACCTGACAATAGGCTATAAGACTATAAAGAAGTGTGTACTTTTTCCAGGAGCCACTCTGACCATACAGGTTTCTTCCTAAGAAACCAAAAGGATTCAAATGAGGCTAATCTCACAGAAATTTGTAATGGAATATACTGAACTCTGAGCCGAATAGTGGTTGAAGGCGAGACCTCTAAATTTTGGGAAACCAGAATTTTATAGGTCAGCCATAATCAGGTGTAGAAGTTTTTGAGGCTGAGATCTGCTTAGGAATGAGAATTAAATAAGTTCGGAATTGGGTAGGGGCGGGTTTTGCCGTCAAATCCATCGTGCCAGGCAAATTGGACTGCAAAACACGCCCGTACAGTTTGCGGGGTTATTAAATCCACGATTCTTAGTCCCTGGGCGGGGGAAAGCACCCACAATCTAGAAAAGAATCTGTTTGCAGATTAGCCCGCTTGCTGTAAATAATTTTTCTGACAAATTCTCTATTTATTTTTGCTAAGGATAGATGGTTAATAAAAGGGTTTCTCGATCTCAGCGTTTAGGTTGGCTGGAAGGGGTTCGGATTCTGGGAGTCATTCTTTTATTGCTCTATCATGCCCAGTTGCTTTTTACGGGCTATGCCTATACCCCACAGCCCATTGGTCTTTCAGAAAATTTAGAGCAGTTACTTGCCCCGGTCGAAAGTTTTTCTGATCGGGGCTTGCTACTCCGACTGCTCAGCATTCCGGCATGGTTTGGCTTTCAGTTTGTGGATGTGTTTGTTCTCATCAGCGGCTTTTGCCTCGCACTTTCCCAGAAGGGCAAACCGTTGAATGTTACTGAGTTTCTCAAACGTCGGATACTACGACTGCTGTTTCCCTTTTGGACAATCGTCTGGTTGTCTCTGCCGGTTCTTTGGGCGATCGGGGTAGCGACCAACCTGGCGATTCCCAATCCCTGGCAAATGTTTGCAGCCGCAACCTTTCCCCTCCTGGCTGACTTTAGCGGTGAACTCTTAAGAGCAACCACTAGCACCTGGGGCTTCATGCCGCTAATTTTGAGTTTTGGACTGCTTTTTCCTCTGCTGTGGACTTTGTTGTTACGGTGGGGCACGGTCAATCTACTGCTAGTTAGTACGGTGTTGACAGTGGGCTACCGGGCGCTGGCGGTTTACCAGTTTGATGGACATCCCACCTACGTGTTGTTTGATACCTCGGTTGGCTGGTACCCTTTTCTATTGTTTCCGGCAAAGCTTAGCACCTTTGTGCTTGGCATGGTAATGGGTCATTACTACTGCAAAGGCAAAGGTCCAGTGTTCTGGCAACCCGAAAAAGCTTTAATGGTTGGGATCGGGGTCTACCTTGTAGGCTTTATTTGCCAGTTCTACCGACTGGGCTGGGTTTTTGCAGATCTACTGGTGCCGATTGGTCTCAGCCTCTGCTGTATGGTCTTTTTTCGCACGATCGCCCAGGGGCAGGTCGCAATGGTTCTGAATACATTAGGTCCTTACAGCTACAGTTATTTTCTCCTTTCCAGCCTGGTGGCAGATTATACGATTAAGCTGGTTATTCGGGATAGCCCCTCACTGTATACTCACTGGTTGCCCGTAATGGTGTTGGGGACCTGGGCGATCGCAATTCTGGCTGACTACACGCTGCCTTCTTTGCGGGGATTGGTGATTGGAATTTTGCAGGACGTGGATTATGTACTGAACCGACAACCCGTTGTCCGGCGTCGGGTCTGGACACCCCAGGCAGGAGATCGAGTGTACTATCAGGGCAGGGCTGGTTGGCAGGTGGTGAAAGTAGAAAAACTGCTGGATGAGCAGGAGTTTTTTCTTTGCCAGGTTAGTGATGGACAGCGATCGCTCTGGGTAAATGAAGAAGACCTGGAACTTGCCGGAAATAGCCGCTCCTCATCAGAAGTAAAAAAGGATTCCACTATTTCTTAAATGTTATTTCTTAAATTTGGTGCAGCTTGATTGTTCTTAAGCCAAAATCCCTAACCCTGAGGAGTGAACGATGTTTGACGTGAGGAAGTGGCCGAAAGATTTGCAAAAGCTAGTGTATACCCATATTTTGCTCATCGGCGTTCCTACTATCTTTTATTACTGTCTGCGATTGGGGGGACTGAATCTAGTTGACATTCATGTGGCGATCGCCACTTTTTTTCTGTTCAGTTCCATTGTTATTTTCATTGAGGGCAGCAGTGCTCTATTTCGACGGTTTGCAGTGGAAGGCAAATATTCCCTCCATAACAAGCTAGATAGAGTGCTCCAGCCAATTAAAGTCAGGTTTGGAATTAGTGGCTACCGGCTCCCTATCTCGCCTAGCCCTGTCCCCCGCTGTTCCTTTCTGGTGGCTGCCTATTTGCCCAACGAACAGGACATTATCCTGGAAACGATTCAGTATATTCTGACCCATGTCCAGCGTCCGGCAGGTGGCATGGAATTGATTCTGGCATACAACACCCCAGTCGATTTACCCATTGAAGATGACCTGCGGTTGCTGGCAAAAGCCCATCCCGAATTACGCCTGCTGCGGGTATCCGGTAGCCGTTCTAAGGCAGAAAATTTGAATGCTGCCCTTGATGTGGTGACAGGAGAAATTACCTGCATTTTAGATGCGGACCATCACCCAGCGGTTGATTGTTTTTACCGGGCATGGCGATGGCTGGAGTATGACTACGATATTGTGCAGGGACGCAATATTATTCGCAATCACGCACACAATCTGCTGACTCAATGTATTGCAGTTGAGTTTGAAAGTCTTTATGGAGTCAGCCACGCTGCCAAATCTTTCTTGACAGATTCCACGATTTTCGGCGGTTCCAATGGTTACTGGCGTACCTCGGTTCTGCAACAAATTCGGTTCAACCCAATTATGCTGACCGAAGACATTGATGCGTCGATGCGAACCCTGCTAAGCGGTTACCGTATTGTTCACGATCGCAGCATTATTACAACCGAACTGGCACCTGCCGACTTTCACTCCTTCTGGTTTCAACGTAAACGATGGGCCCAGGGATGGCTGGAAGTGAGCTTCAAGTATCAGCGGCGCGTTTGGCGATCGAGAAAGCTGACGCTCTTGCAGAAATTTTATTGGACTTATTTACTCTATTACTGCGTGTTTTACTCATTAATTGCACTGCAAATCCTGCCGCTCATTGTCAGCTTGTTTTTGTTTCACGGTTACCTGCCACCTTCTGAAAATCCATATCTGCTGTTCAGCACGATTGTTACCTTTTCCAGCGGTATTTTTCAAACGCTGGTCACGATGCGCGTTGCGGCTGTTCGCTACCCAATGTTTTATTTTATTCAGCATTCAGTATTGATCTTTATTTACACGGTTTTCAAAAACATGATTTCAGTCGTTGGTTTGTATGATCATCTGCACGGCTTGAATCAATGGGTTGTGACCCCACGGGGGAACCAGCGGCAGCGCGAAATTGCTATCCAGGAAGCAACGATTTTGGCATCCACTGCGCTTAGAACCACAAAATAGCGGTGAGTGGATGGTGATTCTGGGAACCACATTCAGTCAGCTTCAATGCCGGTACATGGGCTTGGATGATCGGGAAACATTCCAATACCTCTGCTCCCTGGGTTTTCGCCGGGTGCGGCTATGTAGCTACTGGGATGAAATTGAACCGATCAACAATCAGTTTAATTTTTCAACCCTGGACTGGCTGTTGGATGAAAGCCACCGATATGGGATTGAGGTGATACTAACAGTAGGGATGAAAGCCCCCCGCTGGGCAGAATTCCATTTTCCAAATTGGTTGAGTAGCCGCAATGACACCTCTGGCAGTTCTCAACCAATTGACCGACATCCAGAAATTCGCGATCGCACCATCCATTTTGTCGAACAAGTCGTTGACCACACCCGCTCTGCTCCAGCTATAAAGTACTGGCAGATCGAGAATGAACCCTTTGCCCGTCTAGAAATTACGGGTGGGCGGTTCCTCAGCGAACCGTTTGTGCGGCAGGAGGTGGAGCGAGTGCGATCGCTTGCCTTACCGCACCAGAAAATTCTGCTTACCAATGCTATTACCCTACCTGCTGCCCAGTTTCCCACAGACGATCGAGCTTTCCGCGCCAGTCTTACTCTGGCGGATGCCGTTGGTATAAACGTCTACACAAAAGTGCCCATTGGCAATTCCCCTTTTTATGTAGAGGCACTACCACCCTTGTGGAACAAATTGAAGCACTGGCAGCAAATCCTCCTCACCAGTGGTAAAGAAGCCTGGATCGCCGAAGCTCAGGCAGAACCCTGGGAACCGAATCAATTGGTTGCAGTAAAGAACATTGACTATCCCAGTTCCAATCCTGCAAGGGTACAAACCCTGGTTACCCAACTGACGGCAATTGGCTACACTACTATTTTGCTATGGGGATGTGAGTACTGGTACTGGCACCAAAAAAATGGACGGAATAGCTGGAATTTAATGGTTCAGAGGTTACTGGGTTAAATCCCTTTGAAGTGAGGTGCTCGCTGCTGTAGCCCTTTTCAAGGGTTTGAGGTACGGTGGGACGCAGAGTGTCCCACCGTACCTCAAACTTCCATTTCCATCAGACCCAGTACTATTACATTCTTTAAAGTTTTACAGCCTTTCATCTATTTGGGTTCAGGCAGTGATGTACACTAAGCCTTGACTCTAAAGCATTAGCGGTAGGCTATTACTGTTAATGCTACTAGCGATAGATACTGCAAAGTGTCAAGCGATCATTTGGAGCCTTTCTTAACATGTCTCATACGGTCAAAATCTACGATACCTGCATTGGTTGTACCCAATGCGTTCGTGCCTGTCCCACTGATGTTCTAGAGATGGTTCCCTGGAATGGATGTAAGGCAGGTCAGATAGCCTCATCTCCTAGAACTGAGGATTGTGTAGGATGCAAGCGTTGTGAAACTGCTTGTCCTACTGACTTCTTGAGCATTCGGGTTTACCTGGGTGCTGAAACAACCCGTAGCATGGGTTTGGCTTATTAGAAAGCGCATTATACGCATTCAAATTTTCCATGTGGGTTCAAAGATTAAGGGGGAGCATTGTCTCTCCCTTTTTATTTGGTCGGTAGCCAGTGGTTAGTAGTACTTTGCAGCGTAAGTTCGGCAACCATTCAAAGGGTGTTAGGTATTAGGTGCCAGGTGCTAGGAACGGTAGCTAGATTTACGCCAAGCTCTCCTAGTTGGTTGTCAGTATGTAGGCTACAAACTACGAACTATGGAGTACTCCCCATCCAAAAAAAAAGACCGCGATCGCGGTCTTGACCTGCAAGGAAAGGAAGAGCTACTACGTGCAAACCTACTGAATTGCCTTCATGATGAACTCAGCCAGTTCAATGAGTTGATGTTTGTTAAATGCATTTACCAATGCTTTGGCAGCGGCTCGTGGCTCTGCTGGAATCGTGATTTTTGCACTGGTTGCAGAAGCTGAGCCTGTCATTGACTGAAGAGCAGCGACCGATGGGGTAGGGACAGGTTGGACAGGAGACTGAGCAGGAGCAGATTGAGCAGGAGCAGATTGAGCAGAGGCAATCTGTTGCAGAGCTTTGCTGGGGACGATCTCGCTGGCTCTTCCAGCAATCAGTAAATCCCCTGCTTGCTTGAGTTCTTTGATGATGAGGGGAGCCAGCGTTTGATAGGGTTTTTTGGAAGTCGCGATCGCCCTCTGGGCTGTTTGAACCAGACTCCGCCACCCTGGGCTGTTGTGTAATTGAGTGATACGTCCGCAGAAGGTGACTAATTGCTGACGACTGGCAGGTGTATCTCCCTGTTTGAACAGTTCCAGCATTTTTTTCAACACCCCATTGAGCAGGGCAGCCAGTTCTGAGCTGGTTCTGGTAGTGGGTTGGGGAGAATGAGACCCACCCGTTTTTCCTCCCATTCGTTGATTGAGATAACCTTGCAGTTCAATAAATAAGGGTTCTGCTGCCTGAACTGCCTGTTCTGCATCGTCTGCCCGTAAACCATAGGGAGACTGAAGTTCTTCTACTAAATCTTTGAGAGTATCAAACCCTTTGAGAAAAAGATTTTCTAGATTCTGATCAATTTCAACCGGATGTTCTTTCAACTGCTTAAAGCAGTCCTCCAGATGATGACCCACTCTTTGAATACTATTGAAGCCCAGCATTGCTGCTCCACCCTTAACAGAGTGTGCCGCTCGGAACATCTCATTCAGTTGTTCTGAATCGGCCATGGTCGCTTTTAGGTTCAGTAACCCCTGTTCAATCGTGTCGAGATGTTCTTTGGCTTCTTCAATGAAGTAACCTAAAATTTGCTGCTGTTTCGTTGCTTGCACGACCCTATCCCCGCCAAAGTACTAATTGGTGTACGAGCGCATGGAGGCAGTAAACGATGATACCTCCTTGGTTTAAGTGTTCCCAGCTTGAGTGAGGTTGTATCTCT
This sequence comes from Kovacikia sp. CALU 1929, assembly GCF_056784235.1. Classification (NCBI taxonomy): domain Bacteria; kingdom Bacillati; phylum Cyanobacteriota; class Cyanophyceae; order Leptolyngbyales; family Leptolyngbyaceae; genus Kovacikia; species Kovacikia sp. CALU 1929. The sequence continues at coordinate 127,451 of NZ_JBXBCF010000090.1, forward strand.
GGAATAAGGAATATGGGAGACAGAAACATCATGCTTCAACCTACTACATATTCAGGGGGATGCCATTGTGGGGCAGTTCGGTTTGAGGTAACCGTCGAGCAAGACGAGTATGTGGTATCTGACTGTAACTGCTCAATTTGCCAGAAGAAGGGGTTTCTACATCTGATTGTGCCACCCGATCGCTTCAGGCTATTAAGCGGTGAGGATAACCTGGTCAGCTATACGTTCAATACAGGCATTGCCCGACATTTGTTCTGCCGGACTTGTGGGATTCATGCCTTCTATCGACCGCGATCGCACCCCGACTGTTACGACATTAACGTCCGTTGCCTGGATAAAGATGCCCTCTCCCTTTTTCGAGTTGAGCCGTTTGATGGAGCCAATTGGGAGCAAAGCATCGATTCCCTCAAGTCAGTGTTTCCGGATATCTCCACGTAAAGTTATGCGACGAGATTCAATTTTTTACAAGCTGTTTCAACAATTTCCGACACTTCTGTTTGAGCTTGATCGTACTTACTACCGTAGAAGCAGAACAAGCACCAGAGGAAGCCAGGCATATACTAGCTAGATCCGGACAGGAAGTATCTGAGCCAGCAAGCCAAGCCATAATAGAGATGCTTACAACCATTATGGTATACCGATTTGACCAACTAAGCCGAGCAGAGGTGGAGTCGATGCTAGGAATCACCCTTCAGGAAACGAGAGTTTACCGAGAAATCAAGGAGGAAGGCAGACAAGAAGGCAGACAAGAAGGCAGGGAAGCGCTCTCGAATGTAATTTTCTATCAGTTGACCCGGTGTTTTGGAGAACTCCCTGAGGGAGTACGCTCTTTAATGGCTGGCTTGTCCTTAACTACCCTGGAAGAGTTGGGGGAGGTATTGCTTGATTTTACGAGTTTGGCTGATTTACAGGTTTGGTTAGAAGCGCAATAAATTGGCGATCGAGTTTTTTAGGACTAAAAATTCTAAATGTTGCCAGATTACCCGAATTTTTTTGAAATTTTAGAAAGTTATCGAGTATTAATGAACTAATAGGCGCAATCAGTTGCGCTGAAATGTTAGGGAGTGGCGTTGGTTTTGGGACAGGCGTGGCGGATAGTGAGGATTTGCACCAATGGTTTACACGGACGAATTGTATCAACCACCCATTGTGGAGTTGGCAAAAGCAGGCAACTTTCAGGCGATCGCCCACTGGATTAATCAGTATTTGATGCCCTACGGCATGGCAGCCTCGGTGAGTAGTGCTCATCCTGGCTGCCTGAAGATTTTGGTTGATCTGCCCTGGACTGAATCGAGAGAGTTACCCGAAGATCGCCGTGATTATCTGGTGCGCTACATCTGCCATCGCATCTGGCATTTGAACTCAGCGGTGATTGAAGGAGCGCAAATTGCTGCCCGATTTGTGGGAGAGTCTCAAATCCTCTGGGCACAGTCAGTAAAGGTCGTTTCCCCTGCCCGGCGCTTGCGCCAGCAGCAGTCAAAACAGCTTCGTACCCAGGTGCAACAGGTCACTCAGCAAAAGGCGCAGATCAAAACCTTCCGTGCTTTTCTGGTCAGCGGTGCTCCAGTGTTTGCCTTTCTGTTTGGCTGTATTCTAGGCTTTTCTAAAGCTCCTGTTGAGCAGACAAATGCCGCTGCCTCTTCGCAACCGGATACTCAAGGCGGTTCAGCCAGTGCTGGTGAGCAGGTAGTCGATCGCCCAAATACGGTGCAGGCAGCCCTGGAAGTTGTGCCTGTGGTAAAGCATGACCGGGTCATGAATCCAAAGGATCCGATGGTGACGCTGATGTTTTCGGGCGACGTAACGCTGGCAGAAGCATTTGAAGAGGCGATCGGGAAGGATTATGACCATGCCTTTGCGGCGATGCCCGAATATCGCGAGGCAGATCTGGCAATAGTGAATCTGGAAAACCCGCTAACAAAAGCCACCATTCCCCTGCCCGACAAGCAGTTTAATTTCAAATCAGCGCCCGAATCAGTCAAGGTCTTACAGAAAGGCGGAGTCGATCTGGTCAACCTGGCGAACAATCATACGATGGATTTCCAGGAAGCCGGTCTGATTGAGACAATAGAAACCCTGGATAATGCCAACATTTTGCACATGGGTGCAGGGCGGGATGAAACCGAGGCTCGTCGTCCCAGGATTGTGGAAGTGAAGGGGCAACGGATTGCCTACCTGGGTTATTACGGTACCGATTTTCATGCCGCTACGGCAAAAAAAGCCGGTACCAATTTTGCTGATGAAGCCCGAATTGCTGCCGACATCAAGTCGATTCGGGATCAGGTGGATTGGGTTGTCGTGAATTTCCATTGGGGTGAGGAACTGGCAAATTACCCGGCTGAGTGGCAGGTTGACCTGGCGCACTTTACGATTGACCAGGGAGCCGACCTGATTGTGGGACACCATCCCCATGTGTTGCAGGGAGCGGAGATTTATAAAGGACGACCGATCGCCTACTCTCTGGGCAACTTTATCTTTGGGGGGAACACGCGCAAAGATTATGATACAGCGGTGCTAAAGGTGGCACTGAAAGATCGCCAGATGAAGGTCGAGTTTTTGCCGGTAGAGGTGCGAAACTATCAGCCTCAGGTAGTAGATGGCGATCGCGCGGCTCAAATCCTTAAGCACATTGGCGATCTGTCCACTGGCTTTACCCAGCCCATGCAATCGGCGGCTGTTTTAGATGCTCAGTTGGCTCCCAAAGTGGAACCCACCCCAGTCGTTCCTGTGACTCAGCCTTCTAACCCGCCGGAAACCTCCACCCCATTCATTGAGCAACAAACTCCAGATGGCAGTGCCTCGCCTGCACCCAAATCGACTGCCCCAGCCGATGCAACTGTCCCAGCAGTAGAACCGTCACCTTCTACCGGGACGGTAACCCCCTCTCCTGTAGAAAATTCGGAATCTTCACCGGAACCGACTCCTGGCGGTGTAGTGTCCCCTGCCGCAGAACCCACCATTCCCCAAGACATGGCATCTCCAGACTCAACCCTCCCAGAAGATGCTGCGAATCCCTATAGTCCTCCAGCTACCAGCGAATCCGCTTCACCCAGTACCCAATCTGAAACCTGGGATCATTCCCCATCTCCTGATGCCGGATCGTCTGCGTCTGAGTCCACAGACACCTACCCTTCCTCCTCCGGTGAAGCTGAAATGCCAGCAGATGAAGCGATCGAAGATGGGGGCGATTCCTTGACCGATCCGGCAGAGGCTGAGCGCCTGCTCAGGGAGGCTGAAAGGATTTTAGAACAGGATATTCCGTCCTTTGATGCTCTAGAACCTCCTGGGGCGGTTGGGGGTCCGGCGGATCCGGTTGATTCTCCCAACCACTACAATGATGCAGGTGCAGCCGATTCTTCTGATTCCCCTCCTGGGGCGGTTGGGGGTCCGGCGGATCCGGTTGATTCTCCCAACTACTACAATGATGCAGGTGCAGCCGATTCTTCTGATTCCCCAGCACCGATGGATTTCAGCCAACCACCTGCTCCTGATCATGATTCATCGAAGCCCTCCAGTCAGGTTGACTACTCTATGGAAGGGGCATTTGCCGAACCAGACCGGGACGCAGAAAGGATAGCGCTGCGTTATTTATCCCATTCTCGCGAACTGACGACTCGTTTTCATGGCTATAGGGAGTCGGAGTTGATTTCCCCGGTTTTGGAGGAAGAGGTTCAACCAGAGCCTGCGGTAGCATTGATGGCAGCCGCCATTTGGTAACCGCCATGTTTGCGATCGCCCTGAAACACAATCCATTCAAGACTTATATCCTGTCCAATCCAGCAACTGGAGCAAGCCTGGAAGTCGTGCCAGAGCGGGGGGGGATGGTCACTCGCTGGCAGGTAAACGGGCGAGATATCCTTTATCTGGATGCCGAACGGTTTGCCAATCCGTCAATGTCTGTACGGGGCGGGATTCCTATTTTGTTTCCTATCTGTGGCAACCTGCCAGACAATACCTATACCTATCGTGGAGAGCAGCACAGTCTGAAGCAGCACGGCTTTGCCCGCGACTTGCCCTGGGAAATTACCGACCAGGTGACTCAAGATCGGGGTAGTCTGGTGTTGAGCCTGACCAGTAATGAGCAGACCCGTGCCGTCTATCCCTTCGAGTTTGAGCTGACCTTTACCTACACTCTGCACAATGGCACCCTGGCAACTCACCAGCGTTATACCAACCGTTCTGAAGTGCCAATGCCCTTTTCAGCAGGTTTTCACCCCTATTTTCAGGTGGCAGACAAAACTCAACTGGAATTTGACATTCCTGCTAGCAGTTTTCTAGATCAGATGACAAAAACCGTCCATCCCTTCAATGGCAAGTTTGACTTTGAGCAGGATGAAATCGATGTTGCTTTTGTTGGTGTTTCCCATCAAACGGCAACCGTGCGCGATCTCAGCCAGTCCCTCCAACTCACGCTGGAATACAGCAACACCTTTTCAACCCTGGTGTTCTGGACGGTTAAAGGCAAGGACTATTACTGTCTGGAACCCTGGACCGCTCCCCGCAATGCCCTCAATACCGGAGAGCATTTGATTTACCTGGATCCCGGAGCCAGTATGGAAACTTTTTTCAATCTCGGCGTAGAACTTTTGTAAACCTGATGCCTGAAGAGAAGTTCCAACTGGCGTGAATTTATCTCTTCAACTCAGAGATCCAACATCAACAACAACTCTGCGATCGCCTGGGGTAAAGAAATCATAGGTCAAAGGACAGGTTTGATTGCCAGCGCGATCGCTACCCTGTAAAACTAATGTGTAAATTTTCTCCTCTTCTAGCAGTCGTTGGTTCTTTACAAACTCTCTCCAAACCTTACTTTTGCTCAGTGCGTCTACTGGTTTTTTAACCGAATTCCGGTTTTGATTACCGACTGACCTGATATTCTTTCAACGTGGGTACTCTTTCCAGGGAGGGACCCATCAGCAGCAAAATAGTTTGAGTGTCCAGGTAACTGGTTGGTTTAATTCCCACCGCTTGCTGGAATTGCTGGAGTTTCTGTTTAAAGTCCTGGGCAGACTGACTGGCAAAGCCTGCTTTCTTCAGGTAAGCCATTGCCTGAGTTTGGGTAATCGCGGTTTCGCCTCGACGGAAAATGGGAACATACTCCCGCCGCCAGATTTCGGCAAATTGAGCACGGTCTAACACAAAAATCTTTCCCCTGGCTGGGTCACCGATCGCCATCAACTGGTCATTCATTGCCAGCAAAGCGACGGCATGGGGCAACTTGCGGGGACCATCCAGCAACCACACCCCCAACACACCCGGACGGTTAATCCGCTGCATTTGCTCCCAGGTGGGGGCGAGTTCAACCCCATCCATTTCCAGGTCACGGGCGGCGGCAATCAGTTGGGGCATGGAAGTTCCCAGGCGACTGGTGCCAGCCAGCTTTGCCACACTCGACTCGGTGGCATCCATCTCCCACTGACGCAGCACTGTTGCCAAAGCCGCAGGAGCGCAACTGCTTGTAGAGGTTTGTCTAAAAACCCCATTTGGCTGTAAGTTATTGTGCAGTTCTGGATAGATGGGTGCCAGGAAGTACGCTTCGGCTGTGCTGAAGCCGCCCACCCCCAGCAAACCGAGCAGAACAACCGCAATCACCTGCGATCGCGCTGTCTTCCAACTCACGATATATGCCAGCCCACAGAAGCCCAGCAGCACTACCCGCAGGATTGTCCAGGTCACCTGCATTCCATAAATTCGCCATTGCAGCGGCAACACCTGCATCTGGGGCACATTCAGCGCTAGGACAACCAAGCCGATGTAGAGTCCCAGAAACAGTAGCGAAACGGCAGTTTTACCCTTAAACAAATCGTTGGCTGTGGCTCCCTTGCGGAGCAAAAAGCGCCCAAACCGGACACCCCAGCGAAATGCCAGCCAGCCCAGCAGCAGCGTAATTAGTCCCTCAATCAGCATTCGCAGGTGCCTGGGTGATAGTTCTTAACTCAAGGGGAACTTTCGCCAGTCTAGCGTTTTAGCTTGGAGGCTGCGATCCGTTGTTTCACACAGATGTTTTACACAGAAACAACAACCCCGACACTTTCCTGAGACAGGCGATTCACGGCGCTCACAGCATAGGTTCCCTGCCCGATGGTAATCGCCGTAACAGAAGCAGGCAGCACTTGTAGTAATGTCCACTGGCTGCCATCCTGCCGATACAGTGCCCAACTCCGGATAGCTGAACTGGCGACACTCCAGGTTAGTTTGCTGTTTTGCACCTGAACTCGTTGGGGCTGAGTGGGGAGTGTTGCCTTCAACCAGGGGATAACCGGAGCTAGAGCCGGAGTGCGATAGGTCGCAATTTGAAAGCGATCGCGAATTCCCAGCCGGTTGTTGGTAAAAGCACTCATGCTGAAAAAAATGTTGCCCAGTGCCAGTTGCGAACTGAGCGTGCGCGTAATCTCGACTTGACGCTCAATTTCTGCCACATCCCAGCTTCTACCATCCAGTTGTCCCAGGTTGTTACCGGGATAAATATGGCGCTGCTTAGAGTTACTGCCCACCCACCAGTTCAGCAAAACAGGATAGCTCTGGGCAGGTGGGTCTATGCGCCAGTAAAGCTGGGGAGCAAGGTAGTCAACCCAGCCCTGCTGGAGCCATTTCAGGGAATCGGCGTAAAGCTGGTCGTAGGCATCTAGCCCGCGAATTTGCTCTGGTTGCCCAGGACGGTAAATGCCAAAAGGGCTGATCCCAAATTTGACATGGGGCTTTTCTGCTCGAATTCGGGTCGCAAGCCGCTGGATCAGTTGATTGACGTTCTCTCTGCGCCAGTCTGCCAGGGAAAGAGTGCCGCCACTGGCTCGATAAGCCTGGTAGGTGCTGCTGTCAGGAAAGGTTTGACCGGCAATGGGATAGGGATAGAAGTAATCATCCAGGTGAATGCCGTCTACGTCATACCGACGCAACACATCCATAATGACGTTGAATGCTTGATCTTGTACTATCTTTGCGCCCGGATCCATCCAGAGTTGGTTTCCCCAGGGATAAACCACACCAGGATGGGTTACGGCGATATGAGGATGGACATTGACCGTTCGTTGAGAGGTTCTAGCACGGTAGGGGTTAAACCAGGCATGCAGTTCGATGTTGCGTTCGTGGCACTGGGCGATCGCAAACTCCAGCGGATCATAAAATGGCTCCGGTGCCTTTCCCTGGGTGCCCGTCAGCCAGTTGCTCCACGGCTCCAACTGAGAAGCATAGAGGGCATCCCCCTCCGGTCGTACCTGCAAGATCAGAGCATTCAAATTCAGCGCCTGCATCTGGTTCAGAATGGAAACCAGTTCTGTCTGTTGCTGTTGGCTGGAAAGTCCCTGCTGAGAGGGAAAATCCGAATTCCAGACAGTTGCCACCCACACTGCCCGAAACTCCCGACGGTGACTGACATTCGCGGTTTGCACCCACTGCACCAGGTATTCAGAGGCGATCGCCGGTGCCTGTCCCAGGTACACCAGGCATTGATAGATAAAGACCGCTACTTCTGCACGAGTGGCTAACTGTAACGGTTTAAGTTGTTGGAGCGAGGGGTAGTTCACCACAATTCCGGCTACGGTGGCAGCGGCGATCGCCCCCGTAGCCCAGCCTGGAATCTGACCATTGTCCTGGTACAGCGTTGCCAGTGGTACTTTACCCGACGACGGAAATCCCAGTCCTCCGGCTAAGGATGCCAACGCCTGAACCCTTGGCATCGACTCATCCGGGCGAAATTGCCGACCGGGGTAGCCTGATAAAAAGCCAGTCTCATAGGACCAGCGAATAGCATTGACTGCCCAGTGGTTTGCTGGCACATCTCCAAACGGCACATAAGGACGGGTGCCAGCACGGGGAAACGCCACAAATAAAAGCGCTGCAAATTCGGCTCTGGTGAGTGCGCGATTGGGACGAAAAGTTTGATCCTCAAATCCGCGAACAATTCCGCGCCGTGCTAGTTCCTCAATAAACGATCGCGCCCAATGGGTCTGAATATCTGGGAAGCGAGGTGAGGCAGCAACCATGTTCCAAATGACTCCGGCTCGACTGCTGCCATGTTACCGGGCAATTTGGAAAAGAGAAGCCAAATTTAGGAACCAGCAGGCAAAATCCAGGAGCCAGAATTGTGTCTTTTAATCAAATACCTGACACCTGACACCTCACATCTACCTCATGATGCCGCTTCCAAACGATTAGGCATCCATGTCGTTGGATATTCCTCACAAATGGTAAAGCCACGCTGTTGAATGCTAAGGGCAACGTTGTAACTATTTCTTGCCTCACGTTGGCGGTTCAAGAAAGCCAGAACAGCCCCCCGAAAGATCCAGATTTCTCGGTTGTCGGGGGACAGTTCCAGAGCTTGATTAAAACTTGCAAGGGCAGTTTCATAACATTTCAGGTAAGCCAGCACAACCCCTCGATAAACCCACGTTTGATGATGGTTGGGGTGACGTTGTAAAGCAATGTCAAAACTGGTCAGTGCTGCTTCATAATGCCCCTGCCAGGTCAGCATTTTGCCCCGGTTATACCAGATGTAGTGAGGGCTTGTAGGAACCAACGATACTTCCTCAGGTCGATACTGAAGGGGATTATGACCTGAGTTAGCAAAAGTACAGGCTGAAGCAGAGATACCCATGAACCAATAATGCTCCAATGTTCTCAAAACGTAGATTCTACCTAAGCAGAAATTTAAGGGCAATACCACCTTGTCTAAATTGTTACTCCTGTTGCGGAGAAGCCCTGATCGAACTTCACAAACTTCAGAAAAATAAAGTACTGCACCGGGAATCTTAAAGGTTAGGTTAACGAGGTGTCAGGTGTCAGGTGTCGGGGGAAAGGAGAAGGTGGTAGGGGTCAAGTGGTAGGCAACTTTCTGCTATGTGCCTTTTGCCTTCACCTTTCCCCCATAAACTCTCAACGCTTGATATTCTCCCCAATCCCCCATCGCCTCTACAGCATTGATTTTGCTCCAGGTCATGGGCTACTGTGCAGTAGGTTGACTTAGAAGAAAACAGAATGGATGTTATTCCGGCGATCGATTTATTGGAAGGGCGCTGTGTCCGGCTATATCAGGGGGATTACGGGCAGGCACAAACGTTTGATGAGAATCCGGTAGAGGTTGCCCGCCAATGGGCAGCGGAAGGCGCTTCTCTGCTGCACGTAGTGGATCTCGATGGGGCGAAGGCGGGGCATCCAATCAACCTGTCGGCAATTGAAGCCATTGTGCGCGCGGTAGATGTGCCTGTACAAGTGGGGGGAGGTTTGCGCGATCGCACCAGTGTTTCTACCTTGCTCAACCTGGGAGTGCAGCGAGTAATTCTGGGGACTATTGCCGTTGAGCAACCGGATCTGGTGAATCAGCTTTGTCAGGAGTTCCCAAAAAAAATTGTGGCAGGAATCGATGCCCGCAATGGACGAGTGGCTACACGGGGATGGATAGAAACGTCTGCGGTGATAGCAACCGATCTGGCTCAGGAAATGGCAGTTCAAGGGGTGGCAGCAATTATTTACACCGATATTCATCGGGATGGGACGCTTCAGGGACCCAATTTGGCAGCCCTACGAGAACTGGCTGATAGCGTGGCAGTGCCGGTAATTGCATCGGGTGGAGTCAGTTCAGTAACAGATCTGCTGAGCCTGTTGACGCTTGAACCCGTTGGGGTAACCGGGGCGATCGTGGGTCGAGCGCTTTACACAGGTGATATCTCTCTTAAGGAAGCCCTTAGAGCTGTGGGACCGGGTCGCTGGCAGGATGTTCCTCCCGATTTTGGCTCTTCGACAATCGCATGATGGATGGGAGAGTGCGGTAAATCAGGTCTAAGCGTGGACAGTCAGTCGGCTTCGTGCCAGGTCGCGAATTAGGGGCAGGCGGGAACGAATGTAGGTGCCGAAGATAACCGCTTCCTCGTGGTTGAGCGATCGCTGGTTGATTAACTGTTTCAGCAGCCATTGCACCAGGCTGGTGTCGTCCAAGTTGAGTAGGACGTTTGACTGGGTTGTTTCCACCACAGACCAGAGTTGACGCAGCATAAAAGGTGACATGCAAACTCTTCCAGGACTAGGGACAGGGCAGGGAAGTTTGGATTTTAGAGTATGAGATTTTAAATTCGCTATCTGGATAATCACTCTAATAGAAAAAGCTTTCCCCAAAAGACAATCCAAAATCTACACTCTCCAAACTTCCTTTCTGGTTAAACCATAGCCAATCTAGCGAAGGAAAGCTGGGGAGCATACAAGACAACACAAGAGTTACAAAACACTTAACTATCTGATTTATAACTTGACCTACATCTCATCTATTTTCTGAGGCGATCGCTTTTAGAGTAAACGCTACACAGAATAGGACTATTTTGAAGTTATCTTGAGATTCATTCAGATGAGTGAAATTTAGCCTTTTGACTCAGAGCAAGCGGGTGGGGGGTTAACGGTTGGCATACGCCTGCATCGGTTCTTTGATGAACCGAATGTAAAGGTGCTTAAACGTAGACTGGAAGATGCGAGGAAGCCCAAAATCAATTGGAACCAGGGTTTCAGGAAGCTGCCAGTTATTAATTTGGAGTTCTTCTGGGCGTAAATGGGGAAAGTGAATGGCACTGGTTTCGGGACAAAGCCCTAACCGCTGGGCAGCTACCAGTGTCGGAACAGTGACCGGATCGACGTTCAGAACATCTAATACGGCTTTATCCAGGGCGAAAACATTAGTCGAGGCTGCCAGCAGATTTAACCGACGGGGATCGCCGCCGCTGGGTCCATTACCTTCGTGCCCAATAATGCCATCCAGGATAGTGAGGTCTGGATTAATTGCCCGCGCAGTTTCAACCAGCATTGTGCCAAAGCGATCGCGGTCTTTCCCAGCTTCCAGATGCCACCAGGCTTTCATTTTACCCGGTACACAGCCAAACAGATTTTTTACGCCCAGGGTCATGGTCAATTGAACGTGGGACTTGACCTTGGGTAGGTTAATCACCACGTCTGCATCCATTGCCTCTTTGCACAGCAGTAAATGATTGAACTCATCACTCACTGTCTGGTAGCGCATACCGTGAAAATCCACAATGGGCAGGTTGATCGATTCGGTGAGTGGCAGGTAGCCATTGGCTTTTGCTACCCCTTTAGCGCTGCCAAACGCGGGGCCATCTCCCAGAAAAGGCTGCCCTCCTGCTTCCTGCACCATTTGAGCAACACAGTAGACAATTTCTGGACGGGTCACACACTCCTTTCCCGGACGTGCGCCGGTTAGCAAATTGGGTTTAAGCAGAACCCGATCGCCCGGTTTCACAAAGGCTGCCATTCCGCCTAATGGCTGCAATAGCGTTTCTAAAGATTCACGCAGTAGGGAGCGATCGTAGGACTGTGCCCGGATCAGGCTAACCGATGGTTGACTCATGGAGGTTTGGGTGTGTGACGTTTGAGGGTTTAGTTTTTAGATTAGCGGATCTTTAAGTCGTCAGAGCCATTCATGTGTGACGCAAAATGGCATCCAATAGCAAATCTGCTCCCATGCGCACGGGATCGGTACAGGGAAGCCCTGTTTCAATGGCAGCCTGTTCAATTGCCCGTTGAGCCTCGGTGTCATTTAGATGGGCGGTGTTGAGCGCGATCGCTGCCACTTTGGCAGGCGTAAAATTGCCGCCAGCGGCGGCTACGGTTTCATAGACTCTGACCACCTCTCGCAAAGGTGGAATAGGAAAATCGTCATAACGTCGAATGTGAGTCTGCCCTGCCCGGTGAACCAGAATTAGATGAGTCGGTTGGCTGCCCCGCATCAGAGGCAGAGTAGCCGTTGAGGAAGGATTGAAAAAGGAACCCTGCCCCTCAATGTGCAAAATATCGTAGTGATTGCCTGCTTGCATCACCAGTTGTTCCACGGCTCCAGCGGCAAAGTCAACCCGGATGGCATCCAGGGGAATGCCACTGCCCGAAATCATAATACCCGCCTGCCCGGTGCCGAGAAATTTGGAACGCAGTCCCCGCTGGAGAGAAGCCAGGTTCAGTTCCAGACTGGTAGACATTTTTCCAACTGCCATATCGGTGCCCACCGTCAGCACACGCAGACAGTCCAGTAACCTTGCTTGCCCGGTCCCAACTGGCAAATTGGGGGGTTCTTGCCGCACATCCCAGATCCACTGTCCTGGTTTCAACAAGGGCTGGAATTCCGGATCGGTTTTGAGGCGGTAGTGTAATCCATTAGCCACCGAAACCCCGACGGCGATCGCCCTTCGGATATCATCCCGCCAGTCCTCTGGCAATTCCCCTCCTAGCTTCGCAATCCCAATTGCCAGAACTTCTGGCTCGTACTGCAATGCCGCTTCTACTGAAGCCACGATGGGCACCGGGCGTTGAATTCCGGTCAGATCAACCAGGGACTCCCCGGCACACTCGCGGTCAATTACGGCAACAATTTTGGCATCCGAAAACCGCAGCATTGCCAAGCCGGTCTTGCCGTGCAGCCCTCGAATCCCTTCATGCATTAGAATCGTCACTCGCTGGTCAGGCTTCATCATGCAGTCAATCTCCACCGACTCGAAACTTCGGCACGGTTTAGGCAGCGATCGCATTTGGTACAGCGAACACAGTTATTAAAAATGACCAGGAGTAAACTTCAACCAGCTTTTGTCGAAGTCATTCTCAAAGCCCCTTAGCCCTTATTTCACTACAGTCCCACCAAATGCTACCGCTAAATGAACCAGCATCACATTGAAGTGACGGTCTCTAAATCAGCATTTGCGGCAAACATTCGCTATCTACGCGATTGGGTTGCCCCCGCTCAACTATGTGTGGTAATGAAGGCAAATGCTTACGGTCACGGGCTAGAGGCATTGGCACCCACAGCCACTGTAGCGGGTGCAACTTACATTGGTATTTGCACCAATCCTGAAGCGGCAACCATTCGCCGCCTGGGGCTAGGCACTAAACTTTTGCGCCTGCGGATGGCTTTACCAGAGGAGCTGGAGGAATCGATTGACCAGTTACAGATTGAAGAGCAGGTCGGCTCAATGGAGGTGGCAGACTATCTTTCAACGGCAGGTATGCAGCGGGGTAGAGAAATTCCGGTTCATGTCAACATTGATACAGGCATGGGCAGAAGTGGTTTTTTTGCCTCCGACCTTGAAAGGATTCAAAAGGTTTGTCGGTTGCCCGGTCTCCGCATTACTGGCATCATGACCCACTTTGCGGCAGCGGATGGCAAAGATTTGGCATTGACCGAAAGACAACTGGAATCCTTTTACCGACTTTGCCACAGCTTGCGCGACGATCTTCCAGATGGTGTGTTGACCCATACCCACAATAGCGCCGCCACCGTGCGCCTGCCCGCCCAATGCCACAATTTAGTCAGAGTAGGAGCCGCCTGCTATGGGGTTCGTACCTCTCAGGCGTTTTCTAATCCAGCGGAGTTGAAGCCTGTGATGTCGGTCAAAACCAGAGTTGCTCAAGTGCGGCATGTGCCTGCTGGAAGCACTATTGGTTACGGCAGTCTATACACCACTCAACGCGATAGTTTAATTGCATCGCTCCCAGTGGGCTTTGGCGAGGGCTATCCTCGTTCGCTATTTAACAAAGGCATTGTTCTGATCCACGGTCACCGTTGTCCCGTCGTGGGACGGGTTTCGCTCAACATTACCACGGTGGATGTGACAGACTTACCCCAGGCAGTAGAGTGGGGGGATGAAGCCGTATTAATTGGTTGTCAGGGCAATGAGGAAATTACATTTGAAGAGTTGGCAGATAAGATTCAGAGCGTCCATACTGAGATTAATTTGATGGCAGGCTTTATGAATCAGGTGAGCTATCAGTAAGTATCAAACCTAAAAAAAAGAGGCGCGATCGCGCCTCTTTTGCTAATTCAAAAGTGAGCTTTAGAAGCCAAATTTGGCACTGGATCTAGATCTCATCGTCGTCCTCGTCTTCCCCGTTATCGTCCCCGTCGTCCCCCATATCATCGCTGATCAGATCATCATCTTCCAGGATGGGTGAGAAAGCAGGGCTTTCAGGAGTCATACCGAAGTTGTCAAAGGTGAAGTTGGGGCGATCTTCAAAGTTATCTAACCCGTAGGCACGGGCGGTGCGATCGTCCAACACCACATCTTTTAGATCAGCATCATCATCAAACATGTTGATACCGTCATAGGTCAGGTCAATATCCGGGCTACCCACCTCTTCATAGGCATTAAAGCCTGTACCTGCTGGAATTAACCGTCCAATGATGACGTTTTCCTTCAAGCCACGTAACCAATCAGACTTACCTTCGATCGCCGCCTCTGTCAGAACCCGGGTGGTTTCCTGGAAGCTGGCAGCCGAGATAAAGCTATCGGTGTTCAGCGAAGCCTTGGTGATACCCAACAGCACAGGCGTATATTCTGCCGGAGCACCGCCCGTGATCGACATTGCCTCATTCACCTGCTCTACCTGGTAAAGCTCAACTAGCTCTCCAGGCAGCATAGTCGTATCGCCTCCATCATCTACACGAGCCTTGGAGGTCATTTGGCGCACCACAACCTCAATATGCTTGTCTGAAATATCAATTCCCTGAGACTGGTACACAGACTGTACTTCATTCACCAGGAACATCTGCACCTCCCGCAAACTAACCAGGGCTGCATCGTGAACCCCGGCTGTTTCCCGGTTTGCCTTGAACAAGACCTCCAGCAGTTCATGGGGATTGGCAGGACCATCGGTGAGACGCTCTCCAGCGTTTACCTCCTGTCCGTCACCCACAATCACGTTTTGACCAGGACTCAGGGTGTACTCTGTCACAACGCCATCGGTTTCAATCACCTTGACTTCCACCGAATCATCTTCTCCATAGTTCACCTGAGCAGTACCCGCTCGTTCCACCAAGACGCAGGCTTCCTTGGGTTTCCGGGCTTCCAGCAGTTCCTCAATCCTGGGAAGACCCTGAATGATATCCCCAGTCTTAGTACGCTCAAACACCAGCAGCACCAGGTTGTCACCCCGTTGCACCAGGTCGCCATCATCAATGTGTAGCACCGCACCAGGAGACACCCGGTAGGGACGAGCAGACCGCAACTTGACAGAGGTATCTCCCACTTCAACCACCTGACTAGATTCCTCTAACACAACACCAGAGGCAATCTCACTCCCAGCCACCAAGAGATCCCCAGTTTTTACGGTCGGAGGTTTACCCGCTGTTTCAACCATCACCTGGTCCGCATCCCGAACCACCAGAATCCGCCGAATGGCTTCTGCTCCCTGCCGAATCCCTCGGACTTCCCCAGCTTCCTTGCATTGGATCTCGGTACGGGCAACCACGGCTCCAGGAGCAATCTGGTCACCATCCTTAACTAAAATGCGGGTGAGCGTACTACCCTGGGTCGGATCAGCGGCAATGTCACGGCGAACCACCAAGGATTCCAGAATGACCAACTGAAGGCGGAGCATTTCAGGCTCGGTTTCATCTTGTACCAACTCAATGTCTGCCGCTAGTTGAGGCGCATCCTTATCGATCTCTAGTACCAGTTGAATTTTGAGCAATTCCAGCCCTTCAACGGACTTGACCCGCTCTCCATCCTTGTAAGGCATCCGCTGCACAGCCCGCAGGCGAATGGACCGACCCGACTCTTCACTGGTCGATTCCTGGCTGGGAACGGAAGGCTCATCGGGCACGGAAAACTCTGTCACCGGACGCAACAGCATGGCTGGGCCCTCAGGAGTTTCCACATACTCGGCATAGCGCAATTCATCGACAATTAGTCCCGGCATAACTTGCTGACCGGGGTTGACCAGGGTACTCTCACGGGTGATGATGTCGTCCAGATTATCGATCATGTGCAGATCACCGGGTTTAACCACAATTTCCCGCAGAATGTCGTTTTTCTGAGTCACTTCAACCACACCGTTGCTCTGGCAGAAGATGTCTTTAACCACTTCAGTACCTGCTTCCACGTACTGACCGTCTTCCACCATCAGCAGCGAAATGTCTTTATTGACTTCGTGGGCTTCTTCTGGAATCCACAGCAGGGTGCCCCCCTTGACCACTTCATACCCCTGTTTTGCTTTGCCACGCTTGGCAACTTCGACCCCAGAGTACTTGATGATGCCACCCGTTTGGGTGCGGTAGTGGTCGTCGATCAGTTCGGCAACCACCTGATTGTTGGTCACTTTGGTTCCGGGAGTTGCTTTTAGGGAGAAAAGCTGATTGTGGTTCGTTTCGATCAGGTAATGATCCCGACCCTGGTAGCTTTCCACCCGCACCCGCGCCTGGTCTAACAGCACAGAGGCAGTAATAATTTCTACCTCCCGTCCACCTTTACCCTCAATTTCCTGGGGCAACCGAACCGTACCCCCATGCTCGGTGATCAGTTTGGTCTCAGCGATGACACCATCCGCTTCGATCGAATCCCCGTTACTGACAATTGGCTCAGCACCGGGCGGCAGGTTGTAAACCTCGCCAGAAAGAATCCAGAGGAGACCACCCCGCTGGGCAATACGGGTGGTGTTGCCTTGGCGATCTTTCTTTTCTTCCGGCACCAGGTCAGCAAACTTAACCTCACCTGCCATGTCGGACGCTACATCTTTCGCGGCTTTTTCTGTGGTCTTGCGCGATCGCCCAGTCAGAGGCACTTCTGCCAGAATTTGCCCTGCCTTCACTTTTTCCCCGTCTCGTACCAGCACGGTCGCTCCCTGAGCAACGGAGAAGGACTGTTGCTGACCATCCTTACTTTCCAGGGTAATCTGAGACTTGGCATCCACCGATTCAACCACCAGGGCATCTTCTCCGTGGCGGGTGCGGTAGGAACGGGTCTTCAGCTTCTTGGGAAACCGGATGGTCCCGGCAAAATTGGCACGTTCCTGGCGTGCCATTTCGCCCGTAAACACGCCGCCTGTATGGAAGGTGCGCATCGTTAGCTGAGTTCCCGGTTCACCGATAGATTGAGCCGCAATAATGCCCACTGCCTCTCCAATATCTACTGTCTTGGCATGGGCCAAGCTCCAGCCATAGCAGGATTGGCAAACAGAACGGGTCGCTTCACAGGTGAGGGGCGATCGCACTACCACCTCTTCTACCCCTGCCTTATCAATTAGCTCGGCTAGGGTATCTGAAATATCCTGATTACGAGCTGCCAGCACTTCCCCAGTGATTGGGTGAATTACATCCCGCGCAAAGACCCGTCCCAGCAACCGGGTTTTGAGCGGAATCAGGATGCGATCGCCATCCTTCATACTGCCCAATGCAATACCGCGCTGAGTACCGCAGTCAACCTCCCGAATAATCACATCCTGGGAAACGTCTACCAAACGGCGCGTTAGATAACCAGAGTCCGCCGTTCGCAGTGCCGTATCTACCAAGCCTTTGCGGGCACCATAGGACGAGATGATATACTCCGTTACCGTCAACCCTTCACGGAAGTTTGTCTTGATCGGCAAGTCAATAATTTCACCCTGGGGGTTTGCCATCAACCCCCGCATTCCTACCAACTGGCGCACCTGGGAAATATTACCCCGCGCTCCAGAGAATGCCATCATATAAACTGAATTAAGCGGACTATTGGTCTTAAAGTTGCGGACCACTTCATTTTTTAAGTCCTCATTCGTACTGTTCCAGGTATCAATCACCTTCTGGAACCGTTCAACCTCCGTAATCTCTCCGCGAGTATACCGATCTTCCGTTTCCCGGATCATCTCCTCTGCCGATTCGATCAGCTGCCGCTTGCTAGCAGGAATTTGAAGATCATCAACGCTAATTGAAACCCCTGCCTTCGTTGCATACCGAAAGCCCAGATCCTTGATTAAATCAGCCATCTGGGCAGTGCGGGCGGTACCATAGTGCATGAATGCCCAGGAAATCAACCGAGTCAACTGCCCCTTATTGATGACTCGATTGCGAAAAATTGGTTGATTGTTCTGCTCTGCCATCGTTTACCCCGCCTCTACCGTAAATGGGTTGGATTAGAGGTTTTGAACCTTAGATCGCGCTCCCAAATCGCCAACCTAAAATCCAAAACCCAGAAACCTTTGCTCTACACTGCTAGAGCATCTTGAATTGTCTTGTTGTAGATAATGCGTCCTGGAGTTGTGCGGACGTACTGAGAGATCACATTTCCTTCCGAGTCTTCTCGTATCCGACGGAACTTATAGAATTTGGTGACTGTACCGTCTTCACCGCGATTCTCTTCCAAAACCTCAGTATCCGGTTCATCAGTTTCAACCGCACCCTCAAACCGCACCCAAACATAGGCATGAAGATCGACTTCCTGCTGTTCATAGGCAATGATGGCATCGCTTAGATTAGCAAAGTAGCTTCCTGCACCTCTGGTGGCATCAGGGTTTTCTGCGGTCAGATAGTAACAGCCCAGTACCATGTCTTGACTGGGTGTAATAATCGGACGACCAGTTGCTGGAGACAGAATATTATTAGATGCCAGCATCAATAGCCGTGCCTCTGCCTGGGCTTCCAAAGATAGGGGTACATGTACTGCCATCTGGTCTCCGTCAAAGTCCGCGTTAAACGCAGGACAAACCAGGGGGTGGAGTTGAATCGCCCGTCCTTCGACCAGAATTGGTTCAAATGCCTGAATCCCCAGCCGGTGTAGGGTCGGTGCCCGGTTCAACATTACTGGGTGTCCTTCAATCACTTCCTCCAGCACGTCCCACACCGTTGGGTCGTTGCGCTGAATCAATTTCTTAGCAGCCTTAATGTTGTTGACCAAGCCTTGACGGATCAAACGATGGATGACAAAGGGTTGGAATAATTCGATCGCCATTTCCCTTGGCAACCCGCACTGGTGAATCTTCAGCTTAGGACCGACCACAATTACCGAACGACCAGAGTAGTCTACCCGCTTACCCAGCAGGTTTTGACGGAAGCGTCCCTGTTTACCCTCAATAATGTCTGACAGAGATTTGAGGGGACGGTTATTGGCACCTACAACAGTACGACCCCGACGTCCGTTGTCAATTAGAGCATCCACCGCCTCCTGAAGCATCCGTTTTTCATTCCGGACAATAATTTCGGGGGCAAGGATCTCCTGTAACCGTGCCAGACGGTTATTGCGGTTAATCACCCGACGATACAAATCGTTTAAGTCAGAAGTCGCAAATCGTCCGCCATCCAACTGCACCATCGGGCGCAGATCGGGAGGAATCACTGGAATCACTGAAAGCACCATCCAGTCCGGCTGAGAGCCAGTGGCAATAAAGTTGTCAATCACCCGCAGGCGCTTGATTAACTTTGCCCGCTTTTGCCCTTTGGAGGTTGCAATCTCTTCCCGAAGTTGCTCCGCTTCCTTCTCCAGGGCAATATCCTGTAGCAGGCGTTGCAAAGCCTCCGCCCCAATCCCAACCTCAACTCCAGTGAGTTTCGAGTCTTCACTGTAAAGCTCGTCTTCAATTTCAATCCACTGATCTTCCGTCAGCAGTTGTTTATAGGTCAGATTCTCAGCATTGCCAGGGTTTAACACCACATAGGCATTAAAGTAAACAATCTGTTCCACGTCCCGTAGCGCCATGTCCAGTAGAATTGCCATGTAGCTAGGGATGCCCTTGAGATACCAGACGTGGGCAACTGGGGCAGCCAACTTGATATACCCCATCCGGTGACGCCGCACACGGGACTCTGTGACTTCAACACCGCACCGCTCACAAACAATACCCCGGTGCCGCACCCGCTTGTACTTACCACAGTGACATTCCCAGTCCTTTGCCGGACCAAAGATCCGTTCACAAAAGAGACCATCCATCTCTGGCTTCAAGGTTCGGTAATTAATTGTCTCTGGTTTCGTCACCTCACCGACTACTTGCCCGTTGGGCAGGGCACGCTCCCCCCACTGGCGAATCCGCTCGGGAGATGCCAGACCAATCTTGACATAGTCGAACCGCTGCTCTAGCTTTGGCATCGCTTCTGTTCCTCTTCTCAGTTGTTAGTGTTTGGTTGTTGGTTGTTAGAGGATTTATGACCTATCGTCTTTGCTAGTTCCAATGGTGAGTGATTGGACTACCAACCGCTCACCACTTATTAACTAACAACCGTTTTATTCGTCGCTTTCGTCCATTTCATCCCTCGAAATGGACTCATAGGTCGGTCTTGAGGGAGCGCGGCGGCTGTTAACATCTGCCATCAGATCCACTTCTGTATCACGGCTGGTGCCATCTTCACGGGTATCCAGTTTATGAACCGCAACATCCAGACAGAGGGACTGAAGTTCGCGCATGAGTACTTTGAAAGACTCTGGGGTGCCGGGTCGGGGAATTGCTTTCCCCTTGACGATCGCGTTCAATGCCTCGTTCCGCCCCTGCATGTCATCAGACTTTACAGTCAATAGTTCTTGCAGGGTATAGGCAGCACCGAAAGCTTCCAACGCCCACACTTCCATCTCCCCAAAGCGCTGACCACCCTGTTGAGCTTTACCACCCAAAGGCTGCTGCGTTACAAGTGAGTAGGGACCCGTAGAACGCGCATGGATCTTGTCATCCACCAGGTGAACCAGCTTCAGCATATAGGCTTTGCCAATCGTGATCGGGCGATCAAAGGCTTCACCAGTCCGACCGTCGAACACTTGAGTCTTGCCCGGGTTTTGCTCATCAAACAGCCAATCTCCTCGTACCCCATTCGTGGCTTCTAGTGTCTCTTCGCGGGCTTCCTTCAGTTTTCCATGCACCGTTTCACGAGACTTTTCCTCACCGTGCATTTCATCAAACGGAATCACCTTGAAACGAACACCCAGGTTTTCCGCTGCCCATGCCAGGAGACATTCATAGACCTGCCCCACGTTCATCCGCGACGGCACCCCCAGCGGGTTCAGCACAATATCCACCGGGGAACCATCTGGCAAGTAGGGCATGTCTTCAATCGGCAAAATACGGGAGATAATACCCTTGTTGCCATGCCGTCCCGCCATTTTGTCACCCACTTGAATCTTGCGCTTCTGAGCCACATAAACGCGAACAACCATGTTGGCACCGGGAGGTAATTCATCCCCCTGTTCCCGAGTAAAAACTCGGACATCGACGACCCGACCTTTCTCACCATTTGGCACGCGCAGGGAGTTATCGCGAACATCCCTTGCCTTTTCGCCGAAAATAGCCCGCAGCAACTTTTCTTCGGGAGGTTGGTCAGATTCCCCTTTCGGAGTCACCTTCCCAACTAAAATGTCACTTGCTTCAACCCAGGCACCAATCCGAATGATGCCAGTTTCGTCTAACTGACGTAAGGCATCTTCACCCACGTTCGGAATTTCACGGGTAATTTCCTCAGGACCTAGCTTAGTCTGACGGGCTTCAATCTCGTATTTTTCAACGTGGATCGATGTGTAAACATCTTCGTAAACCAGGCGTTCGCTAATTAAAATCGCATCCTCGTAGTTGTACCCTTCCCAGGGCATATAGGCAACGACGATATTCTGACCCAGTGCCAGTTCACCCTGCTCAGTTGCTGAGCCATCTGCCAGAATTTGTCCCGCAGACACCTTATCACCTGTAAACACAATGGGGCGCTGATTCAGACAGGTATCCTGGTTAGACCGCTGATACTTTTGCAACTGATATTCAATCTCACGCCCATTGGCATCTCGAACCCGAATTCGATCAGCTGAAACAAAGGTGACTTCCCCGTCGGTACGGCTAACAATTACCATCCCAGAGTCGCGCGCTGCCTGTGCCTCCAGTCCCGTTCCTACCAGGGGACGCTCTGGACGCAAAAGGGGAACCGCCTGTCGCTGCATGTTAGAACCCATGAGGGCACGGTTTGCATCATCATGCTCCAGGAATGGAATCAGGGAGGTGGCAACAGAAATAATCTGCACCGGAGAAACCGCAACATAATCCACCTCATCGGGGGTTGTGGTCGTAAAATCTTGACGATAACGCACGGGCACCTGTTCGCCTAAAATGCGCCCTTCTTCGTCCATTGGAATGTCACCCGGAGCAACCCGCAGATCGTCTTCCTCGTCGGCGGTCATATATGCCGGAGGAATGTCCTTACGCACACGACCATTCTCAACTTTATAGAAGGGCGTTTCAATGAAGCCGTAGGCATTGACGCGGGCGTGGGTCGCCAGGGAACCGATGAGTCCTGCGTTAGGACCTTCCGGTGTCTCAATCGGACAAATTCGCCCGTAGTGAGAAGGGTGAATATCACGCACCGCGAAACCTGCCCGTTCTCGCGTTAGACCACCAGGACCAAGGGCACTGAGACGGCGCTTGTGGGTCAACTCTGCCAGAGGGTTAGTCTGATCCATGAACTGAGATAGCTGAGAGGAGCCAAAGAACTCCTTAATTGCAGCCACCAGAGGTTTGGGGTTGACCAGGGATGCAGGGGTTAGAGAATCGGCATCAGAAACAGTCATCCGTTCCCGAATAATCCGTTCTAGACGATTTAAGCCGACCCGCACCTGATTTTGCAACAACTCACCGACTGAGCGGACGCGACGGTTACCCAGGTGATCAATGTCATCAATGCTACCAATGTCAAATTCAAGATTGATCAGATAGTCGATCGCCGCCAGAATATCCTGAGGGGTCAAAACTCGCATTCCCTCAGGCACGTTCAGGCGTAACTTGCGATTCAACTTGTAGCGACCCACTTTACCAAGGTCGTAACGTTTGGGGTCGAAGAAGCGAGAATCAAGCAACTGCTGACCACCCGATACGGTGGGCGGTTCACCGGGACGCAATTTGCGGTAAAGCTCCATCAGAGCTTCTTCTTCCCCAAACTGACCTTCCTTTTCAATCGTCTTCTGAAAGTACTCTGGATGGCGGAGGGCATCAAAGATTTCCCCATCAGTAAGTCCCAGTGCCTTCAGCAGCACTTGGGCAGATAATTTGCGGGTTTTGTCAATCCGAACCCAGACCAGATCATTTTTGTCTGTTTCAAATTTGAGCCATGCACCCCGGTTGGGGATCAGGCTGGCATTGTAGGTGCGGCGTCCGTTTTTGTCGGTTTCAGACTTGTAGTAAACACCGGGACTCCGGACAATCTGGTTGACGATGACCCGTTCCGCTCCGTTAATAATGAACGTTCCACGATCGGTCATCAGGGGCAAATCCCCAATAAAAACCTCTTGTTCCTTAATTTCGCCTGTCTCCTTATTAACTAGGCGAGTTGGAACGTACATCTGGACGGCGTAGGTACTGTCTCGCCGCTTGGCTTCATCCACATCATACTTAGGACGTTTCAGCTTAAAATCCTTACCTAGAAAATGAAGCTCTAGTTTGCCGGTGTAGTCTGTAATTGGTGAGAAGCTATCGAGTTCCTCAATCAGCCCCTCTTCAAGAAACCAACGAAAACTCGCCCGCTGAATCTCAACCAGGTCTGGTAAAGTGAAAGCGGGTATATTGTAAGTTTGCTCAGTCATGCGTCTCCTTCGGAAGGTTCACGCCCAGCGCGAATCCCAGATTTTACAGAGTTTGTACGAATAAGTCAATACAAAATTCCTGGATTCCAGTCAGAACCCAAGTAGCGATCTATTCAGTTAATCAGGTGGTTGACAGTCCAGGGGAAGCTCCAATCATTTGTGTGATGTATGTGGGTTACATAAATAACCCCAGAAGTCAGCCTAGAGATAGACAGGATTCAGCCAAAACTGCTAGTCAAACTAGTTTCCGGGGAAAACTTGGCAATAGGAGTAAAGATTAACTTCTAGCATTCAGGCGAATTAGGTTTGAGATTATTGATCATCCGGTGTAGACACTTCCATCCATTATGGCGTAAGAATTCTTAATTTGGCGCTGCTTAGCAAAATTTTGGGCTTCAGTCAACAGTAACGCTACTTAACTCTAACCGAATTAAATCGGATTCTTCAGGAACTGGCAAATTGAACAATCTACAGGCGTTTTGAGTCGTCTGCTCGGCAAGCTCTTCCAGAGAAATTTGGCGCAATTGAGCCATTTGCTGAGCAACATACTGCACGTAGGATGGTTCGTTGCGCCTTTGACCTCGTTTAGGAACAGGGGCAAGAAATGGACAATCGGTTTCAATTAACAGCCGATCGCAGGGTACCACCCTGGCTGACTCCTGCACCTGAGTCGCGTTCTTAAAGGTCACAATACCGCTGAAGCTGATATAAAAACCCAGATCCAGAAACCATTCTGTTTCCTCTGGGGTGCCACTCCAACAGTGCATCACCCCAGGTACAGATCCCTCAGTTTGCCACAGTTGACGTAACCAGTCTGCCATTGAAACCGCAGCATCGCGACAGTGAATGATCACGGGCAGGTTCAAATTGCGGGCGATCGCTAACTGGGACTCAAATGCCTGTCTCTGCTGCTCTTGGTTAGTTGCCTTAAAAAAGTCCAAGCCAGTTTCACCAATTGCCACAACCCTCGCGTCAGATCTTGCAAGCCTTAAAATTTCCTTGACAGAATCATCTGTCCAGCGCTCTTCCACATCCAGAGGATGGAGTCCAACGGCAAAAAACAGCTCTGGGAATCGATTTGCGATCGCCTGAATCCCAGAAAACTCGCCAGGCTCCACACACGAATGAATAAGCCGCACAACACCAGCAGCGCGCCAACGACGCGCGACAGTGTCCAGATCAGACTGGAATGCATCAAAGTTGATATGAACGTGGGTGTCAATCAACCGCATGGGAACAGGAGGCTAAGGATTAGAGCTAGGAACGACCGTTTGCGAGAAACAACCTGGAGCCTAGCACTCTAAGAAGCCACCGATTGAGGCACTTCATGATGTTTCAGCGCTCGAGCCAGACGGGATTTCTTCCGCGCTCCTGTATTAGGGTGGAGCGCGCCACGCTTGACTGCCTTATCAATCTTGCTATAGGCAGACGACATACTTTGCTGAACTTCTTGCATTAGCTCAGGACTAGGATCAGCAGCATAGCTGTTAACTGCTGAAAAACACTTCTTCATCAACGTCTTGACCGCTGACTTGTAACTCTTATTTCGTAGTCGATTGCGCTCGGCAATCTGAACTCGCTTGATGGCAGACTTGATATTAGCCACAGTAAATCCTGAAGACCCTATCTATTGAACTCTGTTGAACAAACATACATCATACTAGATAAATTACTATAGCATCTTCTCCAGACGATTCGTGATCCCCTGAAATTACAGGTTAAGCTAGAGAAATGAGTACAGGTGCAATCGACATTATGCTGTCGAAATAGTTAAGATCTGTTCTCAACCGGGCAACTCCTTAAGACTGGCATACCTACTCCATGCTGCGAATCATTACTCAGCGATCTGAGGCGCGAATTGAACTGCTACGGATCTGTGAGCGCACCCATGACGATCAGGTCATTCATAAGGAGGCAACGGTGCGAGAAGTGCTTCAGACTGTGAAGCGCCAGGGAGACAAGGCACTGCTGCATTACACCTTAGAATTTGATCGGGTTAATTTGTCTCTTGACAATTTGCGGGTGAGCGGTTCCGAATTGGATGCTGCTTACCAGCAGGTTTCTAAAGATCTACTGAACGCTATTCAATTAGCCTGCCGCAAAATTGAGGCATTTCATCGACAACGGATTCCCAAGAGTTGGGTTCATTTTGGGGAGGATGAAGTTGTCCTGGGTAAGCGATACACGCCGGTTGACCGAGCAGGACTTTATGTACCTGGAGGGTTGGCATCCTATCCCAGTACAGTGTTGATGAATGCAGTTCCAGCAAAGGTTGCTGGAGTTCCCCGGATTGCAATGGTCACACCACCCGGGGGGGATGCAGGAATTAATCCAGCCGTTCTGGTGGCTGCCCAGGAAGCGGGCGTACAAGAGATATATCGGGTGGGTGGGGCGCAGGCGATCGCGGCGCTTGCTTATGGGACAGAAACGATCCCAAAAGTGGATATGATTACGGGACCCGGCAATATTTATGTCACCCTGGCAAAGAAATTGGTTTTTGGGACGGTGGGGATTGATTCCCTGGCAGGTCCTTCCGAAGTTCTGATCATTGCTGACAAGACGGCTAATCCTGTGTTTGTGGCGGCTGATATGCTGGCACAGGCAGAACATGACCAGTTGGCAGCCGCAATTTTGCTTACAGACGACTCGGTGCTGGCACGGAAGGTAGTGGAAGAGGTGGAGCGCCAGCTAGTAGATCACCCGCGTCGGTTGTTGACGGAAAAGGCAATCGCCCATTATGGCTTAGTTGTTGTGGTCGAGTCCCTTGAAGCTGCCGCAGAACTGTCTAATGATTTTGCGCCAGAGCATCTAGAGCTTGAAATCGAAGACCCCTGGTCCCTGCTAGAAAAGATCCGCCATGCTGGAGCCATTTTCCTGGGTTGCTCAACTCCAGAAGCCGTAGGCGATTACCTTGCAGGTCCAAACCATACATTACCAACTTCCGGCTCTGCCCGCTATGCCTCAGCCTTAAGCGTTGAGACATTCTTGAAGCATTCCAGTCTGGTGCAATACTCACCGACGGCTCTACAGAATGTTGCTGGAGCGATCGATGCTCTGGCAAGGACAGAAGGTCTCCATTCCCATGCTGAATCAGTTCGGTTAAGAGTCGAAGAATCGGAATAACTGAACCCCAGATCCTTTGGAATCCCACGATCAACCCCAGCGCGATCGCACCATTTAAATCGCATAAACCGCAACGGATCTATGCTTCCGCGTGATTGGTTGCCAAAAATTGCTTTAAGCGCAGCAAGCTCAGAGTCTGACTCAAGTTCAGGGGCAGTAAGGAAACTCCTTCCAACCTTGACTGAACCCAACCCTCACCCCACGACCATTCATGATAGCCATCGATCCCCCTGCTTAAGAGCAAGCGCAGGCAATTTTCTTCCAGTCGATCAACATATTGCTGAATCGGAACAGGACCAACCCAACTGGTGAAAGTCAATCCCGCATTCAACTGTTCAGGCAATCCGCGATCGATCTGGGCTGGAGCTAACCACTGTTGAAGTTTAGCTGACTGAGTCAAGCTTTCCCGCAGAGCTTGTTCGGATGCAGGGACTTCAATTCGGAGGCTACTCTGCTGAAAAGTACCAAACATAAAAAGGGTATTAGTGGAGTGACTTGCTTTTAGTATGGCAGATGAGCCGATGAAGCGAGCGAAGGGTGAGGCGTAAAATATCTCTCACTCAAAAAACCTTTTAACTCAACATTCTCAACTCAACACTCTCCACTCCTTCCTCTTCCCTCACTTCTATCACCTCTGCCCCTCCTTCCTTTAGACTTAATTATCTCCACTCTCTTCACCCCCTACAATAGAGATAGACTGTAAAGAAACGTAAGGGATTTCATGGCTGATCAACTCGTTCGGGCAACTGCGGCAAAGGGTGGAATCCGGGCTGTAGGTGCAATCACAACACAATTGACCGAGGAAGCCAAGCAGCGCCACAAGCTTTCCTATGTCGCCACAGCCGCCCTAAGTCGAACAATGACAGCGGGGCTATTACTTGCTTCTGGGATGAAACGCCGAGGCTCAAAGGTCACCCTTAGGATTCAGGGAGATGGTCCTCTGGGTCGGATTGTTGCAGATGCGGGTTTGGATGGAACCGTGCGCGGGTTTGTAGATTATCCCGAAGCGGAATTGCCACCAACGGATAGTGGAAAGTTTGATGTCGGTACAGCCGTTGGGCGGTTGGGCTACGTTTATGTCCTGCGGGATGAGGGGTTGGACTATCCCTATACCAGTACAGTAGAGATCGTTTCAGGCGAAGTAGGAGAAGATGTAGCCAACTACCTGGCTTACTCAGAACAAACTCCTTCAGCGCTGGTATTAGGAGAATCGTTTGATACCCGTGGGGTTAATGCCTCTGGTGGGCTTTTAATTCAGGTGTTACCGAAGGCTGCCAATGATGAGGCGTTGGTAGCGGAATTGGAGTCCAGAGTTACGTCGTTGGCAGGTTTTACTCCGCTGCTTAAAGAAGGAAAGACTCTGCCAGAAATTTTTGAGCAACTCTTGGGAGGACTGGATTTACAGATTTTCCCAGAAACACAGCCTCTGCGGTTTCACTGCGGATGCTCCTACGATCGCGCCTTGGGAGCACTAAAACTATTTAGTATTCCTGAATTGCAGGACATGATCATTAAGGATCAGGGAGCAGAAGCGATTTGTGATTTCTGCGGTAACGTTTACAAAGCAGATGTTAATCAGTTAGAGAAGCTGATTGGGGACTTGCAGAAAGAAATGGTTACTCGTGAATAAGCAAGACAGGGTCGGGGTTATTCATCAGCCGTTCTTAGTTCGCGACAGTTTTTCAGAAAAAGCTGAATCCTCTCATTCTGGATGATCATGTCCTGCAAAAAGAGGCATAGCTCTGCTATGCCTCTTTTTGCTTACGCTCTGAAAGCTCTAGTGATGTTAATCAAATTACATTTCAGGAGGCAGAATCACCTTGTCGATGACGTGGATAACGCCATTAGTGGCTTTGATGTCGGGGGTGGTGACGTTGGCATCGTTGACCTTGACGCTGCTGCCATTCACACTGACTTCAACAGGTGCCCCTTCAACGGTTTGAACTTGTCCACTCTTTAGATCGGCAGATTCAACTTCACCAGATACCACATGGTAGCTCAGGATCTTTTTGAGTACTTGCTTGTTCTCTGGTTTCATCAGCTTTTCTACGGTGCCAGCAGGCAGCGCTTCAAATGCTGCATCTGTTGGCGCAAAAACGGTGTATGGTCCTTGCCCGGAAAGTTCCTGATTGAGTCCAGTTGCTTTTAGTGCGGCGGTTAAAGTCGTAAAGGAACCATTTGAGGAAGCGACATCAACGATGGTGCCGGTTTCAGCCGCTTGGGGAGTGGTTTCAGCTTCGGGCGTTGTAGAGGTGGGAGCCGCAGGCTCAGTAGTCAGAGGCGCGGGAGCAGTAGGCTCAGCAGTCGCTGGGGCAGGGTTTGCCGGGACTTCTTGAGAGGTCGTTTGGGGCTTTGTTTTCATTCTATTCACAGCTTCGCCCACACCTGCCAGTGCCGGAAGGCTAAACAGAGCAGCAGTCGAGGCGATCGCCATCAAACCTGCAACTTTGCTGACTGAGTGTTTTACCGTTTGAATATTCACTGGTGCAAACTCCGTACAGACTATAAAGTTCTGTTTAAGATTATTGCGAAGCCTTAAAGTTTCTATGAACCTAAAGAGGTATTTTGACTCTACAAATTCACCGTCAAAATAAACCTTGCGGCAGATTTACTCTCAGGAAAGTTTTAACCTCTGAGATTTAGGAAAATGGAATGGGTAAGTGGTGAAAGCGAATTACAGCCAGAACCATTGAAGCTAGGGACGTACTGACAAACCACTATCATATAGACAGTAAGTTCCTGGAGGTTCTATTGCCTATTGTCCGTGTGCGTGAACATGTAAATCCCCTCAGCAAAAAATATCAGGCTCCACTCATTCCCCCCGATTGGCAGAGAGTATATGGTTTACCCAATCAAGCCCTTCATCTCGACATTGGATCTGGAAAGGGACGGTTTCTGCTGGAGATGGCGCAGAAGCAACCGGAATGGAATTTTCTTGGACTGGAAATCCGAGAACCCCTGGTTGAGCAGGCGAATCGTTGGCGAGGAGACCTGGGATTGGTCAACCTATTTTATTTGTTTGGTAACGCTAATAATTCTCTGCGTCTTGTTCTGGAGTCTTTACCGGAAGGAGTGCTACAGTACGTCACGATTCAGTTCCCCGACCCCTGGTTCAAGCGTAAGCATCAGAAACGTCGGGTAGTACAACCCGAAATCGTTGTAGATCTGGCAGAGGCGTTGCCTACTGGCGGTGTGGTATTTCTTCAATCAGATGTGAAAGAAGTCGCTGCGGAAATGCGCGATCGCTTCGATCATCACCCTGCCTTTACTCGCCAGCATCCTGAGTGGCTGACTGACAACCCTCTGCCCGTTATGACTGAACGAGAGCTTTCCACCCTAAAGCGAGGAGAATCCGTGTATCGGACGCTGTTTATCAGGCAGTGAGGGGGGAGCTTATCCCATCCTTCAGGAACGCCACAGGCAATATTGTCTAACCCCCTGACCGCTAAAAAATATCCGCCGGATCTGCATCCTGCACCCTGCGAACTGCGATCGCGCCTGAAAGCACACACATAATCACGGTCAGACAGAAAACCAGAATGGCTCTTGCCAGGGTCATTCCGATGGGAAGGGCGGTTGCATTGCGAGTCAGGTTATAAAGCCCGATAGAGAAGATGAAACCGGGAATGTATCCCAGGACTGAGAGAATCAAGGCTTCCTGAAACACAACGGACAGCAGGTACAGGTTTTTGTAGCCCATCGCTTTCAGTGTGGCGTATTCTGCCAGGTGGTCTGAGACATCGGTATAGAGGATTTGGTAGACGATGACGGTACCTACCACAAATCCGATCGCCGCTCCCAGAGTAAAGATAAAGCCAATCGCGGTACTGCTTTTCCAGTAGTTTTGTTCAAACTCGATAAACTCTGGCTTGGTCAAAATCACCACATCTTTTGTGACGGCTTGAATGTCGCGCTTTAGTTGGTCAGCTATTTTCTGGACATCGGTTCCTGGCTTCAGCTTAATGGAGCCAACGTCAATCAGTCCTATTTCCCGGCTGGGAAAGATCCGCAGAAAGTTGAGATCGCTGGTGATAAAGTTTCCATCTGCGCCAAAAGATGCCCCCATGTTAAACAAGCCGCCAACCGTCACCCGCCGACCGTCAATTTCTGTAATCACCGGCTTCCCTTCGTTGTATAGCTGGGAGATCGGTCCAAACTCTTCCCTGGACTTGGCATCGAACAACACGACATTTGGTTGTCGAATTGGATCTAGATTCGTAACTATTTCTGAGCTAAATACTGAGTTGTTTGGGTCAAAGCCGATCGCTAGAATGCTACGAGTACTGCGATCGACTGGATTTTTCCAAAAGCCAAACCCCAGATAAAGTGGGCTAACTGATTCCACCCCTTCATACCCTAACGTCTGATACAGCCGCCGCTGGGAAAACGTCCGCATGGCAATCAATGCCGTTGATTGGGGGCTAATCAGAAACACCTCACCTTCGAGGTTTTGGTGCAGCCGAACCGAACTGTCAAACAGAGCATCCTGAAAGCCCATTTGCACAAACATCAAAATAACGGCAAACCCAATCCCAGCAAGGGCAATCAGTAACCGAATTCGTTCACGTTTAAGTTGTAACCAGGCAAGGGGAATCGCAAACATTTATTGAGAAAGAATTTTGATGCTGACTCTAGAGTTGGTCAGCCCGGTCACTGATTTACTGTCATCTAGCCGGACTTTAACTTCAACCACACGGGTATCGGTGTCAGCCACAGGGTCAGTGTTTAGAACATCATTCCGGCGAATTTGTAAGCCCACATGGTCAACCGTTCCGGCAATGCTGCCAGGAAAAGCCTGACTCAGACTGGTAATGGTGGCTCTCTGCCCAGTCTGCACTCTGCCGATTGAAGTTTCATCAACCTCGGCAACCGCATACATCTGATCGGTTTTACCTAATTCAGCAACCCCATTGCACTGTTGGCTATTACTGCTGCCTAATGTCCCAATCTGTTCGCCTTCTTTAACCCGAATTTTGAGAATTTGTCCTGAAATGGGAGTCCTCACTGCCGAGGTTTCCATTTCGGCTTTGGCACGTTGAAGACTGGCGATTGCCACTTGAAGCTGTGCCTCTGCCTGCTGCACATCGACCGGACGTACCTGTGCCAGACTGTTCGTTTTACTGATTGCCTGCTCAATTTGCCGCGTGGTGGTTTGCAAAGCTAATAGACGGCTATCTCGAGCAGATTTGGAAATAGCTCCATCCTGGTAAAGCTGTTCGTAGCGCTGGTACTCTGCCAGAGCATTCGCTCGTTCAGCCTCCCAACGGGCAACTTCAGCTTGCTGCGCCTGAATTTCAGCCGGTTTAGCTCCCGTTTTTGCCTGAGCCACACGAACCTGTGCTTCCTGCACCTGTGCCTGTGCCTGAAACGCATTAGCATACAGGCGATCGTAGGTATCCAGCACCGCAAGCACCTGGTTTTCTTTGACGCGATCGCCCTCTTTCACCATCCACTTGCGAATCACGCTATTGAATCCGCTGCTGGAGGAAGGAGATGCTACACAGAACACCTCACCTCCCGGCTCTAATCTCCCCAAAGCTGAAACCTCTCCACCAGGTTGCTCGGCAGCAGTTGATGCGGCAGGAGGAGCCGTAACGTTCTGGTTCGTGGTGGACGGGCGTAATGCCAGAAAAATGCCCCACCCGGTCACACCCAGCGCCAGGATAATTAGCCCCACAATGAACTTACCGGATGATCTAAAAAGAGGATCTAGCACACAGACAACTCCACAATCGGGACATAAGCCCACAGTCCTAAGAAATTTTAAACAATTCTTACACGAGTGGAGCGAGTGATCTCAGGAATGAGGAGGGGGAGAAGGGGAAGAGTTGAGAATTGAGAGTTGAAAGTGAAGCGTTGAGATCGAGAGTTCGGAGTTCTAAAATTCCCAGGAAATAGCGAAGGGGTAAAGGATGAAGGGTAAAGGCAGAGAGCAGAAGGATGAAGGCAAGCTGACATCTGACACGTCAATCCCTACCCCCTGATCCTTCACTGCCACTGACTACTGACCACTTACAACTAACAACACCTCTCCCCTCTCCCCTTACCTCTAATTATGAGCCATGCGAGTGGTTCTAAAGGTAACGTTTGAGCCTTCCTGGGTTTGCTCCAGTACAAGCAGAGGAGTGGGTTTTGCTTTCTGATCCCAGTGCATATTAGCAATTCGCCCCTGGATAGTGGGTTGCCAGGTCGCATTTTCTCCGGCTGGACTGAGGAAGGTTTCCATGCAGTCGATAATCTGATTAATAGTGACCGACGTAGGCTGGGTTGGCAATTTAAAGATTTTGATCTGAACCCGGAACAAAACTCGCTTAGTTCCTTTGGGTAAATCTCCCGGTTCGTACTCGACATCAAAGATTTCATCAATCTGCCGCCCGGTACTGGCAATTCCAATTTCCCCCTGATGACCTTGGTTGGGTCGCAGCGCGATGGTGATTTTGTCTTTGACCTTAATTTTGATCTGATTCAAAATGGCAAAATGAAAGACTTCCTCTTCCATTCGCATCCGCAGGTAGTCCAGGTTAAATTCCCGCGAGTGGATCAGATCGGGGTTTCGCTCCATTTTGCCGATGGTCTCAACGGCATACTTGAGCTTTTTCTGAAGTTCCCGGTTCTTAAAAGTTTCAAATTTAAGTTGTTTTCTAACCTTATCCACACTCAGTTTTGAAAGCACACCTAAGGCAATCAACAAAACAGCTAAACCACCTGTGGTGTACATCCAAATAGAAGAGGTAGACTCAGAGGCGACGGAACCTACCGCCTTGGCTGGCTCTGTTGTGGCTGTTTTGGGTTTAGCGGCGGGCTTGCTAGAGGTTTGAGCCAACCAGGGAGCTATAAGGGGGATAGGGGTTGACATAGCGATAATTCATGTTTGCCTAACGTCTGTCTATCTGTAGAGTTCCCCTAATTCGGTACTTGACATCACTAACATAGCCGAAACCAGGGGAAATACGGACAAATTTGCTTCATCTTAACCAGCGAATTCGGCAGTTTTTGGCATCAATGTAAATCAGATAAGGGTTGTTGATGTAGCGTCCCAATCCCCCTGCCCACCACGGATCCAGGAACCAATAGACCTGGTTGCCGGTTAGCCCATTACAGTAAAAAACGATCGCATCCCCAAGGGCATGACGGGCTACCGAATTTTCTCCTATCCTACCGTCGATCTGATCAGGGATATACCACTTGACCACATGGAGGGGGCGTCCAATGCGATCGCGTGCCTGCTCTGCCAGTTGTGCAATTCGGACAATCCCATCCACCACTGACTGATTGACTGGCATTCGAGTTCCCCCATGGGTGGCTTCTGCCCAGGTAAAGCTACCGTTTGGGAGGATGTTGGCAAAGATGTAGATACTCGTAGGTGTCCAGCGATCAGGCTGGGTAGGCGAGAGGATAGTTGACGGTGGCAGGGGCGCATCTGGAGAACCCCGCGGCGCAGTTGCCATTTGCTTCAGGTCTTGATACAGGGATTGAACCGTCGGCTCTCTGGCGGTAATGCCACGCCAGAGCTGAACCAATTCCATGAGAGCATCCCGCTGATGCTCTAAGCCTTCGTAGCTAATGGGAATGTGGTGAATGAAGTCCAGCAGTGCCCGATCTAGCTGTAGAGCTGCCTGGGTCAGATCACTTTGCCTGGGACTGGAAGCAGATAGCATATCGGGGTTGACTCCCAGGGCAATTAGGGCAGCACT
This sequence comes from Kovacikia sp. CALU 1929, assembly GCF_056784235.1. Taxonomy (NCBI): domain Bacteria; kingdom Bacillati; phylum Cyanobacteriota; class Cyanophyceae; order Leptolyngbyales; family Leptolyngbyaceae; genus Kovacikia; species Kovacikia sp. CALU 1929. Next base: position 161,535 of record NZ_JBXBCF010000090.1, read on the forward strand.
GCGGGACTCCAGTTGTTGCCAGAGCCGAAATCCTTCCACCAGGGCATTGCGTTGCTCTCCCTTACCTTGATAAGTCTGAGGAATGCGCTGAAGCAGAGCAATCAAAGCCCCATCTAGCAGATTACGATTGGGAGCGGGAGAAGGGGACGTTTGCAGGCAGGCGATCGCCGCTTCGCGCGAGTCTAACTGGTGCCAGCGCTGAACCAGGTAAATCAGTGCCTCTCGCTGATAGGGGTAACCTTCATAGGCAGCAGGCATACCCTGGGCAAACCGCATCAGGGCAGGATTCATCACGACGAAATCCGTGGGTTCATCGGTTCCTGGTGAGCCAATCTTCAGAGCCGTAAGTGCTTCATTTCGCAGGTTCAGCCTGCACCAAATGCGCACGGCTTCTAGGAGGGCATTTTGCTGGTAGAGTAGCCCCTGGTAGTAACGAGGCACCTGCTCAACAAACGCCTGCAATGCCTGATCAAGGTACAACTGGCTGGAAGGGGCATCGCTGGTTTCCAGATCCAGCTTCAGGTCTGCTGAGTAAGCCTGCATTAAAGCCTGGGCATTACTCACCTCCAGAAGTGCCGCATCGGAATCGCTGCCAGATGCGGTGAAACCAGCGGCGATCGCCCGAATCAGCTTTTCCCCATAATGACCTTTCTCGGCATCCCAAAAGTCCGCAGGCTTCCAACCTTCAACCACCCGATGGTTGATCAAGCTGCGAATTGTACTGGCAGCGTACTGCACCTGTTGTGGAAAGGTATTCACCTGTTCCAGGGCAATCCGATTCACGGGTGAGATACCCAGTCCAGTCTCCCCATCTGTCAGGGATGGACTATTATGAACCTGATAAAGTGCCGCCAGAATTGGTTTGTGGATACCAGCCCGTTCTGCTTCCTGAAGATATAGGGCATTGCGTTGGAGCGGGGTGAGTAAATCCATATTTGGTAGGGACAGAAACAGGAACCAGGGAGGAGTGAGTCACGGAAGGGGTGAAGAGGACAATATTTCTAACTCAAAACTCTCAACTCTGAAATTCTCCCCTTCAATCACCGTTCCTGCTCAACCTGGACAGCCATCAGCAAACAACGCTCTGGCTGAATCACAATCTGCCTGAATTTGCGCGGTCAAGTCTTCCAGAGAGCCAAACTTTTGCTCAGGTCTGAGAAATTTTTCCAGGCTTACCACCAGGGTTTGCCCATAGAGATCGCCTGACCAATCCAGCAGATGAACCTCCACAACCTGGGTGGTACCATCCACCGTGGGACGGTAGCCCAGATTCATTACGGCAGGCAGGTTTGGAATGGCAAGTAAAGCGCTGCTATCCCCCTCCTGGCAAATATGAACTCGAACGGTATAAACTCCCAGCCGGGGCAAAAATTTTTCGGGAGGCAGTTGTAAATTTGCCGTTGGAAACCCCAATTTTCTGCCTAATTGTTGTCCTTGAAAGACTCTTCCTACCAAACAATAGGGGCGACCCAGCAAATGGTTAGAAAGTGCTAGATTCCCCTCTTGCAAAGCCTGACGGATAGCAGAACTGCTAATCCGTTCTCCATCAAGGTTTTTGAGTTCGGCAATGGTGACTTCAACGCCTTTGCTGACAGCGATCGCCTGCAAATCGGCAGCAGTCCCAGTCCGTCCACGACCAAAGTGAAAGTCTAAACCTACGCTAATACGCCTTGCTTGAAGATGACCTAACAGGATCTGTTCAACAAATTGTTCTGGGCTAAGGCTGGCAAGCTCTCGATCAAAAGGTAAAAGCACCAATTGGTCAACTCCCATCGATTTTAACTGCACGCCTTTTTCATGGATAGGCGTTAACAGGCGACGGGGTTGTCCGCTAAAGAATTCCTGCGGGTGAGGGTGAAAGGTGACTACTGTTGAATGAAACCGTTCACCGGATTCCTTCAAGAAACGAGAGGGAACCACAGGTTGAATCACCTGGCGATGCCCCAAATGAACGCCGTCAAAGTTGCCTAGAGCAACGGCAGTTGGAGTCAGAACAGTAGAGAGAGATGAGGTAATCCACACGCTTCACATTTTTACACAAAATTAGCGTCTACAGATACATTACTCACTCCCAGACCTTGCGACTCTTCGGCGTAAGTTGCAGTTAATTTTTGTTTCTAAGCAGAAACTTTGACATCGGCAGGGGTTTCTAGCGGGGCGGGTTCTAATACAGGCAGAGAAGAGCCAATTTGAATGGTCATTCCTTCTCTTGCCATTACACCATTGGGAAATGCTTTTGATACTTGCTCACCCACCTGATCTAAGAACTCATCCCGATGCAGGGGGTCATGGTGGAAGATAAACAGGTGTTTCACCCCTGCTGCTTTTGCCACTTTAACCGCTTCTTGCCAGGTAGAATGCCCCCACCCCAACTTACTGGTTTTCTCAGCGTGGTACTCTTCATCGGTGTAGGTGGCATCGTAGATGAAAACATCTGCATTGCGTGCCAGAAACAAGACATTTTCATCTAGCCGATCGGGAAAGTGCTCTGTATCAGTCACATAGGCAGCGGAGTAACCGTTCCAATTGACCCGATAGCCGACCGCCTGACCAGGATGATTTAGCAAAGCGCTTTCAACTGAAATGTCGTTTCCAATCTGGATTGGTTTGCCAATCTCTACATCATAGAATTTCAGATCTGCGCCCATAATTTGCAGGGGAACTGGAAAGTTGGGGTGTAGCATCTGATCGTTTAAGCGCTGTTCTACGGTTGCATTGTTTGGGGCGATCGCCCCATAAATATGAAACCGGTTCCCTCTGATAAAAGCTGGTGTAAAAAATGGAAAACCCTGGATATGATCCCAGTGGGAGTGGGTGAAAAAGATGTGACCCTCTACAGGCATCTTCGACAACAGCGACTGCCCCAGAACTCGAATTCCCGTTCCGCCATCAAAAATTAAACGGGTGCCCCCCACGCACATTTCAACACAGGGAGTGTTGCCACCGTATTTCACCGTCTCTGGGCCAGGGCAGGCAATACTCCCCCGAACACCCCAAAAGGTGATTGTGAACTGGTTTTCCGTATTGGACATGGATGCTTCTTACAGGATTCTATTGAGTTTCCAGGCTTGACACTGTATTCCAGGTATTCCAGTTCTAGAATGCCTGACCGGAAGGAATGTCAAATTATGAACAATACTGGAATGCCCCTTTAGGCAGCTTTATAAAAATCTTCTGGTTTGTCAGTGATCGTGATCGCTTCTTTAAGTGATTTTAAGCACCGGGTAGAGTTTGTCTGACTATCTCAAACTGTACAGTGTTTTTCAATTTGTGAGAAATCATATTCCCTTGAATTAAAGTACCCTTCAAAAGGGTTGAAGGAACAAAAAAATAACCAAAATTTTTAAGTGCTTCCCTTAAACAAGGGGTACCAAACTTACGCCGCAGTCTGCTCCTGATTTTGGTTGACGCTAGCAGCCGGATTCCGCGCCCTATATCGTGTTCTTTTCAACTCTCCACTCCCAACTCTCCACTCCCAATTTCTCACCCCTTCTGCCCTCTCCTCTCCTCTGCTCCACCAGCCCGCTAGCCCTACCTCTTACAACATGAAACGTCTTACTTCCATTGCTTTTAGCCTCCTGATCCTGGCGGTGATCTATTGGAGGATTGACTTGCGGGGGTTGATTCAGGTGTTTCAAAACTGTAATGGCTGGTGGATGTTCATTAGCCTGGGAATGGTGGTGCCCATTACAATGATCACATCCTGGCGGTTGCAGCAGTTGATGCCAGGAGGGACGGAAGCGTTTATAGGGTACAGGATCCAGGATTCAGGGTATGGAAAAGAAGAAATTTCCCCCCTCCCAACCTCCCTTTCTTTCCTCGAAGCTAACCGACTGATTCTGGTTGCTAGCACGCTGAATATGGTGTTGCCATCGAAGATGGGAGATATTGCAAAAGCTTACTTTATGCGGGAGCGGGGGCATCTCAGTGGGTCGTTGGCGCTTGCACTGGTGATCTTTGAAAAGGCATGTGACATGCTTTCTCTGCTTTTGTGGTGTGCTTTTGGACTGCTACTCTATCCGCAGAAGGATTGGTTTTTCTGGGGCATGACGATCGCCATCACCGGAGGATTAGCTATCGGAGGGCTGTTGCTGGGTTCACATCAATTCGCCCAATTGTTTTTCTTTGTAGGGCAGGCAGTGTCTCCTAAGTCAGTCCGGGCTAAGCTTTCAAAGCTTCAATCCGCATGGCGAGAGATGCATGAATATTTTTGGGGCGATCGCCTCCAATTTGTGAAAATCACGTTCACATCCATTTTTATCTGGTTTCTGCACCTGCTTCAGATCTGGCTCTTTATCCTGGCGCTCAATGCCTGGGTGCCATTTATCACAAACCTGGCACTGTCCCCCTTAGCCATTCTGGCAGGCTTATTGCCTCTCACATTTGCGGGCGTAGGTACCCGCGATGCCGCTCTAATTTTGCTGTATCAATCCTATTTCAGCGCGGCGACAGCCGCTGCCCTGGGAGTATTATGCACATCCCGCTACCTGATTCCAGCGATCGCGGGACTTCCCTTCTTCAACTACTATCTGGTAACCTTACGCCGATTGAAATAGGTGGGAGGGGTGAGGAGTTGTTGGTGGTTAGTAAGCGGTCAGTTGTCAGGAATGTTCAGTCATTGGTTATTGGTCATTGTTCATTGGTCATTGTTCATTGGTCATCGGCATTTGTAAGGGTCAAAGGACGAATGACAAAGGACAAAAACCAACCTGCTTACCCATTACACTCTAAACTCCAATCTCAACTTTTAACTTCCCCCTTTCCCCTCCGCCCAAGTCCCTCATGCTCACTCGTCTGCAAGCGCTAATGACCAGTAAACCCTCTAGAGCCAGCACGGTGTTTTGGTTCTGTCTCAGCCTGACCTGTGCTGGAGTGATTGGGATGATTTCGCTACAGGCGGCATTTGGTCAAGCGTTTATGGTGCAGGATGATGCTCGCCAGCATGTGTTTTGGATCCAGCGGTTGATTGATCCTGAACTATTTCCTAATGACTTGATTGCTGACTACTTTCAGTCGGTTGCTCCGGTGGGCTACACCACGGCTTATCGGGTTGCTGCGCTCATTGGGATTGAGCCGATGCTGTTCAGCAAACTTCTGCCGGTACTGTTAGGACTGATCTCTGCCGCCTACTGCTTTGGAGTTGCCCTGCAAATTTTGCCGGTACCGATCGCAGGCTTTCTGGCATCCTTGCTGATGAGTCAGAATTTGATGATGGCAGACGACCTTTACTCGGCAACGCCCAGGGCATTTCTGTACCCGCTGTTTCTGGCATTTCTGTATTACCTGGCACGACGGTCATGGCTGCCCTGTTTGGCAGCGATCGCCCTCCAGGGTTTGTTCTATCCGCAGGTGATGTTTATTTCCTGTGGAGTTTTGGTGTTCTCTTTGGTGAAGTGGGACAGGTGGCTACCGCGACTATCCGGGGGACGCAAAGATTACCTGTTTTGTGGGTTGGGATTAGCGGTGGGTGCGATCGTGGTTCTGCCGTTTGTTTTGCAGGGTAGCTCTGAGTTTGGCCCTGTGCTCAGTGCTGCCCAGGCAAAACAGATGCCAGAGTTTGGCTATTCCGGTCGCAATAGCTTCTTCAGTGATAGTCCCTGGACGTACTGGCTATTTTCTGAACGTAGTGGAATGCTTGCCCGCCCAGAGCGTGTTTTTTTGCCCCCGCCGATGTTACTGGGGTTGGCGCTCCCTTTTCTGCTTCGCTATCCGGCGCGGTTTCCCCTGGGGCGGCAAGTGACAGGCAAAATCTATGTCTTGCAATGGACGATGTTATCTTCCCTGGTGCTCTTCCTGGCTGCCCACCTTCTACTGTTTAAGTTACATCTGCCCAACCGTTACACCCAACATAGCCTGCGAATGGTGTTGGCGATCGCTGCCGCCGTTTCACTCACCATTCTGCTGGATGCCCTATTGAAGCGGGTTAACCGCAGCCGGATCACACCGCAGAAGGCTTTAGTGAATCAAGGGATTGCCTGGGGGCTGATGGGGCTTTTGACGTTGACCCTGGTGATGTACCCGGCGATCGCCCATTTTAAAGCCTCCTACCCGTTTCTGCGAGCATTAGGAAATCCCCTTCCTGGCTATGTGCCGGGGGGGATTCCTGAAATCTATCGCTTTTTAGCTCAACAGCCCAAAAGTACCCTGATCGCCACAACGCTGCTGGAGGCAAATAATTTGCCCACGTTCACCCAGCGCCCCGTTTTGGTGGCGAGAGAGTATGCCATCCCCTATCACCTGGGCTACTACAGCCAATTTCAAGCGCGAATGAATGACCAAATTGAAGCGCAGTACAGCACTGATCCGGAGCAGGTGCGCCAGTTTATCCAGAAGTATGGAGTAGATTTTTGGCTTGTTGAAGGGCAAACGTTCACGCCCAGATACCTTCAGAAGTCCTGGCTTCAGCAGTACCAGCCTGCCGCAACTGAAGCCGCTAAACTCCTGGAAGCTGGAAAAACCCCAATCTTACAGCAAGCCATAGAGCGGTGTGCTGTTATGCAAGAACGGGATGTCGTAGTTCTACAAGCCCACTGTGTGGTTAGCAATGATTAACCACTACAAATACGGGCGTGCCAGCAGAAAAGCGCTGATAGACTTAGCATCTGCTAAATCTCCTGCGTGGATGGCTTTCTCAACTTCTTCTGCTGTCATTAGCACAGGTTCGATGTCTTCATCGCTGTCCTGCTCTGGTGGATTGTCCAACAGTTCTAAATCCTGCGCCAGAAATGCGTAGATAATCTCATCGGAGTAACCGGGAGCGACAAAAAATTCCCCCAATTTCTGCCAGCGGTGAGCACGGTAGCCTGTTTCTTCCTCGATCTCGCGCTGAATCGTTGCCAAGGGGCTTTCGCTTGGCTCTAGCGTCCCCGCCGGAAACTCAAGTAGCCGCCCCTGCACTGTAAAGCGGTACTGCCGCACCAGGACAAACTTTCCTTTCGAAGTGACAGGCACCGCCAGAGCACCGCCAGGATGACGGATGCATTCCCACTCCCCTTCAGTCCGGTTTGGCAACCGCAGACGGGCAGACTCAAAGCCAAACTTCCGCCCTTCATAGGTGAAGCGTCGTCTTAGAAGCTGGGGCGGTTCTCCACCGTATGGCATAGGTAAAAGTTTTGAGTTTGAGGTTTTTAGATTTGAGTGCGGAATTCAACCACTCAAGTTTCATTATTCAAATCAAGTTTGGTCACTCCTGAACAGTCTACCGTTTGGGCGAGTTCTGCGATCGCCTTTCTTGAAACAGGCTCTACCCAACTGGGAGCAATTTCTGCCAGCGGTACCAGCACAAATGCTCGCTCCTTCATCCGGGGATGGGGAATTTGGAGATTAGGAGTCTCCAGCACCCAATCATCAACTAGCAACAAATCCAGATCCAGGGTTCTGGGTCCATTCCGCTCTCGCCGGACACGACCAAATTTTGACTCCGTTTGCAGAAGCACCTGCAACAGTTCTTCGGGAGTCAGGTTTACTGTAAGCACAGCACAGCCATTGAGATAATCGGGTTGAGGTGGTCCTATTGCTTTTGTCTGGTACCAGTGGGATCGTGCTTCCAACAGAATCCCTGGTGTTTGACTCAATAGGCTGAGAGCAGATTCAAGCGTGGTTAATGAATCTCCTAGATTGCTGCCAAGGGCGATCGCCGCAGAGACAGGGTTTTTTAACGAATAAGATAACCCTGACGCTCCTTCACCAGCCTGAAAATCCATCCTTACCCACAACCTACCCTATAGGACTCTCAACTATTAACTCTCAACTCTTACAGCCGGTTCCCCTGGTATAAGCCACATCCCCACCTATCCACTCATCCACACTCGACTGTGGTTGACTCATTCTAAAAATTGCTGTAACTCTCAACTCTTAACTCTCAACTCCCAACTCTCAACTTTTAACCCCTACCGTACAGCGCTAAACACCGCCGTTGCTACACAAAGCAAAATCAATGCCCATAAAACCCAACCAGGAATGAAGGTCAAAATTCCCAGCCCCCGTAAAACCCAGACTGCCAGCGTTACCATTAACGCGGTTAGAAATACCTTTGTACTGGGCTTGAGTGTTCTTACCACGATTCTTACCTCCTTTGGTTGCTGCGGATGCCGCCAAGAATACCCATTCCAACCGAAAGCAGCACCAGGGACCAGATAGCGTAGTTGGGCAGTGTGGTCAACACTCCCAAACCTTTTAATAAAATCAGCACCGCTGTTAGCACCAGCATGATGCCAAGAATATATAGAACAATCGAGATTACAAGGTTAGGAGTTCCACCCACCAGTCCTGCCTCCGTCAGCCCAACATGCAGACCTAAAAATTCCAGCGATCGCCCCTATTGTGACACGGCAGGTCCGGTTAGAAGCCTATCCAAAAACTTTCTCCGGCAAATATTAGGCTCCGTCATGGATGCGTTTGGGATAGGTGAAAGCAATTCCAATTATCAACCTGGCTTATAACCGCTTTTTCTTTAGAAAGTTTTCCAAATCTTCATGGTACTTTGCAACACTTTTTAACGAAGCAAGGGTAAGGTCTGTATAGCAGGGTGCATTCATCATGGTTGCTCCCTCCCGCTGAAGCTCTCAACGACCTTGCTTCAGGCTCACCTCTACCCATTGAGAGACATTCACCTGATGACTGCTACTTTATCCAGCCCTGTCTACTCTCCCGCTCTAAAACCACTTCAAGACAATCCCCGCCTGCCTGCCCTGCTCAACGGCGAAATCTTACTCACGACTCAATCCCATACTGACTGGGGGGCTGCTGTAAATGCTCGCCTGTACCTGCCCATCGAGCGGGCGATCGCCTGGAAGCAGTTGATTGACTATCCCCGCTGGGTTAATTACTTTCCTGCCATTACCCGCAGTGATGTTCTGCACCAGGGCGAAGTTGGAGCAGTTAAAACCATCAAGCGTCTTTACCAGGTTGCCAGCAAAAGCTTTTTTCTCTTTACTGCCAATGCAGATATCTACCTCAAGGTCGTTGAAACAGTACAACAGCGAGTTCAGTTTTACCTGGAGTCAGGCAGTTTCAACGATTTCTATGCTGACTTGCACCTGCAAGACCACGGGGATGGGACCCTGCTGAGTTATTCCGTTCAGGCAACGCCTTCTATCCCAGTACCTTCTATGTTTATTCAGCAGGCTATTCAGTTAGACATACCAGACAACCTGAAAAATATGCGCCGGGTTCTGTGTCGGTCTTCTCTAACTGGTCTCCCTGCTTCGGGGGATGAATTTAGAGCAGGATGAATGGGAACGAAGTTCAAGTTTCAATTCATCCTGCTGTGCAGCAATACCTTTCTAGACGGCTGCCAACTGTTTCTTCATTTCCTCAGCATACTGATCCGCATTCAACCCAACCAGCAAATGCAGTTTGTGTGCCGGCAGTTGCATCAGTCCATCAACCCCTGTCGATCGCAGTGCTTCCTCATTTACCGAAGCCTCATCAATGACTTCTAGCCGTAACCGTGTGAGCGCAGCTACATCTACGCTACGGATGTTTTGAGAGCCACCCAGCGCCTTGATCCAGTCAGTTGCTTTTTGGTCGGCATGACGATCGCGCTGAATGGTGGGCTGGGTGGGTTCTACTAGGGCTGCTTCAGCCGCCGCCTCCGTGGGGTCGGGAGTATAAGCTTCGTCGGCTTCGGAACCGGCGGTTTGCAGGTACTCAACCATATCGGTTTTGAGGTTTTCAGAGCGAGGTCCAAAGATTGCCTGAGCGCTATTGCCAATTTCCAACACGCCAGATGCCCCCAACGCCTTGAGCCGAGGTTTATTCACCTGAGTCATATCATTGACAGTAATGCGCAAACGGGTGATACAGGCATCCAGGGTTGCAATATTATGCCGTCCCCCAAAGGCACGCACCAGTTCTCGTGCCATTTCGGAAGCAGCCCCGGAGCCGAAGGAGACTTGCTCAGTGTCTTCATCCAGTTCCCGTCCGGGGGTCTTGAGGTCGAACTGTTTAATGGCAAAGCGAAACGTGAAGTAGTAAAGGGGCGCAAATACAGTCAGCCCCAACACTGGAATTAGCCAGGTTCGCTGGGCATTGGGCAGTCCACTAAACAGGAAGAAGTCGATGAATCCCTGGGAAAAGGTAAAGCCCATTTTGCCGCCCAGCATCTGGAACAACCAACCACAGAAACCTGCCAGAAGGGCATGGATCGCGTAGAGTTGTGGTGCAACGAACATAAATGAGAATTCAATTGGCTCCGTAATCCCTGTCAGAAATGAAGTGAATGCCGCTGAAATCATGATACCGCCAGTGATCTTGCGGTTTTTGGGTTTAGCACTATGCCAGATGGCGATCGCTGCCGCTGGTAGCCCAAACATCTTGAACCAGTAAGAACCTCCCAGAATACCGGCTGTAGGGTCCCCGGCAAAGAATCGATTGATATCTCCCGTCACAATTTTGTTGGTGATTGGGTCCGTGTACTGACCGATCTGGAAGAAGAACGGCACATTCCAGATGTGGTGTAGACCGAAGGGTAAAAGTAAGCGTTCAACGACTCCGTAGATTGCCGCCGTAATTGCCGTGTTACGACCTGCCGCTGCCGTATTTGCAGCCACACTGATGGCATTGCCAATGGGCGGCCAAATTATACTCATCACAATCCCAATCACGATCGCCGCTAGAGCCGTCAGGATGGGGACGGATCGCTTACCTGCGAAAAATCCCAGGTATTGCGGTAGTCGAACACGGAAGAACTTGTTGAACAAATAGGCGGCTACACCACCAATGATTAAGCCACCAAATACCCCTGTATCCAATGACTGAATGCCCATCACAGGCTTGAGCGTGTCTGGCGAAATGCCAAAGATGCCGGTTGCAGCGGCTCCCATTGCTGCCAGGAACACGACGAATCCAACCACTGCCGCCACCGCCGAAGCCCCATCGTATTCCGTGAAACCGATGACAACCGCGATCGCAAAGATGATAGCCAGATTGCCAAAAATCGCATCCCCCGATGCTTTCATGATCTGAGCCAGCCATTCTGGTAGCCACCAAAATTTGGCGCTAGAAATCACGCCTTTTTGCAGGTTATCCAGTTCAATTAAGCGGGCACTGCCCAGACCGAGCAGAATCCCTGCTACGGGCAACACTGAAACGGGAAGCATCAACGCCTTCCCAAGCTTTTGAAGAATCGCAAATGCATTTTTCCACATAGGATTATTCCTGCCTCCTTCTCTATTCTTCCGACAGCGGACACAGTGCTCTAACGTCAGCCGCCGTATCCAGGGCGATCGCTTTCTCGGCTAACCGCTGACACTCTGACAGACTGAGTTCGCGGATTTGTGCCTTAATACTGGGAATGGTAGGGATACTGACACTGAGTTCCTTCACACCCAGACCAATCAGAATGGGGACTGCCTGAGGGTCGCTGGCAACGCCGCCGCAGATACCACACCATTTACCCTGCTGATTGGCTGCCTGGGCTGCCATGCCAATTAGCTTCAAGACGCTGGGGTGGAGGGCATCGGCAAAGGCTGCCAGTTTGGGGTGCCCCCGATCCATTGCCAGGGTGTACTGGGTCAGGTCATTGGTGCCGATGGAGAAGAAATCGACTTCTCTGGCAAACTGGTCAGCCATCACGGCAGTAGCGGGGATTTCGACCATGATGCCTGCTGCGATCGGCTGGATGCCAAGTTTCTGACTTTCTTCATCCAGCATTCCTTTTGCCATCCGCCATTCTTCCATGCGGGCAATCATGGGAAACATCACCTTCACATTTCCGCTACGGGATGCCCGCAGGATGGCACGCAATTGAGTTCGCAGAATTTCTGGACGGTCGAACCCAATCCGAACCCCACGCTCACCCAGAAAGGGATTTTCTTCATGGGGAATCGGTAAGTAAGGTAGAGGCTTATCACCGCCCACATCCAGAGTGCGGATGATCAGGGGGCGATCGCCCAACACGCTGCCAACCCTTTCATACATTTCGGCTTGCTCGTCTTCTGTCGGTGCCGAGGCGCGATCCATAAAAATGAATTCAGAGCGCAACAAACCTACGCCCTCGCCACCAAGCGATACGGTCTTTTCAGCATCCTCTACGCTGCTGATATTGGCGACCACTTCTACCCGGTAGCCATCGGTCGTGATGGCAGGGGTATCGGCAGCGGACAGTTCTTGTGCTCGACGAGCTTTGAAGCGTATCTGGTGTTGCCTGACCCGCTCCATTTCTGCGGGACTGGGATGCAGGCGCAAAATGCCCTTGCTGCCATCTAAAATGACAGGGGTTCCGTTGGGCAAATCGAGAATTCGGGGTTCGGCTCCGGCGATCGCTGGAATATCCATCGACCGTGCCAGGATGGAGACGTGAGAGGTTGCTCCACCACCCACAGTGCAGAAGCCCAGCACCTTTGACCGATCCATCGTGGCGGTATCGGATGGGGTCAGGTCTTCTGCCAGCAGGATGCAATGCTCAGGGTAGGTAACCGTCGCAACTGCCGAGCCAGTCAGGATGCGCAGTACTCGTTCGCCCACATCGCGCAGATCATTGGCGCGGGCTGCCAGCAGTTCGTTCTTCAGCTTCGAGAGGTGCTCTGCCTGTTGGGTGTAGGTCTGTTTCCAGGCGTAGGCTGCACTACAGCCTTTATCGATCGCGCTGGTTGCCGTATCGATTAGCTCCGGATCTTCCAGCAACTCCAGGTGGGCAGCAAAAATGGCGGCTTTACTCGCATCCCGTTGACCATGAACCTTTGCCCGCAGTGCTTCAACTTCCAGTTTTGCCTGTTGAACGGCTTTTTCCAGCCTGCGGCGTTCTTGATTGGGATTGTCTGCCTTCTCAGAAACGTGAATTTCCTGGTGCGTAATCCGATAGGTATTGCCAACGGCGATACCGGGGGATGCCGCTACTCCCAGGATAATATTTGGATCTTCAGAGCGGGGGCGGGGTGCAGGCTCGGTCATCTCAGACTGGGCAATACTGGCAAGGGCAGGCGCAGGTTTTGCCCCTTCCTCTCCCAATCCGGATCGCATTTCAGCACTGAGGTTAGCGATCGCCGCTGCCGCATCCGGACCCTCGGCAATCAGGCGAACAGTGTCTCGGTAGCCAATTTCCAACCCCATAATGCCCACCACACTGCGGACATTGGCTTTTTTCTCACCCTTTTGCAACCGGATAGTGGACTGATACTTTTTCGCCAGGTTAGCCAGCACCGCTGCCGGACGGGCATGCATCCCAACCGGATTGGGTACCAGAATTGGATCGGAGGTGATGACATTACCTGTCTGGACAGTGGTTTGAGGCGCTTCACTCGCCAGCGTCAGGTTTAACACTACATCGGTAGCACTTCTGACATTCCCAGAGTTGGGTGAAAATTGGGCGACGCGATCGCTATTGGTAATCACGATCTGGGTCAGCAAACTGCGGGCATGGGTGGCAACAAAATCGGCATCAAAATCAATTAAGGGTGCTCCAGCTTCCACGCGATCGCCCACCTTCACCCTGGGCGTAAACCCTTTTCCCCTTAAGGTGACCGTGTCAAGCCCAATATGCATTAACACCTCCAACCCCTCCTGGGTTTTCAGGGTCACTGCATGGTTAGAAGGGTGAAGCTGAATCACTTCTCCATCGCAGGGTGCCAGCAGACTCTGGCTGATGGGGTCAATGGAAATACCGTCTCCCACCATCTTTTGAGAAAAAACCGGATCGGGTACCTGTTCGATTGGCACCAAATGCCCAGAGAGCGGCGCAACCAGCGCCACACTAGTCCGTCGCTGAATCGATGCAACCATGGAACTCATCGATTTCTCCTATTTTGTTATCAAGGTTATTTGTTATCGAGGTTGAAGGGACTATTTTCTTGGAAAACGTAAAGTTAATTCAGCCTCATAAAGGGCTATAAAAAGATGGAGTTAAATAACTTTACAGTGGACAATTCAAACAGAACTGAATCCAGGAATGTAAAAGAAAAAGAGTTTTATAGTCCTCTTTTGCAAACCTTAGAAACAGTTTGTGGATAAACTTTGGAAGTGATATTTGTTTACAAACAGTCTCTTAAGTTAAAGTGTTTTGCAATTGTAGTTAATTATCAATTGGATAGTATTTCTGAACAAAGATAGAGTAACTTAAGCTTCTATTTATACTCCACTACATTAGTTGGCTATTTGTAACACAGCTTCAAAACATACTGTAAAGACCCAGCCAACAGATGCCCATTTATCTAAATAGCAGTTTTTTGGTGCCGCCATCGAATAAGCAATAGAGCATACCAATGCTTCCCTAACGGTTTGTACCCTGCGGGAAGCAATCTATAGCATGACAACTTATACCAGTTCAATATGAGTTTGCCTTAACAAGAGGCTTAAGCCCCTTGTCTACTTTTTGCCGGGATAGCTCTCATTTTAGAGAGACTTATTTTATGGATTACCGTTGAAACCAAGCAGTCAGGGCAACCGCCAACCCATCGGCGGCATCGTCTGGTTGGGGAATATGTTCTAAATTGAGTTCGCGGGTGACGGCTTGTTGAACTTCGCGCTTATCAGCGTTGCCATGTCCGGTTAATGCCTGCTTAATTTGGGCGGGGGTGAATTCAACGAAGGGGACTTGATACTGTGCCAGTACAAGCATGACCACACCACGCGCCTGGGCAACAGCGATCGTATTACCCATTCGGTAGAAAAATAGTTTCTCAATCGAAACCAGGTCAGGTTCCCAGTGCTTCAGCAGCGTATGCAAGTCTTCATAGAGCGTAATCAGCCGCTGCCCCATTTCCTGCCCTGCCGGGGTCTGTACAACTCCGTAATCCAGAACCGTAACCTGCTCAGCAATGCTGCTGGATGGCGATCCCTGGCATGAAATTGCCCCAAATCCCAAAATCGCCAAGCCAGGATCCAGTCCAAGAATGCGTTTTTCCATAAAGCACTGGAGATAAAGGATAAAGGCTGGAGGCTAAATTCATTTTTTAGCCTTCATCCTTTATCTTTCATCCTTCAGCTTTCTGCTCCTGGACACCAAACACCTCGGCAAACACCTTCTGTACCTTATAGCCGGAATCAATCGATTCCAGCGGGTCTTTCCGCAGCCGGTGACGCAGACAAAGAGTAATCACGCGGCGGATGTCATCAATGGTGACTTCCGTGTGACCTTCAAAAGCTGCGAGTGCTTTAGCTGCCCGGTTTGTTACAATGTCGCCCCGCAGCCCGTCTACATTTAGTTCCGCACAGACCTGGGAGATCTTCACCCGCAGGTCGTGATCGATCGCCACATGCTTCAGGCGTTCCTGAGCGCTGACAATCCGCTGTTGTAGCTCATCTTGCTGGGTCTGGTACTTTTCCAGGAAGACAGGAGGGTTCTGGTCAAATTCTGTTCGTTGTTCAACGATTTGTACCCGCAGAACTGGCTCTTTCACCGTCCGAATTTCGGCGTGCATCCCAAATCGATCGAGCAATTGGGGGCGGAGTTCGCCCTCTTCCGGATTACCAGAGCCAACCAGCACAAACCGGGCAGGGTGACGAACAGAAATTCCCTCCCGTTCTACGGTGTTCCAGCCAGAGGCGGCAGAGTCGAGTAGTACATCAACCAGGTGGTCATCGAGCAGGTTAACTTCATCGACGTAAAGGATACCCCGGTTTGCCTTTGCCAGCAGCCCCGGTTCAAAGGCTTTGACCCCTTCTGAGAGTGCCTTTTCAATATCAATCGTGCCGCAAACCCGGTCTTCAGTTGCGCCCAGCGGCAGATCGATCATGGAAACCTTTTTCTGAATAACCGGCAGCTCAATGCCCTGCTCTACCTGCTGGCGAATGGCTTCATCCATTAAGTCAGGGTCGGTGGGGCTGCTGTTGAAGGGGTCATCAGCAACCACGTCCATTTCGGGCAGCAAATCTGCCAGGGCGCGAATGGTGGTGGTTTTGCCCGTGCCGCGATCGCCCATGATCATCACACCACCGATTTTGGGGTCAATCACGTTCAGCAGCAGTGCCAGCTTCATCTCTTCTTGCCCCACGATCGCCGTAAATGGGAATACTGGACGACGACGAACGGGAGCATGGTGAATAGACCGACCGTTCTCAATTGCCGGGGTCGGGCTTACAGGATGAGATTTTTTAGACGGGGCAGATTGACTATCCTCAACAGCAGAGGGTTTTGAAAAGAATTTCACGGCTTTTCCGAACAATTAGGGATTTTGATCACTGCTTTTCATTGTGACATAGAGGGGGACAGGGGATAGGGGGTAGGCTGTCCTCCCAAGGCAAGCGCGATCGCCGTTGTATTGGCAACCATCATTTTGATATAGGTATCGGCACTGCTACCAGGAGACCCAATCGAATCAGAGTAAAGGGGTTGCGGTGCAAGTTTAACGTTGGCTTCCTCTGCAACGGTTGTAATTAGTCGGGGATTAATGGTGGTTTCCGCAAAAATTGTGGGCACTCCTAGGTTCTTGATTGAATTTGCCAGTTTTTGGACGGTTTGGGCGCTGGGTTGCTCTTCGGTGCTGATCCCAATCAAGGTTCCGGCGACGGTCAAACTGTAAGCGTTTGCATAGTACTGAAAGGCATCATGGGTCGTGACAAGCTGCCGCTGCTGGACTGGAATCGTTTGTATCTGTTGGGCAATCCACTGGTCAAGTTGCTGCAATTCTTGAGTCAGTTTGGCAGCATTTTGGGTAAAGGTTTCCTGGTCTTCAGGTGAAAGCCGGATCAATTCATCCCGGATCAGGGCGATCATTTTAATCACATGTTTCACATTGCCCCAGACATGGGGATCGGGGACTTTACCCTTGCTGCTTTCGTTCAGTTCTAGAGGCGGAATAATTTCACCCACTGCCACCTGGCGAGCTTGAATACCCGTTGCCGTAATCAGCCGAATCAATCCGGGTTCCAGGTTATAGCCATTGTAAAAAATCAGATCTGCCTTCTCCAGGGCAACCGTATCGGCAGGAACCGGTTCGTAAATGTGGGGATCGTCCCCTGGCTTGAGAATCGCTACCAGGTTGACTTCATCCCCCGCAATTTGTTGAGTCCAGTCGGTGATTAAGGTGCTGGTGGAGACAACCTCTGGTTTATCCCCAGGTGAGGTCTGTGCACCTTGAGGCGTAGAACACCCCCCCAACCAAAGCCCGATTGCCACGACCAGGGATGGAAGCGTGCAGGAGCGAATGTGTCTTACCATTCCTTTTGTCATACATCTAACTTTTCATAATTCTTTCATCTTTTTTCAGGTTACACTATATTTCATATTCGTTTCATATTTGAATTGGGTAAGGGTCGATGGGGCACGGAGAGGACCTGAAAGCACCTGACACCTGATTTTTGACACACTCTATAATTTCTTGCGATTGAAGGATGGTTCTAAATGATGGGCAATGGGGCGATCGCAGTTGATCATTTAAGCGTCAATTACCGGGCGGTCAAGGCGCTGTGGGATATCAGTTTCTCCCTGGTGCCGGGGCAATTGGTGGGAGTTTTTGGTCCCAATGGGGCGGGAAAAAGTACGCTGGTTAAAGCGATGCTGGGGTTGATTCCGAGCGTGACGGGTTCGGTGGTGTATGGTGATCAACCGCTCATCGATCAGCTAGACCGAACGGCGTATGTACCGCAGCGATCGCAAATTGATTGGACGTTTCCGGCAACCGTCTGGGATGTCGTGTTAATGGGCAGGGTCAAGAAAACAGGCTGGTTTAATCGGTTCTCTGGTGTGAGCCAGCGGATTGCGGCTGACGCGCTGGAACGGGTAGGCATGAGTGAGTACCGCGATCGCCGGATTGGTGCCCTTTCGGGAGGGCAACAGCAGCGGGTATTTTTGGCGCGGGCACTGGCGCAGGAAGCCGATCTCTTTTTCTTTGATGAGCCGTTTGTGGGGGTGGATCAGAAAACAGAAGCGGTTCTCTACCAAATCTTTAGTGAACTTGCCGATGCTGGCAAACTGGTCATGGTTGTGAATCATGACCTGGGTGAGTCAATTACTCACTTTGACAATCTGTTACTGCTGAACCGTGAACTGATTGCCATTGGTGAACGGGAGCAGGTGCTTACCACCGATAATATGGTGCGTGCCTACGGTGGGCAGGTCAAGTTCTTTTCTGACATGGCAGCGTGAGAATTAAACAGCAGGACATCAATAATGCTGGATTTACTGATTGAACCGTTGCAGTACGGATTTATGCAACGATCTCTGATCGTTGCGGTGACGGTTGGTATTATCTGCTCGGTGGTGGGCACCTACCTGATGGTGCAACGCCTTGCTATGCTGGGGGATGACATCAGCCATTCGCTGCTGCCGGGACTGGCAATCGCCTTTGCGCTGGGAGTCAATATTTACCTGGGTGCTTTTGTAGCGGGCGTATTAAGCACCGTTATTATTGCCTGGATTCATACGCGATCGCCGATCAAAGAAGATGCCGCAATGGGAATTGTCCTTTCGTCCTTCTTTGCCCTCGGTATTGTCCTGATTACGCTGATCCAGAAGGAAAACAAAATTGACCTGAATCACTTTCTATTTGGCAATATTTTAGGTGTGACTCAGGATGAAGTCCGGGACACTGCCATCATTGCTGTCCTGGTTTTGCTGAGTGTTTTTCTACTATATAAAGAACTTTTGTTCTACAGTTTTGACCCCTTGGGGGCGCAGTCCGCAGGGCTACCCGTTCACCTGCTCAACTCAGGTCTAATGATTCTGATTGCGCTGACAGTCGTTGCCAGTATGAAAGCTGTGGGAGTGGTTCTGGTTCTATCCCTGCTGATTACACCCGGAGCAACCGCCTATCTTCTGGTTAAACGACTGCACCAAGTCATGCTGGTAGGAGCGGTAATCGGTATCCTATCCAGTATTAGCGGTATGTATTTAAGCTATTTCTATAACCTGCCTTCAGGACCGGCGATCGTACTGGTGGTGTCAAGTTTCTTCACACTGGCATTACTGTTTAGTCCCAGCCAAGGCATTTTAACCAATCGCTTTCCCAAAACCGACTCTTCTCCTTTGTTAAGGGAACTGCGAGGGTTAATCGGGTTGAAGCCTTAGGGTAGTCGTAAGGGCGGGTTTAACGGCACATTCACCAACAGCACTAACATAACGGAAAACCTGCCCCTACAAGGTATTTACCCTTTATGGAATCTCCTGAGTACTACACCTGGCTATGCTGTTTATCGGACGTGCCGTAGCCATTCATGGACTCATGTCCATTCGCGTCCTTTTTTTGCCCGTTACCCTTGCGCGGCATAATGACCCCATAACCTCCATGATTACGCTCGTAGATCACATTGATTTCGTTTGTTTCAGCATTCAAGAACATGTAGAAATCGTGATCAATCATTTCTAGTTGTTCCTGTGCATCCTGCACCGTCATGGGTGACATGGCAAAGTATTTGGTGCGAACCACATGAGATGGCAGCGATGGTTCCCGATCTTGTAACAGATCTGTAACTATTGGTTGGTCATTCAACGCTTCGGCGGTCTTGACAGAAGAATGGTTCTTATCCTGCCGCTTTTCTTTGTACTTGCGCAGTTTGCGTGCAATCTTATCGGCAACCAGATCAATGCTTGCGTAAAGGTTTTCGCTACTCTCTTCTGCACGAATCACAGCACCATTTACATAGATGGTTACCTCGGCTGTTTGCTTAGAATTTATCCGGGGGTTGCGGGCTACGGACAGATGAACATCTACTTCAGTCGTCAGGTTTTGATAATGATTCACCGCCTTTTCGATTTTTTGAGTCACGTAGTCATGGAGTGCATCAGTGATCTCGATATTTTTTCCCTGGATAACAAGCTTCATAAGCTTCCTCCCCGATTCAATTTGGGTGTTAATTCAACCCTAGCACTTTGTATAGAGGCAAACAGTTACCTTTAGAATGTTTTTCCAACCTGTGACAATTCTTGATTCAGAAATGGTTTATTCAATAACATTTTGTGTTGAATTTCGCTTGATTTTTTCATGGAATTAGGGCATAGAGGAGTGTTAAGTGTCAGGTGTTAAGCGCCATTGCCGACTATATACCCAGGAAATTGTGCCCTATGAGATCGCCCATTCCTGGCAGCGATCGCTGGTGGCAGAACGGCGGCAAAATTCAAATCTGGAAGATGTCCTGATTCTGTTGGAGCATCCGCCGGTTTACACGCTGGGGCAGGGAGCCAATTCTGAATTTATTAAGTTTGATCCTACCCAGTCCGAGTCGGAAGTGGTTCGGGTTGAGCGTGGTGGGGAAGTGACTTACCATTGCCCTGGTCAACTGGTGGGTTACCCCATCTTGAATTTGAACTATTACCAGAGGGACTTGCACTGGTATTTGCGCCAATTGGAGGAAGTGTTAATTCGGGTACTGGCAACTTATGGGCTGAAGGGTGAGCGAGTTTCAGGATTGACAGGGGTTTGGGTAGAGGATAAGAAGGTGGCAGCGATCGGGATTAAGGTGAGCCGATGGATTACCATGCACGGCTTTTCTCTTAACGTGCGTCCCGATATGAAGGGTTTTGAGCAAATTGTTCCCTGTGGTATCGCAGACAAGCGAGTGGGCAGTCTGGAACAGTTTATTCCAGAAATTGAGTTAAATGCGGTCAGATTGCAAGTAATCTCTGCCTTTGCGGAAGTGTTTGGCTTACAGATGGTGGAAGAAAGCCCTCACAATCTTGTCCCACCAAAATCGAGTTAACCATTCCCTCTGCGATCGCGGAACCTCCGTAGAAGAGATTACACTCCGAGTCAATGGTGGCTACAACGGTCTGGACGATCGCAAGTATTACTACGATGCAGCCTGCAAAGGCATTGAAGGGAATCGGAGCTAGGAAAACTTGCTCTACACAATAGGTCCGAGCAAAATGAGCCAGAAGAGGTGCCATTGACTCAAGTTGGTCGCCTGGAAAAAATCAGACTAATACCCAGACTGATAAAGAGACCCCCGGCGAGGCGATCGAGCCACTTCCCGATGCTGGTTGCCCTTAGCCATGTCCCTACTGTCCCTGCAAAGTAGCCTAACAGCAGGAACAGTAGGGAGGCGATCAGGCAAAAAATAATCCCCAGGATTGCCATTTGCAGGCTAACCCACTCCAGGGGATTGACAAATTGGGGTAGGAAAGCCAGGAAGAACAGGGCAACTTTTGGATTGATGGCATTGGCAATCAGTCCACGTCCGACAAACCGCCAAAAGTTCTGATCTGAATTAGGGCTGTTGGCAATCCTGGCAAGCCTGGCTCCTTTGCTCTGAAACGCCATAATACCAAGGTAAATGAGGTAGGCGGCTCCAGCATATTTGAGGATTTGGAAAGCCATTTCAGAGGTGGCAATAATCGCACTCACTCCCAGCGTTGCCCAGGCTGTATGGGTTAAACAGCCAAGCCCACAGCCCAGGGCAAATCCCATTCCAGCAGGTCTACCACGGGATAGTCCAAGGCTTAGAACTGCCAGATTATCGGGACCGGGGGCGATCGTCACAACGACCGACGCAATCACAAAACCGAAAAGCTGCTCGGTAGAAAACATGGCTTTCACTTGGGGCAATGCTGGACAGGGAATCAGGTGTGAGGTGTTGGGTGTGAGGTGTGAGAGGTTATTGGCTCTGACATGAGCGCTCCAGCCGAACGGTTGTTACTGATGTGGAGGCAGTCAGTGATCTGTGAATAAACAGGTGGTAGAGGTTTAGGGGTGGTATTTATGACCAATGACCAATGACCATTCTTAACTCTCAACTCCCTTTACGAAACCCTCCCTCCCTTAAATCGGTATCCCTTTACAAGGTAGTAATTTTTAATCCACACACCAAATTGAGTTACGGGAATGGTTCTGGCAACAGAGGTGCGCTCAAATTGAGCCAGCAATTCTGGTTGAATGGGGTGCCAGTCATCCCACAGAATGACCGCATTTCTGCCCTTAAATGGTTCGTCATCGGTATACCAGAAATCGAACTGGTCAATGCGATCGGAAATGGACATGACATTCCGATCGCTTAACTGATATGCCAGTGCAGAAGCCGTTCGATAATCGGTTGCGATCAAAAAGCGGTCTTGCCCTAACTCTGCTGCCTCTGTGGTCACTTCAGTCGCGATGGTATTCCAGCCAAATAACATGCGCGAATCGGGGTCTTCTTGATGGCTGACCAGGGCAGATAATGGCAGAAAGCTATAGTGAACCACCAGCAAGCTGGCGAACAGTAGCCCGTAAAGTTGTCCGCTGAGGAATAGGCGTTTGTGTTTGAGGGAAGCAAAGGAGGGGGAGAGGGGGAGAGGAGGAGAAAAGGGAGAGGAGGGAAGAGAAGGGGGTTGATTGGGTTTGACGAAGTAGTCAGCGGCGAGGGGGAAGAGGAGCAAGTAGGCGGTAATATTCCAGTAGTAAAGGGCGGCGGATGCAAGGGAGATGGCGGTCAGGGTTACGGTGGGAATGATGAATACCCAGAAGGCGACGGATGGGTAAACGGATTTTGTGGAGATGGATGGAGCAGGCTGTTTCAGGCTGCGGAGGAAGCTGATCCAATGGGTTGGAGAAACGAGGAGAAAGGAAAACAGGACAAAGTTCAGAAATGGACCGATTTTTAAGCTGAAATTGCCATTGCTAACACTGCGATTCACGTAATAGCGAAACGACTGAAAATCATTGGAGAGATTCCAGATCAGGATTGGAATCAGGGCACTGGCAGCGATCGCCCCCGCCCAGTAAATTCGGCAATCTCGCCCCAGCGGATGTAACCGTTTGTCGGCTATCACGACTGCCACAAAACCCAGCACCATAAAGGCAGCATTGTACTTACATAGACCAGCGAGGGCGATCGCGACCGCCGCTCCATACAATCGCCAGCTTTCTCCCTTACCGTCTGACAAATAGCCATCCAAAAACCGAATAAACAGGTATGCCGAAATTAGCGAGAAGGTGATCAGCCAGTGGTCATGCCATGCCAACGCCAGGAACAGAAAATACAGCGGCGAAGCCAGCACTAAGAGCAACAAAACCCAAAAGTGTTTGTTGGAGTCCTTCCCGTACAGGTAGCGAACAATGCGGTAATAGGTGTAGAAGAAGAGAATATTGCTGATCAGGTTTGGTAATCGCAGAACAAAGGGCGATCGCCCGACTGCCCCTGTAAATAGACTCTGCACCCAGGCTTGTAAAGGCGGATGGTCATAATAGGACCATCCGGGATGCTGTCCCCACAGCCAGTAATATGCCTCATCGGGATTGGGAAAGGTGTTGAACCAGAATACGAGACGCAGGATAAGGAAGGCAAGCAGAAGGGGGAGAAACATGAGCGTGAGGAGCGAGGGTGTTCGCCTTTAGTGTTCGTGCAAGGGGGGAGGGCTTGTTAGGTAGGGCGGAGATCTGGGGGCGGCAGGAGCCGCAAGAGCGGGGGACAGTTCCCCCGTGCCCCCTGCTGGGAGACGGTTGCGTCCCCCAGACCCCCTCCAAAAGGGTTGATCGGTGGGCGTGGAAGCGCCCGAAAGGTGATCTGTATCAAGTGATGAGTGAGTTTTGTGAAATGAATAGCCCAGGGTGGGAGAGGGGGGTATAAGCTCCTAATTGGGGAGAAGGCGGGGGTGTAGGGTGGCGATTCGGACGATTGATTATGAGATTTGTCCGTCAATCAAGGTCATTGGTTATTTTCAACTTTCAACTCTCAACTTTCAACTCTCAACTGGTTCGTTTTTCAGTTTCTAAAAACGTAACCAATACTCTTTGTGATTGTAGGCGTGACATTCTGGAAGCGTAGAAATGTAATTTGGCAGTTTGCGACAGGAGTGGTGAGATGGGCGCTTGGGGACGACAGAAAATCGGTGCAATGGCGGCTACGGGAATCATTTTGCTGGGTTTAATGGGATGTATTCAGGCGGTCAGTCAAGAACAGGGGAAAACTTTGCCCCACTCCACTCCACAACAGGAACAAATGGCAATGCAAAAACAGTCAGAGGTCAATCCTAAGCTGGTGGCTGCCAATACCCGGTTTGGGTTCAGGCTGTTCTCAGAAATTCTGAAGCAAGACCAGAACAAAAATGTATTTGTGTCCCCTTCCAGTGTGGCGATCGCTCTGGCGATGGTATACAACGGAGCCAATGGTGAAACGCAACAGGCGATCGCAAAGGCACTGGAACTGAATGGTATCACCCTGCAAGAGCTAAATCAGGCAAATGCTGACTTGAAAGCATTGCTGCAAAACCCCGATCCGAAGGTGCAATTAGCGATCGCCAACTCTCTGTGGGCACGGCAGGATGTTGCCTTCAAGCCAGACTTTTTGCAGCGGAATCAGCAGTTTTATGGTGCCAAAATTAACAACCTGAATTTTAACGACCCCCAGGCACCCAAAATTATTAACAATTGGGTGAAAGAAAACACCCGCGGCAAGATTGAAGAAATTGTGGATTCAATTGACCCCCAGGATGTCCTGTTTCTGATTAACGCTATTTACTTCAAAGGTGACTGGACTCAGCCTTTTGACAAGAATTTAACCGCAGACAAGCCCTTTGTCCGAGCAGATGGTAGCCAGAAATCCCACCCGATGATGTCTCAACGGGGAGAATTTCGTTATCTGGAAACGGAGCAATTTCAGGCAGTGAGCCTGCCCTACGGGGAAGGGCGACGGATGAGTATGTATATCTTGCTGCCCAAAAAGGGTACCTCTTTAGCAGATTTCTACCCAACGTTGACGGCTGAAAACTGGCAGCAGCAGGTTACCCAGTTTCGCAGTCGCACCGGTTCTGTTCAGATTCCTCGATTCAAGTTGGAGTATGAGATTGAGTTGCGGCGTGCCCTGTCGGCTCTGGGAATGGCAAATGCATTCGAGGCAAACAAAGCCAATTTTTCTGGGATGAGTGATCTGCAAACTCATATTGATCAGGTTAAGCACAAGACCTTTGTGGAGGTGAATGAAGAGGGCACCGAAGCGGCGGCAGTCACTTCGATTGGAATTCGGGCAACCTCTGTGGATGTCAATGAGCCGTTCACCATGGTGGTCGATCGCCCATTTTTCTGTGCAATTCGGGATAATCAAAGTGGTTCTGTGCTGTTTATGGGGGCGATCGTAGACCCCCAGTAAAAGGAGAATCCGGGAAGGGATAATGAAAGTAATCGCAAGCCTCAACACGTTGTTGCTGTTTAGTTCTCTTGCTCTGCCGGTTGTGGCTCAACCCAGTAATTGCGTCAACTACTGGGTCAATCCCCGTACAGGACGCACAGAATGCTTAGATCCTGGCTCCAATCCGTTGCCCAGCATCCCTTCTGGCTCTCCTCAATCCCCTCCTCAACCTGCCCGCACTCAACCACCTGCTTCCCCTTCCAGACCGGCTTCTGGTCAACCCACAGCATCCCAGGGAACCATGACCGCAGGGCTAGATCAGTTGAAAGCCTGCAAATCCGGTGTGACCTCCATGCCTAACCCCATCCTGGCTGGCAATGTGCGCGTCGCGATCAAAGGCTGGCAGAACAACCGCTGCCTGGTGGAGTATACGATGAAGCTAGATGCCAAAACCCCAGAGTGGCTCTATGGGCGCTGCCGCTACCAGCGACAAACCCTTGCCATGATGACGGACAGAAAAGCCTATGACCAGGCAAGGCAGTATGATAAGACGGGTAAAATGAATGTCGATTTCAGTACCAGCAATCCCCGTGATAGCGCCCTGTCTAATGCTCTCACAAGGGACTGCCAGTTCTTTAAACCACCTGATTCCCTCCTTTCTAAATAGCGAATTTTGGCGATCGATTCCCTCCTCCAACAATTTGAACGTTTCGGTGTTCACCTGGGGCTGGAAAGCATCCAGCGACTCCTGGCAAATTTAGGCAATCCCCACGAACGGGTGCCCATCATTCATGTTGCCGGAAGTAACGGTAAAGGCTCGGTCTGCGCCTATTTGTCAGCCGTGCTGAAAGAAGCGGGCTATCGGGTCGGGCGCTACACCTCGCCTCATTTGGTCGATTGGAACGAACGAATTTGCCTGAACGAGAAACCCATTCCATCCCCCGAACTGGAGAAGTTGCTGCATCAAGTGATTGCAGCCATTCGACCCGATGGACCCTCACCGACTCAGTTTGAGGTAATTACAGCGGCGGCATGGCTCTACTTTGCCCGGCAGCAGGTAGATATAGCCGTCATTGAAGTTGGTTTGGGCGGACGATTAGATGCGACTAACGTCTGCGATCGCCCCCTCGTCAGTATCATCACCTCCCTCAGCCGTGAACACTGGCAGCGCCTCGGTCCCACCCTGGCAAATATTGCCTATGAAAAAGCCGGAATCCTCAAGCCAGGATGTCCTGCTGTGATTGGACAACTTCCCTCAGAAGCAAAAACTGTAGTGGATCAACGGATTGCTGAACTGGGATGTGCAGCGGTCTATCCGGAGCCTGCTGTTTTGGTGAAGGGGGATGGGGGGCAGGGGAGCAGAGGGGCAGAGGGGCAGAGGGTTAGAGAGGTGGAGTATCAGGGGATTCGTTATTCGTTGCCGTTGTTGGGAGCGGTGCAACTAAAAAACTCGGCATTGGCGATCGCGGCTCTACAAATTCTGCGCCAGCAAGGATGGCAAATTTCAGATGAAGCGATCGCCAGCGGCATGGCGAAGACTCGCTGGGCAGGTCGCCTGCAATGGTTCACCTGGAATGGGCACCGGATTTTGATTGATGGTGCCCATAATCCTGCCAGTGCCGAGGTCCTGCGACAGTTTGTGGATGATATCGGGTACCGGGTTCCCGGTATTGACGGTAAATCAGCATCACTAACTCCTAACAACCAACATCTAACACCTGCCTCCCCGAAACCTATCACCTGGGTCATCGGCATGTTATCCACAAAAGACCATGCGGATGTCTTTAAAGCGTTGTTGAGGGCGGGCGATCGCCTTTACCTGGTTCCTGTCCCAGATCATAGTTCCGCCGATCCAGAAAACCTGGCAACTCTGGCTAAAACAGTCTGCCCAACTCTAGCCAGTTGTCAAACCTGTTCAGATGTAATTGTGGCTCTCAAGGCTGCAACCAGCGAACCAGTACAGGATTCTACCTCTCCGCCACCCTTAACCGTACTCTGCGGTTCACTTTATTTGATAGGACATTTCTTCCAGCTAACCCGCCTGACACCCTAGATGACCGTTTGAAAATTGCTGTAAGTCAGTCAAAAGATCGGTCCGTCAACTCCTGCACAAACACTTGATGGGCTGAATCTGCGATCCCAGCTTGCAACGCATTCAACACCTCAATCATCCTACCCTCTAGCAGTGCACTCACCGCTAGCCACAATCCTGGAAACGCACTGCTGCGAATTATCCCATCACTATCAGGTTTAATCGCCACAAACTCTTCATTCTGCAACCGAAACCAACTAAAGCGATTTTCAAAGGTTTGCCATACCAGATATTCCTGGACCCCATTGCGGCGATAGGCATTTTGTTTGGCTCCCAGGTCAATAGAAGCACTGCTGGTCGCAATTTCTGCCACCAGTTCTGGTGCCCCTTCAATGTAGCCATCCTCACTAATCGTCGAGGTGCCACCCGTTTCAATTCGCAGTAACGCATCGGGTTGGGGTTCATTGTCCATATCCAGGCGGGTTGTGGCATTATCTGACCCACTAACCCCAGGAGTCGCCGTACTGTAAACTCCCAGCCAGGTAATTAAATTGAAATGAGGGGTACCGTGAAAGACTCTCACCGGGGATGCCACGTAAACCACTCCTTCAATCAGTTCTGCTTTAAATTTCTCTGGGGTTGCCTCATAGCGACGCTCAAACTCAGCGCGGGTTAAGCGATCGCCACTTTCTAAGGGCGGAATAGAACTGGGATGAGGCTGCAACACCATGATCAACCTCTAGAGCCTGAAGAAGATAGTGTCATTTTAACTGGCTTAATTCCCCCCTGTTCCCCTACTCCCCCCTCCCCCTTCCAACTATGCCAGAATATGAACATCGGACTTTGGAGGATAACTTTATGAAACCGATTCGCCAGGGAGATGTCATCCTGATGCCCATGCAGGCGACCTCCAGTGAAATGGGCAAAAAGCTATCGCACCTGACGCTGGCAGAAGGGGAAGTGACCGGGCACCGACACCGGATCAGTAACGGGCAAGCGGAGCTTTACGAAAAAGATGGCACTCTCTACCTGCGTGTCCTGTCTGATCAGGCAACCCTGACCCACGAAGAACACAAACCCGTTCAAATTCCTCAGGGTAGCTGGATGGTGCGGATCCAGCGCGAGTATGAGCCTGAAGGCTGGCGGTATGTCACTGATTGAGCGGCTGACCCCAGAGCAAGAGGCGGCGATTCCGGTCTATCGCGATCGCTGGCGACGAGTTGCCCTTTCTAGGAGTCCAGTTGACCGGGAAGCGGCAGAATCCAGTATCAAAGCAGCCTATGCTGCAATGGGCAAGCCTCTTCCCCAGGTTCTTTTCTTTGCTGGACCCCATGTGGCAAGAGAAACCTTGGGACAGGTGACTGTGATCCAATGGTTGGAACAGTTTGGCGCTCCTCTGCTACAGATCCCTTTGCTGCTCGACCTGTCGGGTCAGGTGAGATCCCATCTCGCCCCTGCTCTGGTGCCTCACCTGGTTGAGCAATTGCAAACTCAGCCCCTGGAGCAACTGTTTTTTCACCTGCAACAGGGAACTTTTTGGAGACAGCTTGCAGAACTGATTGACCAACAGCAAGAGCAAGAACAATTCGGTGAACACCTGTTTGACCAACTGATGACCCAGTTTTGGGAGCAACAGCAAGCTGAGTGGCGACGGCAAATGCAACAGCAACCAGCGGGTCAATGGTTTGTGCAAATAGGAGACACCTTTGGACAGTGGACTGAGCCATTCACGCGATCGCTGGAAGAGACCCTGTGGCAACCGCTGAGAAGCCAGCCATTCATCCAGGGGTGGGAGCGGGGTTCCCGCCGGATGTTAGGAATATTCAGCCTGTTGGGGCTGGGTTTTAATGCCCTTCAACAGACGACAGAAGTGCTGCATCCAGCTTTACTTGACTATTGCATTTCAGAGTTGAAGGTTCCTCACGATGCAAAGCAATGGCGAGCATTGCGATCGCTCGTAACTGAATGCAACCTATATTTGGCCTTTGAAAAGGGCTGCCTGGTATTAGATCGTCCCACCTGTCTGAGGTTTGACCCAGAAGGTCGGCTCCATGCCGAAGGAGAACCCGCCGTTCAGTTTGCCGATGGCTACCGACTGTATTACTTTCGTGACGTGCAAATCCCTGAGCAGTACGGCTCCCTCCATCCCAACCAGTGGCAATCACGCTGGCTTCTGGAAGAAACCAATGCCGAGTTGCGGCGGGTTTTAATTCAAGGGATTGGCTATACGCGCCTCTGCCAGGAATTACAGGCAGTTGAGCTGGATTCCTGGCGTGAGTACACTTTGCTCAGAATTGATCAGAGTGTGGATGTGGAACCCATCCATTTACTGAAAATGACCTGTCCCAGTACGGGCTATATTCATGCGACACGAGTGCCTCCAGAGCTACAAACTGCCCGTGAGGCAATCCGCTGGATTAACTGGGATGTTGATCCGGCAGAGTTTGTTCAAGAAACCTAAGGGGATTTATAGCTAAAGGCAGAAGGCAAAGGGCAGACTCTACTGCCCTGCTTGCAACACTTGCTCCACCATTAGCTCCAGGGCTGGAAACACCTGGGACTGAATTTTTTCAGTCCCCTTAACTACGACCTCTTCATACAATCCATCCATCAGGATCAGCACGGTCACCTGGGCTTTCTCCGAATCCACAATCCAGTACTCCAAAATTCCTCGGGCGGCATACTCGGAACGTTTGTAGCGGTAATCTCAGCGATCGCTATCATCCGATCCTAACACTCGCCCCCGATCACCAAGGGTTCAACCTCTGGTTCAGACCATTGGCGCTGAAACTGCTCTGACACTAACGGATGGACCACAAACTTAGGTGGACAACCCTGCTTCACATCAACCCGCAAAGCTGAATAGGGACGGCGCTTGCGTGAACCCTGCCCCGATCGCCCAATAAATAAAAGCGATTTCGCGGCTGTACGAACGGCTCTCTTGCCAGAATGCTCAAACGGTTCGCTCAAATCAGGTCCCTCTTGCCTTTGCCGCCGCAGACTAAACCCACTACCACCGCACACAAGCCAGTTGATATGGGCATCCGCATGGCCTGTATCCACGGTATAAAGATGCTCCAGGCAATGGGCATGACCATTGATCACCAAATCTACAATGGGCTGCCCCTGGGTTACTTCCCCAACGGTTGCCGCCACTGCATCCAGCACTTCACGCAGATAGCGGCGGACAGTCAACGTTTGTGCCTGGTACCATTTGGTGGCTTCGGTCACATAAGGGGGGTGATGGAAGAACAGCACCCTTCCCCGTACCGACTCTGTATGCCAGGACTCAATCAAACGCTGCTGGAGCCAGTTAAGCTGCTCGGTGTCAATCTCATCGCCTTCTCTACAGTTCAACTGTTTATCAATGTCTCGCTTTGCCTCCTCCAGTTGCTCTAATTTGGCTTTCAAATCATCTAAGTGTTCTGAGTCTTCTGCTTTATTGGGGTCAAGACGGGCTGAGGTTTCATAAATTTCCTGGATCTGCCGCTCCAGGTCAGCCCGCTGGTTTTCTAACAATCGTCGAAAGTCGATGCCATCGGGTGTAGTCGGTAGAGGAGCCGGTTCATTAAAGGTTGTGGAATCCAGCGCGAAAAAATCAATGCCACCCAAGCGAAAGGTGTAGTAGCGATTGGGCAGGCGGGTGAAGAGACCGGGTTGATAGCGCAGGCAGGAGCCGGTACTGGTTTTAGCCGTGTAATGCTGGTCTAGATGCTGCTCCAGTTCAGTCGGGTTAAGGGTTCGCAGGTAGTCTAAAAAAGCACGGGCGTAGGCATTCCCCTGTCCTGAGCCGTGCCAGCCTATATCCAGATCAAGCTGGGACTTGAGTAATCGGCGAAGGGGTTGGGCTGTCTGTGCCAACAGTCCATAGACAAAGGGAAGGTCGTAATAATCGTGGTTGCCGGGGACGGGTAAAAAGGGCAGATTAAAGACCATCTGGTCGTAGGCAATCTGCTGGGGCTGTTCACCTCCCACGAGAAATTCCCGGTAAGGCTCAATGAAATTTTTGGGGTAGTACTCGCTTGAGCCAACCAGGTAAACGACATCGCCTGTATGGAGAATAAAGCGACAATCCTGCCGATGGCGCAGCATTTGCTCTGCTACTTTGCGTTGAGGATTGTGCCCCCGATGGGCTCCAGAACCACTGTCGCCAATCACCAGAAAGGAAAATTCAGGCTGATCTTCGTGCCCGTCATCCAGGACTAAGCAGGTCTGATCGATTTGCCGTTGCTGGATCAGGGGTTCCTGCCACCGCACACGCTGGCGCATTTTCTGAATCTTGGTCGCGATCGGTGGGTCGGTCACAAATCTCATCGTTGGGTAGCTCCCAGTTTGGTGTATGAAATCCTCGGTAAGACGTGCTGATTTTACCGCTGACTCGGTTATTCCATCAGCTTCCAATGGTATGGAATATTAGAAACTAGCGGGCGTGACTCTGTTAACCTTTTGTTTTTTCCCAGGCGGTCAAATTTCATGAATCGCAATTTTTGGATCACTGCCCTGATTGCTTTTGCAAATTCAATCAGTTTCACGATTCTGATTCCAGTTCTTTACCTGTATGGCAAGCAGTTTGGATTGACTGATTTTCAAACCAGCTTACTGTTCTCGATTTATTCTGGCGCTCAATTTTTTGCCACTCCTGTGATTGGTAAGTTATCCGATCGCTTTGGACGCAAACCCCTACTGATTATCAGCCTGATTGGTACGGTGATTGCAAATTTTGTAGCTGGCACTGCCAGCAGTGCCAGTATTCTATTTTTTGCCCGGTTTCTGGATGGAATCACAGGGGGAAATGTGGCTGTCTCCCAGGCGGTTGTCTCTGATGTGGTACCGTCCCAGGAGCGGGCAAAGGCATTTGGGATTTATAGCGCTCTCACCTTTGGGCTAGGGTTTATTTTGGGTCCAGCAGCCAGTTTGCTAGCGCAGCGGGTTTCCCTGGGGGCAAGCTTTCTGGTATCAAGTGCGATCGCCCTGGTTGCGTTGCTGGTGACAATCTTTTTTCTGCCCGAAACCCTGCAAACCAGAGCCGCCAAGGCACAAAATATGTTTGATTTGGGATTAGGTAATTTGGTCAAAGGGTTGCTGCTGCCAAGAATTGGCATTCTGTTGATCATCAACTTCCTGATTGGCACCACCTTCACCATTTTCACCTTTGCCTTTCAGCCTTACTTCATTCAAGTGCTAGGGCAAAATAGCCAATCTCTGACACTGCTGTTTGTGACATTTGGCAGCCTGACCATGATCATGCAAACCAGGGGAATTACCTTTCTGACCCAGAAGATTAGTCTGGTGTCGATTTTGTTTTTAGGGATTTTTGTGCGGAGTCTGTCTTTTATGTTGATGCCAGTGATTCCCAATATTACTTACTTTGTTGTGGTCAGTATTATGTTTTCCCTGTTTAATTCACTGGTTCAGCCCATGATCACTACATTGATTTCTCTCAATGCCAAGCCAGAAATTCAAGGGACGGCACTAGGCTTAAATGCTTCCTATCTCAATGTTTCCAATGCCTTTGGTCCTGTCATTGCCGGAATGATCATCAATCAAGCCAATCCAATCACCTATGCCTATCCTTTTTATCTGGCTGGAATACTCACCTTTTCAGTCCTGCTATTTGCGATCGCAACCCGCCATCGATATATCCCAACTCACGTCTCCGACTCATAACTGATGTGATTCTCTTGATAGGCAGGAGGTTCAACATGGATCAAAATGCGGGCAGGACCGAACCGTTCTTCTAAACGGGCTTCCACCTCTTCCGTAATGTGGTGAGCGGTCTCCACATCCGTTGCCTTCACAACTAAATGCATCTCAATGAAGATTTGCCGCCCAACTATCCCGCGAGAGGCGATCGCGTGACAGTTCACCACGCCTGACACCTGCATGGCAATGCTATGGATGGCTTCCGGGGCGATCGCCATCTCATCTACCAGCCAGGGCAAGTTCTCCCGAATGACCGTCCAACCACTCCAGAACACCATCAAGGCAACCGGAAACGATAGCACCACATCTAACCACTGAAAATCCCAGATCCAGATCCCAATCAACCCTGCCAAAACGGCGATCGTCACCCAGATGTCACTCATGGTGTGTTTGGCATCGGCAATTAGAATCGGACTACCGACCCGGTACCCAACCCGACGCTCGTAAAACGCCACAAAAATATTGACCCCCAGCACAAGCAGCAATAGCCACAGTTCCGAAGCCGAAAAGGTTACAGGCTCATGGTTTGGCGAAACTATTCGTTCAATTGCCCCTTGCAGAATTTGATAACAGGCAATCCCCAAAAAAGCCGCGATTCCCAGCGCCCCTACCGCCTCAAATTTCTGGTGCCCATAGGGATGGTCGCGATCGGGGTGAGGTGAGGAAAACCGTGTGGCAACCAGACCCAGCACATTATTTGCCCCATCCGTCACACTATGCAGTGCATCTGCCACCAAACTAAGAGAACCTGTCATCCCGCCCACAAGCACTTTCAAACCAACGACAAACAGGTTCAGCAGCAATGTGATCAGCAAAACCCTGCGCACTTCAGAACGGTTATCAGTGACCACAGCAGTTCCTATGCGAACACTTAACTTACTTGTATGCCAATTAGTTTACCGCTTTGGTCACCCTCCCCAGTAACATGGTAAGGGAATCGCTCAAATCCTTACCTTGCTCATGGCTTCTTCCCAACTAACTCTGAATCTGGTTGAAGGTTCCGTCCGATTTAGTTTTACCCCTCAGGCAGCTCAAGAGCTTCAGGCAGCCCTGACGGCCTTAATGAGTAGTCTCAAAACGACGGCAGCCCAGGCGACTCCAGGGGGGCGGGCAACTCCTCAGAAACCAATGGAGTATCAGCATACGGGCGAAGTGTTTCTAGAAATCTTCTGCAATCCCAATATCTGGTCTTCTCCCTTTGCTGCCAAAGTATTAGTCACTCTC
Organism: Kovacikia sp. CALU 1929; assembly: GCF_056784235.1. Lineage (NCBI taxonomy): Bacteria > Bacillati > Cyanobacteriota > Cyanophyceae > Leptolyngbyales > Leptolyngbyaceae > Kovacikia > Kovacikia sp. CALU 1929. Next base: position 195,406 of record NZ_JBXBCF010000090.1, read on the forward strand.
AGAGATGACCGAATTCGGTTAACAACGGAAGCTGAACTCAGTCGCCTGGTAGAGGACATTAATCTATACCTGGAGCACAACAGTTAACGCCTCAATCCATACAGTAAAATCAAGGCACCTTCAGCAGAAAGTGTGAATTCCTATGAACTCTGACAACTTTGTGGAATTTCTCCAAAAGGGTTTTCACGTTACCCTCGGCGCAACGACTTCCCTGGTTGAATCAGTGCAAGATGCCCAAAAGCGAGAGGAAAATCTTGCCAAGCTGCAATTAGAGTGGAGCCAACTTTCAGAGGAATGGGCTGAGAAAGGAGCCGTTACAGAGCAAGAAGCCCGTCGCTACGTCGATACGATCCTGAATAACCAGAGTCATTCATCATCTTCAGCAACACCTCCTGATCCCAGGGGTTCCTCCACCACAACTCCAACCCCTACTGTCCCTCCCGATATTCAAACGGAATTACAAGAACTAACAGCGAAAATTGCTGCTATGCGGGCTGAGTTAGAACAGTTAAGAAACTCTAAATCAACCTCCTGATCGCACCTTTTGCCTGCTTGCAGCCGAGAGACTGCACTACGGAATTATTCCATAGTAGGGGCATTGCAGTGCAATGCCCCTACCAGCCACCACCCAGACATTTGAAACACCACCGGTCATGGGTAAACCTGTTCAGCCGATTCCCCATACCCCGTCAACCTAATCGGCACTTATGGATTAATCGTTTTCCCACTCTTCACGGCCCATCAGATCGCCAATTCGATCCCTTAACAAAAAGTTGCAACGCTCAAGCTCGCATTCAATGCAAGCCCATTCACGGGGTGGGATAAACTGGCAAAGAATGTAAATGGGTTGGTGACGGCTGACGGCTCCCTGACGAACAAGTTCACGAGCCTCGTCCTGAATCATATCTAGCGAGTACTGTGCAGACTGAAGCATAATCACCCTTCTGAGCTGGCTAATGGATTATTTCGAACGGAATGTACAAGATATGGGCATGGCTGGCATGGAAGCCGTTAATTGGCAAATACAATCAATTGATTTGCCCAAAATAAATATGTAGTCAGGTATACTGAACCGTTTCCATTTTCGCGTTAATCCCACTTTGATTCTATTAAGAAGCTTTGAAAAAGTCATCAAAGCCTGACCTGATATTTTCCTGTTTTTACCAAAATGTATATTCTGTCAGAGATCTAGGGAAATGGGCTGGGAAAAATTACCCCCTCAGGGGGTAGCCATTTAAAGCAGAAGCAATCACTCAATTTCGGTTCAAACAGAGGTTGCTTTGTCTTTGCTGACTTAGTTCTGTTGCCAGTTGAATGGCGGCGTTCATACTGCTGGCGGTGGCAATCCCTTTCCCGGCAATGTCAAACGCCGTTCCATGATCCGGGGAAGTCCGCACAAAAGGTAAGCCAATAGAGGTGTTGACTGCTCGATCAAACGCCATCAGTTTTACTGGAATCAAACCCTGGTCATGGTACAGCGCCAGATAAGCATCCGCAGGATCTGAGCCATTAGATTTTAGGTTTGAAATTTGGATCCGATGTTGAGCCTCCAGAGAGGATGGATTGCTGCTCCTCTGCTCCCCTGCTCCTTTGCCCTTCTGCCCCTCTGCCACCCTATCGCTCTGTTCCCCTACTCGCCCCACCCCAAACCAGGCTTGACCAGGTTTCACCCATAGCGTGTCTGGTGGAACGGGTCCCTGAAGCTGGACATGGGGCAAATGAGAACGTCTTTGCTTCAGCCAGGGAATCAGCCAGTCAAGCTCTTCCTGCCCTAACTGTCCTTGTTCCCCACTGTGGGGGTTCAGCCCAGAAATCGCAATGCTTGGCTGTTCAATTCCAAAGTCTTGCTGCAAACAGTCCACCAGCAAATCCAGTTTGCGGCTCATTAATTCTGGGGTCAGTGCATCGGGTACCTGGCGGAGGGGAATGTGGGTCGTTGCCAGGAGTGTTCGTAAGGTCCAACCTGTGTAAGGCGATCGCGCCACAAACAGCATGCCAAACCGCTCGACTCCTGCCATTTCTGCCAGGAGTTCGGTTTGTCCGGGGTAATGATGTCCGGCGGCTTTCCAGGCAGATTTGGCAATCGGTCCAGTCACAATACCGTCGAATTTGCCGGCCAGCGCCAAGGCGATCGCTTGTTCCAGGTAGCGAAAACTGACAGCCCCACTGGCTGCACTTTCCTGACCCAAGGTGATTTCCTGCTCCAGAGTAGGCTCGGATATATCAAAAATGGTCAACTGGTCGGGATTAGCCAGGAGCAGCTTGGAGTTGAGCGATCGCAATTGGCAATAGGTCTGTTCCAGCATTGCTCGGCTCCCCACCACCGTCACCTGGTTTTCCTCTGGGATTTGGGGATCTGCCAGGGCTTTGAGAACCACCTCAGGTCCAATTCCTGCGGGGTCACCCACTGTGACTGCCAGTCGAGGGCGAAAGTCTGTGATACCGGGCATGGTGTTAAAGATGAGGTATTTCGAGAAGTGTGATCAATCTGGTTTAAAATGCTTAACACAGTCATTTTCAGTTGATGGTCGAAATCAAGACTACAACGACTATCAAAGCTTGTGAGCATACGCGATTGCAAAGGGAGAACATAACACAATGTCTGGTGAAATCTTTAACGCCGCCATCCTCGCTTCCATTCTTGTCCTGGTTGGTTTAAGCCTGGGCTTTCTAATGCTCAAAATCCAGGGTGGAGAAGAGTGATTTGAAAGGCTGAAGGAGGAAGGCTAAAAAGACCCTTCTTCCTTCGTCTTTTATTTCTTATTTTTTACTAGCGGTTTGTCACCGTTCAGTGTCTGGATGCTCAACTTTAGAAGTTATCGAAATTTCGCCTTCTGCCTTCATCCTTCTGCCTTCCTGCACTAGTCCGTCTCATCTAGATGCTCTGCCACTTCTCGGTAGAGATTAAGCACATGGCTATCTTTCAGATAGTAGAAAACATTGCGCCCCTGCTTGCGGTAGCCGACCAACCGCATGGCTCGGAGAGCACGAAGTTGGTGAGAGACGGCAGACTCGCTCATCTTCACAGCCGCTGCCAGGTCACAGACGCACAGTTCCTGGGTTGCCAGGGCAGATAAAATTCGCAATCGGTTTGCGTCTCCTAGCAGGCTGAAAAACTCTGCCATTCGCTGAGATTTATCAACGCTCAGGATATCACGGTGCAACTGACGTACATGAGCCAGGTCAATCGGATGCTGAACGGCACAATTCAGATCATCCCCCATTTTGCGGGCTGAGCCATCGGGAGTCGGATAATCAGAAACCAATTTAGAGCGAACCATAGAAGATTAGATAAAAGTATATAGACAACACGAAGTTGTTTGTAACCCTGGTGCGCTCAAAATGGCGTTACTGCCAAAAGCAGGTGGTGGGCTGTCCATCCCTCCACCTTACCGCGTAAAACGTCTACTCTGAAGCACGAGTACGCGCAGGCAGAAATCTGGATACGCTGACCGACTTCGCAGTCCGAACTTAGCATTAGCTTACTCCCAGCCTAGCTTACATCGACCTTACATCACCAGACATTGGACGGAAAAATTCTTTGGGAAACCCATCCTGGAGAATTCCAACGGACACTTTTTGAAATATTTCTACACAGTTTTTCTAATTTCCCTGAGAATCTCTCCAGATCAGGCAGCAATTTCTGATAGAATCTTACGAAAAGTTAAGAATTTGTCACCATTCTCTAATGACTCTATTAATCGTTGGTGCAACTGGCACCTTAGGAAGGCAAGTCACCCGTCGCGCTCTGGATGAGGGGTACCAGGTTCGCTGCCTGGTGCGCAGCTTTAAGAAAGCTGCATTTTTAAGGGAGTGGGGGGCAGAACTGGTGCCCGGTGACATCTGTGAACCTGAGACGCTAAAGCCAGCTCTGGAAGGAGTTACGGCTGTGATTGATGCAGCTACCGCTCGCGCCACAGACTCCCTTAGCATTAAGCAAGTGGACTGGGAAGGCAAGTTGAACTTGATCAATGCGGCAAAGGCAGCCCAGATAGAGCGCTTTATTTTCTTTTCAATTTTGGATGCCGAAAAGTATCCGAATGTCCCTTTGATGGAAATTAAGCGTTGTACAGAAGCTTTTCTGGCAGAGTCGGGACTGAGCTATACCATCCTGCGCCCGTGCGGCTTTATGCAGGGGCTAATTGGACAGTATGCGATTCCTATTTTGGAAGGGCAGGCAGTTTGGGTCATGGGCGATACTTCCCCGATCGCCTATATGGACACTCAGGATATTGCCAGGTTCGCGATTCAATCGCTGAAGGTATCTGAAACTGTGAATCGCTCATTTCCGGTGGTGGGTTCCCGTGCCTGGGGTGCCTATGAAATTATTCGGCTATGTGAACGGCTCGCTGGTAAGGATGCAAAGGTTTCACGGATGCCAATTGAGTTGCTGAGGGGTGTTCGCAATGTTACCCGATTCTTTCAATGGACCTGGAACGTATCGGATCGGCTGGCGTTTACAGAAGTGGTGGGTACCGGCAAGGCGCTCACAGCTCCAATGGATGAAGTGTATGCCACCTTTGGGTTAGACCCGAATGAAACCACAACCCTAGAAGCTTACATGCAGGACTATTTCAGCCGGATTTTGAAAAAGCTGAAAGAACTGGACTACGAAAAATCCAAGAAGAAAGAAAAGCGCAAATATCCAAGATTTTAGAGTAGCTGTTTGGGTGGTTGGGGAAAATGTGTGGAATAGAAGTACAAAAGCCGCCGCGATCGCCCAGGAAAACAGCACGAAATGATATAGTCCCTATAACTTAATTCATCTGCCCTTCTGAATCCTAATTGCCACCGTGCCTAAAGCTGGCATTATTTACAACGATATCAAACCCATTGCTTGTCGAATCGCTGAAGAGCTAAAGGACAAGTTAGTTTCCTGTGGTTGGGAAGTTTACCTGGCAACGGGAGTTGGCGGCATTTTGGGCTACTCTAGCCCGAACCGCCCGGTTTGCCATACATCGATTAATCTTCTCAATCCACCGGGTTTTGATTCTGAGATGTCCTTCGCCATTGTGTTAGGTGGGGACGGTACCGTGCTGTCTGCCTGTCGTCAGGTTGCCCCTTACGGCATTCCTCTGCTGACGGTTAATACGGGTCATATGGGCTTTTTAACCGAAACCTATTTGAACCAGCTACCGCAGGCGATCGAGGATGTGGTGGCGGATCGCTACCAGGTAGAAGAGCGAGCGATGCTAACAGTACAGCTCTTTCGGGAAGGCTTCCTGCTCTGGGAAGCGCTTTGTATGAATGAGATGGTAATTCACCGGGAACCGTTGACCAGCATGTGCCATTTTGAGGTGCAAATTGGTACCCATGCCCGGGTTGACATTGCAGCGGATGGGTTGATTATTTCTACCCCGACTGGATCTACTGCCTACTCCCTTTCCGCCGGAGGTCCGGTTGTGACACCGAATGTGCCCGTATTGCAGTTGGTTCCCATCTGTCCCCATTCCCTGGCATCCCGTGCCTTGGTATTTGCCGATACGGAGCCAGTCACTATTTTTCCTGCTAACCACAATCAACTGGTGATGGTGGTTGATGGGAATGGGGGCTGCTACATCATGCCCGATGACCAGGTGAGGATGGAGCGATCGCCCTATGCTGCCCGGTTCATTCGACTAGGTCCACCGGAGTTTTTCCGCGTCCTGCGGGAAAAACTAGGTTGGGGGCTTCCCCACATCGCCAAACCCGCTTCAGTGGAACTGCCTTAGAGATTAAAGGGGGGGAGGAGTTGAGAGTTGAGAGTTGAGAGTTCGAGGTGGCTACTTTTTCACTTTCCACTCTTTACCCCATTTCTTTATGAGGCTGCACTGAACAAGGGGCTTAAGCCCCTTGCCTGACAAGGGTTAGTTCTGCTCATCCTTAAATGAAACTGGTATTACCCAATCCCCCACTTTAAAGGACAAAAATTTGCCGACGTGCTAAAACAGGAAGAACACCAGGAATTAATACCTATTGCTTTTTGGTGCGTCCCTTTAAAATGGGACATATATTTTTCTTTCCTGTGATGCTATGAACCCAACTGCTGTTGAGCCAAGCCCTTCTGTTTTGTTGGTTGAAACTGATGAAGCCTTGTCAAGGCATGTCAGCCTTGACCTTCAGGAATCGGGGTATGACACGGTAGTGGCACAGGATGCGGTGAGTGGGCTGCACCAAGCCTCAGAAATGCACCCGTCACTGATTGTGGTAGACCGGATGCTGTCGGGAGAATCGGGTTTGTGGTTCTGCAACCGCCTGCGATCGCTGGGGAATCATACTCCCGTCTTGTTGTTAATGGCTCGTGATACGGTAGATGACCGGGTGGCTTGCCTGGAAGCTGGAGCCGATGACTATTTCCTCAAGCCCTATCGTACCGATGACTTTCTGCAACTGGTGCGGCTGTATCTGCAACCGGACAGTCCCAATAGCGAGAAGTTACGATTTGGCGACCTGGTTTTGGATCTTTCAACCCGGCGGGCGATTCGTAACGGGCGGGCGATCGACCTGACGATGAAAGAGTTTGACCTGCTCAAGTATTTAATGGAGCATCCCCGTGAAGTACTAACCCGTGAACAGATTCTAGAAAATGTTTGGGGTTATGACTTTGTAGGTGAGTCTAATGTGATTGAAGTTTATATCCGCTATCTACGCCTCAAGATTGAAGACGAAGGTGAAAAGCGCCTGATCCAGACCGTTCGTGGCGTTGGTTACGTAATGCGCGAGTCCTAGTAGGTTGTCAACTTTGTGTTTGTGAGCGTGGGATAGGAAAGGGGTTTATTATTTTGTGGGTTGGAAAACCTACAAAATAATTCTTGACAGACCCCTAGGACAGCAATCTAAATTTTCTCAACGGAGGTTGGGTCAAGCACTAGCGAAACCCAACTTTTTTAATGGCTAGATTTACCACTGGCTGATAGAAGTGCTTGCCTGGTGATGGCGTGAATAGGTGAATGGATGGATGAGTTTCCCACTCGCCCGCCCCCACTACGAAGGACTTTAAAGGGGAATTAAGTCCCAATTAATTTCTGGTTAAATAAAAATATCAAGATCTTGTGAAGATTCACCGTTAGGATCCATGCCGAAGTATAAATATTATCGGTATTTTCACTTGCAACTTTGCGTGGGTTAAATCCACGGCTTGAGCAGAGGGTTACAAACCCTCTGCTGGTTGTGCTGCAAAGAAAAGCTATATTTCCTCACAAGGAGACTTTGATGGCAATTTCCCTGACTTCCCTCGGAACCTATGCTTCCCCTTCCACGGGTTCTGAGATCTCAGCTTTTGACCCCTTGACGCAACGGACATTTATCGTCTCTGGTACTCAGTTCCTGGACATTTTGGATACCAGCAATCCGGCTAGTCCTCGGCTGTTTCGATCGCTGGATACGTCTGCGATTGGTACTGCTAATAGCGTTGCCATTAACAATGGTGTCGTAGCAGTGGCGCTGGAAAATGCCAATAAACAGGCTCCCGGAAGCGTTGCCTTCTACGATGTGGATGGTAACCTGCTCAATACCGTGACAGTCGGTGCCCTGCCCGACATGTTAACCTTTACACCCGATGGCAGGAGGGTACTGGTTGCCAATGAAGGAGAACCCAATAGCTACAATCAGCCCGATTCGGTTGACCCGGAAGGTTCTGTCAGTATTATCGATCTGTCCAACGGAGTGTTTCAGGCAACCGTGAGAACGGCTGATTTTACAGCGTTTAATTCTCAGAGAGATGCGTTGATTGCCCAGGGTATACGAATTTTTGGACCCAACGCTACGGTTGCTCAGGATCTGGAACCTGAATACATCACGGTATCCAGCGATTCCAGCACTGCCTGGATTGCACTTCAGGAAGCCAACGCTCTGGCGATGCTTGATATTGCCAGTGGTCAAATTACCGATATCAAGCCCCTGGGCTTTAAGGACCACAGTTTACCCGGAAATGCTATGGATGCCAGCGATCGCGACGGTCTCAATAATACGGGTCGCATTAATATTCAACCCTGGCCCGTGTTTGGCATGTATCAACCCGATGCGATCGCCTCTTTCACCATTAATGGAGAAACTTACCTGATCTCAGCCAACGAAGGTGATGCCCGTGACTACACTGGCTTTGCCGAAGAAGTTCGGGTGGGCAGTAATAATTACACTTTGGATCCAACAGCCTTTCCTAATGGGGCTGCACTCAAAGACAACGCTGCACTCGGTCGTTTGACAGTCACAACCACACTGGGCAACACCGATGGAGACGGCGATTTTGATCAAATCTACGCTTTTGGTGCCCGCTCCTTCTCCATTTGGGATAGTCAAATTAATCTTGTTTACGACAGTGGCGACCAGTTGGAGCAACTGACCGCGGTTCTTGTTCCCGCTCAGTTTAACTCCGATGGCACTCCTGCTAGCTTTGACACGCGCAGCGATAACAAGGGACCGGAGCCGGAAGGGGTTGCTGTTGGTGTCATTGATGGACGCACCTACGCCTTTATCGGGCTGGAGCGCACGGGCGGTGTAATGGTGTTTGATGTTTCCAATCCCACCAACCCAACCTTTGTGCAATATGCCATTACCCCCGGTGATGTTGCCCCCGAAGGGCTAGTCTTTGTCTCTTCTGAGAATAGTCCCACGGGTCAACCCCTGCTCATCGTCAGTAACGAAGTGAGTAGAACCACAACCTTTTACGGAATCACAACCCAGAATGGACAGGGCTACAAACCTGTGATTAATGGCACAGATCGCAGTGACGTTCTGAGAGGTGGAAGTGTGGGTGAAATCTTCTACGGTTTGGCAGGCAATGACATTATCCTGGCTGGCGGAGGCAATAACAATATCTATAGTGGAAACGGTAACGACCTGATTAGGAGTGGCTCTGGCAATGACATCGTTAACAGCGGCAATGGTAATGATGTTATCGAAGCTGGCAATGGCAATAATCTGATCTACAGCGGAGCGGGCAATGATTTGATCCGAACTGGCTCTGGAAATGATGTCATCTATGGCGGCGATGGCAATGACATCATCTTTGCCGGGGATGGCAACAACCTGATCTTCGGGGGCAATGGCAACGATATCATCTACACAGGTTCCGGCAATGATTCAATTGATGCCGGTGCTGGGGATGATGTTATCTGGCTGGGAGGTGGTCGTGACACAGTAGTTTTGGCTGAGGGGAACGGAACCGACACCCTCTTCAATTTCCAGCTCAACAAAACGACCCTTGCCCTCAGAGGTGGTTTGAGTGTTTCGGACTTGAGTATCAGCCGATTCCGAGGAGGCACATTGATTAAAGTAACTGCCACTGGAGAGGATTTGGCTTATCTGGCAGGCGTCAGGATTGACGATATTACCCGAATCAACTTCACGACGGTTTAAGCAGTTGTTGGTTGTTAGTTATTGGTGGTTAGAAGGCTCTCTAACCACCAACAACTAACACCAGTTCAATATTAGTTGCACTTAACCAGGGGCTTAAGCTCCTGGTCTAGAAGGCTTTCTTCTGTGCAGCTTCAAAGAGAATTGGTATAGCAACTATCTACCGATCCACCGACCCCATAATCACATCGATACTGCCCAGAATTGCCACCACATCTGCGACTTTCATACCGCGCAGCAGATGGGGAAGGATTTGAAGGTTATTAAAGTCAGCCGGGCGGATCTTGAAACGCCACGGGAAAACACTGTCATTGCCCATGATGAAAATGCCAAGTTCCCCCTTGCCGCTTTCCAGACGGACGTAGTGTTCACCGGCAGGAATTTTCCAGGTTGGCGCAACCTTCTTACCAATGAACTGGTAATCAAATCCATTCCATTCAGACTTCGGTCCGGCTGCCATCCGTTGTGCCTCCAGGTTCTCGTAGGGACCACCGGGTAAGCCTTTCAATGCTTGCCGAATAATTTTTACAGATTCCCGCATCTCCCGCATCCGCACCGTATAACGGGCAAGGGCATCGCCTGCGGTTTCCCACTGCACTTCCCAGTCAAAGTCGTCATAGCACTCGTAATGGTCTACCTTACGCAGATCCCACTTGACCCCGGAACTCCTTAGCATGGGACCGGAAAGCCCCCAGTTAATCGCATCTTCACGGGTGATGGTGCCAATCCCTTCGATGCGACGGCGGAAGATGGGGTTGTCGGTCACCAGTCGCTCATATTCATCCACCTTGGGGATAAAGTAATCGCAGAAGTCTTCGCATTTATCCACCCAGCCATAGGGCAGGTCAGCAGCAACGCCACCCACACGCCAGTAATTATTGTTGACCATGCGGTAGCCCGTTGCCGCTTCCCACAGGTCGTAAATCATTTCCCGCTCACGGAACTGGTAGAAGAAGGGAGTTTGGGCACCGACATCTGCCAGAAAGGGACCAAACCAGAGCAGGTGATTAGCAATCCGGTTTAGCTCCAGCATGATGACGCGAATGTAGCTGGCACGTTTGGGCACCTGAACCCCAGCCAGCTTTTCGGGTGCGTTGACTGTGATCGCTTCGTTAAACATGCCAGCCGCATAGTCCCACCGACTGACGTAGGGGACATACATGACCACCGTGCGGTTTTCGGCAATTTTTTCCATACCCCGGTGCAGGTAGCCAATCACGGGTTCACAGTCAATCACATTTTCGCCGTCGAGTGTGACGATTAACCGCAACACCCCATGCATCGAAGGGTGATGGGGACCCATGTTGAGCACCATAGGTTCGGTTTTCGTCTCGATCATTGCCATAAGCGACTGGTCTCCCCTCTGTTCAAAATCTGCAAACTGGCTAAACTCTTTTTAATTATAGAGCTGACGGTTGGAAGAGTTTGTTATCGCTGAGCGATCGCCTATTTACTTTCCTAAATGGAATTATAGGTTGGGCTGGATTATTCTAGCGAAATGCAACCACTATCTCTATCTCCCTGACGAATTACTCGCCCATAAGTGAGTATCTCCTCAACTTAAAGGCATGCTCCTCTTTAAAGTGATCCTGTCATTTGTTGCAGCCAGTTCGTCGGCTGAGAAATTGCAATTTGCTGCTGCAACTGGGAGATCGCAGCTTCTACCGCTGCCAGACGTTTCTCCAACGGAGCATAAACGATACCGAAGAGAGAGTAAGATATGACCGAAGAAATGAGAGTACAAGCTAGTAGTGGTAACGTGTTTGCAGATTTGAGCTTGGAGAACGCTGACGAAATTGCTTGTCAAAGCAGAACTTGCTCGTAGGATCAGCAACATTATCGCTACTCAACAAATGACTCAAGCTGAGGCAGCAGAGGTGTTAAGAATTGATTAACCTAAACTGACCAGAATTACCCAAGCCTGCAACTACAACTAAAAAACTAGGAGAGTGATTGTTAGCTTCCCTATGTTGAGCTGATTTATAACGAAGATAGTTGAGAAAACTGGCAAGTTCCATCAAAACCTCTTCAGGAAGAGCGCTGACTGCTTCAAGGAGCTGTTGCCGTTCTACAGTGCTTCTGTCCATCGCTAAATCTCAGAGCTAGACTCCCGTTATTTTATCCTGTCACTTATTGATCAGGCTATTCGCTGTCTGTCGCGGCAGATAGCAGCTAAACAAGAAAGTTTGCATCTTCTTCGTTGACCAGTTCTTTTGCAAGAAACTACATCAGTCGAAACTTGTTAACTTTTGGAAGTCTCTGAACTTCCATAGTTCAGCCAATGGTATATGAGAATCTCGTTACATCTACTCAATCTGCCAGGCAACTATACTAATAAATAATTTTTGGTATCTAGCGTAAACTTGATTTTATTGAATGACTTCTTACTAGTGAATTGTGAACAATCAAGTTACAGTTGCAGTGATCGATACTGGAATTTCACCAGAGCACCTGGGCAATCCTGTGATGCTTCCTGGCATTAACTTGAGTGGCGAGGGTGAAGTTGACGACACCAATGATAACGGCACTCATGGTACAGCCGTTGCCAAAAGTATTCTGTCTATTGCACCTCATACGCGATTAGTTCCGATTAGACTGATGAACCGACGGGGATCTTTGCGCGATCGAAAGAAAGTGGAAGAAGCGTTTGAATGGATACTGGAGCATCGTGAATCGTTAGAAATTAATATTGTCTGTGCTGCCTTTGCTGATTTTAGTCATTCAACCTCTGATGCCGAACATCGGGGTAGCCGACTACAACAACAGATAGCAGATCTGCGAGAGATGAATGTGGCGACGGTTGCACCAGCCGGAAATTGGTATCCAGAATTTCGGCATAAGTCCCCGCAAGGAATGGCTTGGCCAGCAATTATTCGAGAGGTAATTAGTGTAGGTGAAGTGGAACGATGGAAGGGTGGGTTCCGGCTAACAACTCATACCCAGCGTCTTCATATGACATTTGGTACGGGTTGCCACACCACAATTTTCGCTGAACCCAGTGAGTTTGGCAAAACAAGTGGTGCAGTAGCAATAATTGCTGGGATTCTGTGCGTTTTGAAGAAAGCGGAACCTCAGACAAGAACCGATATTCTGCTCAAACGTCTAGCCAGAGAAACAAAAAAAAGCGATGGTGAGACTGCACTGAGATGGTCAATGATAGATCTAAACTATACAAGGTCAATAATTAAAGCAGCTGTGTCTGCTGCGAAACCGCAGGCTTGAAATCCTGCTCCTAGATACAAACTCAGTTTCTCGGCTTTCTTAGAAAATGCTCCTGCGCAAGCAAATGAGGCACCTACCCCACCTAAAGAACTCCCAGCAAACCCAGTACCTTCAGAAGCTGCATCAGATGAATCAACATGACTGAGTTTAATAGAATAATCAACAATTGTTACTAGAAGACTGATAAGAGTTATAGCTGAAATACCCTGCATACACCGAGTTTCCCATTTATCCTGTTCACTCAATTTATAATAGTAGGCAAGTAAAGCAAGGAATAAATTGGCACTATTCAGCCCTATCATAGCCTGCGCCATACGGTCCTTTTCTAATTCCTCAGGATCTATACTAAATGAACCGGTTACGAGCGCTACAAATTCAATTAAAAATGCGAAAATCTCAAGTTTCCCTACTGTGGCTGGAATTCTTCCAAAAACCAAGTATCTAGGTTCACCTTCTAATACCTCATACCCCTGAGCAATGGGTTGGTAAAGTTTGACTGAGATTCCAGTAAATATCAATGCTAGAAGTGAGCACCCATAATTAATAATGCCAGCGACTTCACGACCACTAGTTGCCGACTGTACTACTATCGCTTGATGATCAAAAACGATAGTATTTCCTCCTTGAAAAGGTGATTTTCCAAGAATCAACTTACTGATTATTGTAGATATAACAGCAAGTGGTAGCGTTATACTTTCTACAAGGCTAAAGGATGTATCCACTGATACTAATCCACCTGTAACCAACTTGACTAGCTTTTCAATAAAAGGAAATCGGATTTTTGTAAACAGAATGTCGCGAACAAGATCTGCCAAAAGTTCCATTACGTCGAAAACTGCCAAAATTAGTCTCTTGACTACACGAATCAATCCTTTGAGAGTATCCAAACCTGCTGATATAAACAGATTCTTCAATGTCTCAAAGCTTAAATCCTTAAGATTGGGGGTTCCTCCCTCGCCAAGAAACTCAACTATATCTGTTTGAATGTTTTCAAACAAACTCCAGGCTTCATTCATTACGGCAAATAAAGTATCCTCAAGAAAAGAGCTGAGAGAATCTAAGAAATTTTGAGAATCACCTGGAGTTTCAATTTCAATAATTTCATCTAACAAGCTATTGACTTGCTCCGTAACCCAGGTGACAGCGCTATTCCCAGTCATTTTATCTATAACATCTTGTATTGGTTCTGTAGCATTTCTAAGTGTATTTAAAAAACTATTTTCAGAGGTTGGTTTGTCAACCTTTCCAGTAGAAGCAGCATCTGCATCCCACTTTTCAAGTTCAGCAAGGATGAAGTCAAATCCTTTTTCTATTGCATTTTTGATGTAATTATTGGAATTTTTAAGCAATAGGATAAATTCATCTACTCCATCGACTATTAGATCGCGCATACGGAGAATATCTTGCCAATCAAAGAGAAATTTTAGATATTCCCAAGCTGCTTCAAGACCTGTTTTAACCTGTTCCCATAGCCATTCAAAAAAGTTACCTGCTTTTTCAAGAGAGTCAATGACAAAACGTTTAATCTGATTGCCAATAGCACAGACAAACTCGAATACCTCCTTAGCTGCCTTCTTGACCTTCTGTATTACAAAGGTTATTCCAGCTTTCGCCTTTTGGAATAATCCTTCAAAAAAGTCTGAAATTCCTTCACCAAGATTTTTGAAAAATTCTCCTGGGTTTTCAACTGCATCCAGAATTTGGTCGATCAGACTGCCTTCGACAATTTTTACGCTACCGTTGCTATCCACCTGAATACCCCAGCGGTAGCCATCTGGCACTACTTCAGTGCGTAATTTAGAGCTAAAAGCTTGGTCAGCATGCGTTTCGGAAACCCCTGCTACAACTCCACTTGCTGAGTTTGCCAGTGTAGCCACCTGATTCAATGAAGCAGCCACAATATCAACCTGGCTACTATCTGCCCCCATTCGGAAACTTTCTGGCAACAATGGCACCTCACCTTCTGGTGTAGAAATTGTTGCAGTTCTCAGTTCATCAGCCGTAATCGATTTAAATCGCTCATGTACTCCATTGGCAGGGTTTACATCAATACACTGCTCGAACCCATCGATTTCAAACCGATAGATGGCAGGGGTGAAGGATTTGACGCGATCGAACAGGCTGACAGCACCATTTGCATCGGTTTCAGTTTCAAAGGAAATACCAGGTCCAATAAACACAGCATTGCCATTCAAAACAACACTGGATAGGACAGAGGCAGACACTTTAACTTTGATCTCCGGTGTAGGAATGCTGCCCTCGCCGAGTACTCGCAGGGTCGTGCCATAGCAAGTCACCTTTGTCACCTCTTCAGGGTTGGCAACAGCCAGAGGGCGCTCTTGCCAGACACCCTGACCTTCATCCCGGCACAGAAAAGCTGCGTTGCCATTGGCATAGACCATCAGCAAAGAAGTCGTCAGATGTTCATCACCATGCACAGGGGCGATCGCCTGTACGCCAACCCGCAAACGCAATGGGTTGCCCCATTCCTGGGCAGCAGCAGGTTTTCTAACAACATTGAGATCGCCGTTTTGCAACAATGCCCAAACAGACATTGTGCCATCCCCCACATCCCCCACGATCAGATCCTGTACATTGGGGGCAATATCAGGTGATGCAACAACGATCGGGTCAAGCGTTCCACCATTAATGCCAACCTGGAGGATGTCGAACGCCCGAATTTGGTGAACTCCCTGACCCCCAACGTAAATATCAGTACCAAAATAGGTTCTGCGTCGTCCCTTTTGAACTTGTTTGGTCAATCCTGACTCTAAAACGTTGGCTCCTGCCGGACAGGGAAACGCTTCTACGGGAGGAATGGAGTCAAAACTTCCATCAGGTTTATAGCTTGGGAAGGGACGGAAGGAAAGGTCGCGTTTGCCTACACTGGTGCCTAAAACAGCGATTCCAGAACCTAGCAACGGATGCACTGCTACTTCAAAGTCCAGGATTTCTTCCAGAGTTACGGCAGTGGTAAAAACTAGCGCTTGGGCAAAAGACCGTTGGGTATTGCTACGAAGTAAATATAGAGTGTCATTTGGACCGCGATCGCCCGCCAGCACGATTGTCCAGACACCATCCCCACCATCTAAAACCCGGATACCTTCAACACGAATATCCTCCCGGCTACCGCAGTCTATCCAAGAGATGTTCTCCCAGTCACTAGTACGGCTGCTCAGGTCATAAGCAACAAAAACGCGGCTTCTTTCGGAAGACCCATCATCTACCGCAACAGCAATGGTGATGCGATCATCCTCCGTCCAACCAGCAGCATGGGCACGGACTCGAAGATTATCCCCTAAAACTCCCTTAAATGCGCTACTAACCTCAATCAGTTTCCAACCGTCACCACTTTTAGACTCATCATCCTTACGCACAAGATAAAGATCATTTTTGTTGCTGATTGTTAGCACCATTGGTGTTACGACAGCACCCTTTTTATCAGGAATGGCAACCATCCGCCGCTGAAATCGCCCATCTGCATTTGGATCAGAAAGATCTTCTCGACCAAACGTACGGGAAGATTCCATATAGTCAATAATGTCTGTTCCAACCGTGAACCGAGCTGTTTTGCCCGTTACATCGTTAGCAGAAAAACTCAGTACATGGGGAGAATTCATAATACTTGACCTCAAAATTGCACGATGATGAACGGTATTCGGCAGTGATTATTTCTGAAGAATAAGGAGAACTGGATGCGGTTTTCTAATGGCAGATCAAGGCGCTAGATAAATGACATCGAATAAAATATCTCCCGCAGATGAAAAACGAGGATTTTGGAAGCTAAACACTCCCGCGCCTGGAGGAATAAAAGACTGTTGGCTCAGATCCATCTCAAGCTGGGTGAGCGCTTCTGTTAAGTGGGCTTTGAGACCTGCCACGAGATCGCTCTGTTGATTTTCCAGCTTTTCCGAGACGGTACGACCGATAAACTTCATCTCTTTGAGTACACCTCCAATGGCATCCAGGACTTTAGCACCACCCTTAACTTCATCCTTATCTATCTGCATTGATTCAAACTTCAGGTCACTCAAATCTGGCTCTAGATCAAACGTTGAACCGCTACCTCCACCCGTTAACGTCAGTTGGCTAGAGAACTTTCTATGCCCCTCTTGACGTATCCACTCTGTATGGTAACCACCTAATTTCCCAAGCTTTTTAGTGTATCCATCCATATGAGCATAACTAGCAACACGTCCGGTTAGGCTTAATTTATTAGTGCCAGGAACGATAGCAATCTCCAGATTCCAACTCTTGCCAGCGTTCCATTTCCGATCAATGATGTCGCTTGTTTCGCGTCTCTCTTCCGATGCATCTGAAAAGCTCCACTTTATTTGGGATACGTCTCGAACTGGGGATCTTTTCAACTTTTCGAAAACCCGTCCCATCAGGTACTGATCTACAAAGCGTTCTTTACTAATCGCCATCGTTCCTGAGATCAAACCCTTTGTTCCATCTAGCATGGCAGGGCGAACCCAGTTATCTTTGAGTGCAATTCTGGCTGTATCCCAATCACTTGGTAGAGGTCGTCTGGAAAACATTCCTAGATAACTCAGAGTGCTTGCTTCTGGAACAGGATCAGATTTAACGTTGAAAATAAAGTCGGTTAGGGCAAACGTCGGAATTGCCCCTTCAGATCGGGTCTTGCTACGACGCACTACAGTTCCTAACATGAACTCACCATTATTTCCTTGTAGCAAGGTATTCAAGCTACTTCTTGCCTTTTCTGATGCGCCCTTTGGAACATCAGGAGGAATATTAATATCCTTATTATCAGAGAGGAGAAGATCGACATCTGTAAACTTCATGAATAAATATTCAATGGAAAATACAGAATCAGGCAAACCAGATTCTTGAATGCATTTGGATGCAGCTTCGTGCGCTTGAGGATCAATTTCCCTAAGTACGTTTAAATCGCAAGGCTTTTTATCAAGATCTGTGAGAAACGAGATACTCCAATCCTTTATTTTCCAGGATGATTTCTCTTCACTTTCTTCGTCAAAGTAAAAAACTGTGCCCGACTTTAAATGAAGTGTGACCTTAACCTGCCCAAGTTTGCCACTATCAACATTTAAGCTAATAGTTAAGGGTGCAAATTCTGCTTCCAATCCATAGGAAGACGGAGTTCCATCCTTTTTGAGTGGGAAAATGCTAACTAAAGCAAAATCTTCCATCTCACCAGTGGTGGAAAACTCGGAACGGGCAATCCATGTTTCCCAAGCCGCTTTCATCTGGTCATTGATCGCCTTTTGAGCAAGGGCAAGACACATATCGAAATCAGTTAGAGAATTGCTTGTATCGCTTGTCTCAAGTGAGCGAGGAACAGCAGGATGAGGTTGTTGCGACTCCTCTACGATCATCTGAGTGAACGTTTCCCAGGGACCAATTTCTCCACGGTTAGCCACTACCTGTTGACCACCACCACCTTCTGCACAAACATATTGACCGTTAGCCGTTTGCAATGCGACTTTGTTATCGCCAAGCTCCACTAAAGTGAACGTTTCCCAGGGACCAATTTCCCCACGGTTAGCCACTACCTGTTGACCACCACCACCTTCTGCACAAACATATTGACCGTTAGCCGTTTGCAATGCGACTTTGTTATCGCCAAGCTCCACTAAAGTAAACGTTTCCCAGGGACCAATCGCACTACGGTTAGCCACTACCTGTTGACCACCACCACCTTCTGCACAAACATATTGACCGTTAGCTGCTTGAAGTGCAATCTTTGCCATGATTGAGAACCTGTTGAGTTTTTTCCAGAAACATTCACGCAACTTGAACCTGAGGACGACTAAGGAGGGCTAACAGTTGTGAGAGCAATGCAAAAACGTCTCTTAGATGAAACCTTAGCCCGTATTCTCAGGGGTTTCTCCCCATTGCTAATGCGTCTAAAACCAAGTGCAATCTTGCTGCCGATCAAGTTACATTAAGTGCATTGGTGAAATCTTGCACCGGATTGCTGCTTTTGCACAAAATTGCTATGACTTGGAAAATTTTTTTGGGGTCACGCCTGTCAATCGCTTAAAGTGACGATTTAGATGACTTTGATGGGTGAAACCACAGGCGATCGCCACCTCTGAAATTCCCATTTTTCCGTCTTTCAGTAAGAGCTTTGCCCGCTCCACCCGCTGACGAATCACGTATTGGTGAGGAGTCAGCTCAGTTGATCGCTTAAAAGAACGGCAAAAGTGATAGGCGCTAAGTTGGGCGATCGCAGCTAATTCCTCCAAACTCAACTCCTGGTCTAGATGGTCATTGATATAGCCCGTCACCAGTTTCAACTGTGTGAGAGACAAGCCACCCAAATAACGAACAGACTGATGGCTATGGGCTGAATAATTTCGCAGAATGTGAACTGCCAGGGCAGTTGCCATTGTCTCTGCATACAGTCGTTCACCAGGTCGATGGGCTTCTAAATCTGCTTTGAGTGCCAGCCCAATCTGAAGAATGAGAGGATCGTACAGGGGGTTCTGAGGCAGTAACTCAACGTGATCAACTGCTAACAATTCGGCGGCGTTGCGAGTCAGCAGCTCTGGCTTCAAACTGATCGCGAATCCTTCGTGTGGTTGATTCCACGCTCCCCAGTGAGCATGCTGCATGGGAACAAGAGACATACCACCGTGAAAAAGCATCTGCCGCTGCACCCGACCTCTTGCAACTCCCTCGATTTGCCAATCGAGCTGAAAACCCTGTCCAAGTGTGACCGCGATCGCGTAGTGATCGAAACATAGTTTTGGGGTTTCTCCTGATGGCACAGGATGATGGTACTCTAAGTTGAAACTACTCCACCCCGCTTCGGCACTCGTCAACTTAGGGGGTGGTAGGAATTGTTCAGAATATCCTGGAGGGGAATCAGAATCGTTATGGGGCTGGTTTTGATCGGAGTCGAACGGCGAGTTTGAGGGCGATCGCGACATTCCTATACTTTCTTTGCTTCACAGGTAATTAACTATGTAACATTTTTACTCCTGTAAATCAATTATTTCTCAATCATTGCAGCGGTACTGGAAGCACCCAAGTTTGGGTCGTTTGACTGGTACACCACCTATCTTTTCATCGGGTTGTCGCTGATGCAATCCTTGCCAGCAGGACAATTTCGGACAATCCTGGCGCATACGTTGGGGCATTTATCAGGAAAACACTCTCGCTTTTCCTGTGGAGTATACCGGATTGCCGCATGTCTGGCTGTTGCGGTCGCAGCAGCAAGGCGATCGCGCCTCCGTCCTGCTCTCCCCCTTTTCCATTTGATTTTTGATTTTTGAGTTGCTGCCCTCTGCCCCTTACCCTATATGGTAATTGTGGTCAAAAGCTGCTGTAATGGGTGGGTGCGATCGCGTCTACAAGTCTATGTTTGGTGAACCTGCTCAGAAAGTGTTGATTAAAACCCGCACGGGGGAAACCTATCAGCCCTGCTGGGTTTAATATCAAGTGTTTAATCAGAAGACGGTGATTGGCGCATTTAAAAAACTCCGTTGTATGTAGTGGGAACCTCGCTTGAATGCGTGGCGCTCTCTGAAATGGTTCAAGCCCTTAAACAGGAATTTGGAGACGAGCTGGTGGCAGAGGAAGACGAAGCGATCGGGGAAACACTAGAGGATGTGGGAGAGGAGTATTGATCACTGCTTTTGGTTTTTCCCATAGCGGTTGCCATCAGGGTTAGGACAAATTAGAAAGCGTAAAACCTTATTCCGCCGTCCTTTCCCACCCGACACCTAACACCCGGCACCTGCTATATGTCTGAGACCACCCCGGATAGAACTGACCAACCTGCTTCGGAGTTTAGCCATATCCCCGTGTTAGGAGCAGAAGTGGTGGCAGGGTTAGCAGTTTGTTCAGGCGGGCATTACCTGGATGCAACGGTGGGGGGCGGTGGGCACAGTCGGTTAATTCTGGAGGCTGCGCCGGATGTGCAGGTAACAGCTTTAGACCAGGATGCTCAGGCGATCGCGGCGGCGCAACAGGCACTTTCCGACTACAACGGGCGGGTGCAATTTCACCACACCAATTTTGCCATCTTTGATGCCGTCAACATTCAATTTGACGGAATTCTCGCTGATCTAGGAGTGAGTTCTGCTCAATTTGATATTTCTGATCGCGGCTTTAGCTTTCGTCTGGAAGCACCGCTCGACATGCGCATGGATCAAAGCCAGGAGTTGACTGCGGCGGATATGATCAATTACTGGGACGAAACAAAACTGGCAAATATTTTCTACACCTACGGCGAAGAGCGGTTGTCTCGCCGCATTGCCCGTCGAATTGTGGAGCGGCGACCATTTCAAACCACAACGGAACTGGCAGAGGCGATCGCCCACTGTGTCCCCAGGGCGTACCGTTACGGTCGAATTCACCCAGCCACCCGTGTGTTTCAGGCACTCCGGATCGCCGTCAACCGCGAACTGGAAGTGCTGGAAACGTTCCTCAACCAGGCTCCCCAGTGGCTGAAGCCAGGGGGTAGAATTGCCATCATCAGCTTTCATAGCCTGGAAGACCGCATCGTCAAACACCGTTTCAGAGAATCGGAGTGGCTCACCGTCCTGACCAAAAAGCCGATTTTACCCACAGAAGCGGAAGTCGAGAGCAATAGCAGGTCTCGGTCAGCAAAACTTCGGGTGGCGGAACGGGTGTAATTTTTTGTTAGACTAGTACTCATATACTAAAAATAGTGGATTGGACGGCTCTAATCGGCACATGGGCAGGATCGTGGTACTGAATGTAGTGCTAGATTCTTAAATTTCTCACTGAAACCGCTAAATATAGCTTAGGATCAGAAGTCTCAAGTAGAGGGCTTCCCTTGAGCCGCTTGCCTAAATTTCTGTTCAGTTTCAGTTAAAGTCTGTTCAGCCCGTTATCCCTTCCCACTCCCGATTGATTTCACTATGGTTCAGGAACTGAATTTCCAGGCATACAGCGATCGCCTGCCGCCCCAGAATATTGATGCGGAGGAGTCGATTCTGGGCGGTATTTTGCTAGATCCAGAGGCAATTAACCGGATCGCGGATCTGTTGCGCCCGGAGGCGTTTTACCTGAGTGCCCACCAGGAAATCTACCGGGCAGCGCTGGTGTTGCAGAGCCAGGGAAATCCTACGGATTTGATGAGTATTACCTCTTGGTTGCGCGATCGGAGTTTGCTGGAAAAAGTAGGCGGGCAGAGCAAATTAGTGCAACTGATCGATCGCACCGTCAGCGCTGTCAACATTGACCAGTACGCCACCCTGGTGATGGAAAAGTACATGCGCCGCCAGTTAATTCGAGCGGGCAATGAGATTTCCCACCTGGGGCACGACTCCTCCGTGGAACTGGAGCGGGTGTTGGATGAAGCGGAGCAGAAAATCTTTGGGGTTACCCAGGAACGTCCGCAGCAAGGATTGATGGCGACGGCTGACATTCTCACCCACACCTTCACTGATATTGAGAGTCGATCGCTGGGCATGGTGCTGCCCGGTCTTTCCTGTGGCTTCTATGACATGGATGCCATGACTCAGGGCTTCCAGCGTTCCGACCTGATCATTGTGGCGGGTCGCCCGTCAATGGGGAAAACGTCCTTTGTCTTGAATATTGCTCGTAACATTGCCGCTTTTCACAAACTACCAGTAGCGGTCTTCAGCCTGGAAATGTCGAAGGAGCAGTTAGTCCAGCGCTTACTGGCAAGCGAAGTTCGGATTGAGAGTGGTCGGTTGCGGGCAGGGCGGATCAGCCAAAACGAGTGGGAACCTCTCGGACACGCCATCAGTACCCTGTCCCAGTTACCCGTTTTCATTGATGACACCCCCAGCATCAGCATTACCGAGATGCGCTCTAAGGCACGACGACTTCAGGCAGAGCAGGGGGGTGCCCTCGGTCTGGTGATGCTGGACTATTTGCAGTTAATGGAAGGGGGTAGCGATAACCGGGTGCAGGAGTTATCGAAGGTGACGCGGGCACTCAAAAGTCTGGCGCGGGAACTGAATGTCCCGGTGATTGCGCTGTCCCAGTTAAGCCGGAGTGTGGAATCGCGCACCAACAAGCGCCCAATGATGAGTGACTTGAGGGAATCAGGCGCGATCGAGCAAGACGCGGACCTGATTATGATGCTGTACCGGGATGAGTACTACAATCCCGACACGCCCGATCGCGGCATTGCAGAGGTCATCCTGTCCAAGCACCGAAACGGACCGACCGGAACCGTAAAACTATTGTTTGAATCCCAGTTCACGCAGTTCCGTAACCTGGCAACTCCCAATCGGAATTATTAGCCAACTAATTCATCGCCTCAAACGCAATGGACAGAGCCGCTAAAATGTTTGCGCTGATGCCACGGGTACCGGGAGGTAAGGTTTCCATTGAGCGATCGAAATCTGAGCGACTGGTCGGGTTCAGATCATTCCAGAAGGCATGGATGACGCTGACAGGATCGTTGCCCAAAGACAGTTCACCCTTGGAGGCAATGGTTTGAAAAGACCTCTCACCCCTCACTTCATTCTAAATTCCCCGATTCTCCATTGCCTGTGCCAGCCGGTTGAGCGCGTCGGCTGTTTGTTGTTGTACAGCAATTGCAGCATCGGGGGCGGCAGCTTCTTCAACGGCTTGCTGACGCTCGAACCGTCTCTTGAGTTTCTCGTAGGCACGAATCACCAGGAAGATGGAGAAAGCGATGACTAGAAAATTGATGACTGTTGCGAGAAACGCACCATATTTGATCGCAGTACCCGGAATTACCAGACTGTTTAAACTGTCAACGTTGGCAGCTTGCAGAGCGGGTGCCAAAATGGCTGGAGTGATAATGTCTCCCACAAAGGATTCAATAATTTTCCCAAAGGCACCGCCAATGATGACGGCTACTGCCAGGTCAACCACGTTCCCCTGAATGATAAATTTGCGAAAGTCAGCCCAGAAGCCCCCATTTGAACGGGTCATAATTGTCAACTCCCCATAAATTTTTGAAATCGTATTGAGATGGAGGCATTATATAGCAGGTGCCAGATGCCAGAAAAAAGGTAGGCGAGGTTTAGAAAAGAATTTGGACGGTGTTACGGTCATTCCAGAACCAGGATTAGTTAAGATGGGACTAAAGCGGAATCATTGCGAGTAATTAGGTTCATGACTGCTGAGGTTTTGGTCGAAAAGAAGAAATTAGCAAAGCCACCCCTGGAAATTTACCATCTGGGCGATCGCGTCCTGCGCCAGCCTGCGAAACGGGTCGCTAAGGTTGATGTCGAGATCAAGCAACTCATTCGCGAGATGCTGCAAACGATGTATAGTGCCGATGGGATTGGGTTGGCTGCGCCCCAGGTTGCGGTTCACAAACAGTTGATTGTGGTCGATGTCAAACCCGATGAAGCAGCCACGCCGCCGCTCATTTTGATCAATCCCACCATTACCAGGGCAAGCGCAGATATTGTAGTGACCCAGGAAGGGTGCCTCAGCATCCCCAATATTTATCTGGATGTGAAGCGACCGGAAGCAATTGAGGTTTCCTATAAGGACGAAAATGGTCGTCCCCAGAAACTCTCGGCAACTGGTTTGCTGGCTTGCTGCATTCAACACGAAATTGACCACCTGAATGGGGTGTTGTTTGTAGATCGGGTAGAAAATAGCTTGCTGCTGAACCAGGAACTCGCCAAGCATGGTTTTTCAACCAGAGCCGTTCAACCCGTTCCTTAGAAATCAAGAATTCTGACAGAGCCACTCCGCCAAATCGCCAATCAACTCCGCACCCTTGCCCGACAGCTTGAACGTTTCTGGGAGGAGCAGAGCAAAATAGTCGTGGATTACAGTGCTACTGATTACGTTGAGCGCAGAAAAATAGAATCGAAAAGAGATCGGCAAACCTCAAAATATGCTTCTGCCGCAGGGATGCTATTGTTTGAAGCCTTTGAGCAGGGAGCATTTCGGAAGGACTATGGACTGTGTAATATTTTTGGGGAAAGGCGAAAACGGCAATTGACCTTGACTCTTAGACCTGAAAGAACGAACGACCATCGTGCTCTTGAAGCTTGTGCAGAGCGCCTATTTATAGAAGTTTGTCGGCACTGGCTAAAACATGCCAGACGCGGCTTTGATTGGCGCTGGAAGTATCGTTATTTAGAACCAGAGCAACGTTATGCTTTGATTTGTCGCTCTCTTGCAGATTATTTAGAGCAAGAAAGTGAAGCATCCCAATCACCGACAGAACAACCTCCAGATCCCCGGTGTCTGGGATGTTGACTCAGTTAACTAATCTACGCTCAACAAGACACCGGGGATCTTGGTAGCACCATTCAACCCTATTCTGGAACAGCAGGCACAATTCTTAAGTGTGAAGTGCCTTGCATGATAAACAAGGGCTTTGGACAGTAAACTTTATCATGGTAGGTTCTGGACAATGCCCTATCAGAGCTTCTATCGTTCAATGTTTATGGGTTCTATCAAAAGGATTTTAAGATTGTGACTCCAAAAAGCGGTGTATTTTTGGCTGGCTCCTGTATCTCGGCGATCGCGGCGGTCGGTTCGGTGTTTGAGCTTTCCTCTGGGAATCCGGAATTAGGTAATGCAATGACGAGTACTATTCTGGCAGTAACCATTCCCTTAGTGGTCATCTTCTTTATGGCAGCCGTTCGCGATGCCAGGGCAAACCAGAAGTAACCCTCAACAGTAACACCTGATTGCATTAATGACGGGACAGGCTCGCACGATCGCATTTCTCCGGCAGTTAGCCCACCCCAACTCGCCAGAGCAGAAACAACCCCGCTACCCGCTGCCGGTAACGGAAAGTCTGGCGTTGGGGCGTGATCCGCGCTGCCAGGTGGTGCTAGATCCCTTAATTCATCGGTCAGTATCCCGGCGACACGCTGAAGTTGCCCCTGTTTTGGGATTCAATGTTGCCAATGGCGATCAATTCTGGCAAGTCTGCGATCTGGGCAGTGCGAATGGCACCTATGTCAATGGGCAGCGGTTGAAGGGTTGTCAGGTCTTGCAGGCGGGTGACTGCATCATGCTGGGGCAGGATGGTCCCCAGTTTATGTTTGAGTCTGAAACCAGTACCGAGCCACTGCCGGAGGTTCCATCCATCAAGGGAGCCAGGTTGCCTGCTTTACCTCTCCACAAGTCCTCTCTGCGCCCGACCCAACCACCCCCTGCCAGAACCCCGCCTCTTCACGAACCTGAACACGTTAGCTGGACGCAACTGTTCCCCATCTTTTCGACGGGGCGGCATTTAACAGCGAAAGCCTATCTGCTGCCAGGAGTTGCCACTGTTACCTTTGTCGTATCCCTGTTTCTCTCGGTTGGGGAACCGGCACTGTTTAATATGCTGCTGGCAGCCTATTTGGCAGGGGCAGCTTACTACTTTATTTACCAGCTTTGCGGGAAGCACAAACCCTGGTGGCTGCTGGTAGCATCGGCGGCGACGACAGCACTGCTATTGGTTAGCCCGGTGCTAGATCTGTTCATCTATGTATTCCGCACTGTTCTACCGGGAAGCCTGCCAGGAAACGATGCCGCTGTCAGCTTTCCGGTGCTGCTGATCAAAATGTTTTTTGGAGCCGGGTTGATGGAGGAACTGTTGAAAGCAGTTCCCATTCTGCTAGCCTGTCTTTTGGGCATGGGGTTGCGATCGCCCCTGCGGGAGCGGTTGGGGGTGAGAGAACCCCTAGATGGCATTTTGTTAGGCAGTGCTTCGGCGGTTGGCTTCACCCTGGTAGAAACGCTGGGACAGTATGTACCCGACATCTACAAAGCCACGTTGACCGCTGGTGAGGGAGCCGCCCAGCTTGCCAGCCTGCAATTGCTGATTCCCCGCGTCATGGGTTCTGTTGCCGGACATATGGCATACAGCGGCTACCTGGGTTACTTCATTGGCTTAAGCGTGCTACGCCCCCGCCGTCGCTGGCGAATTTTGTTGGTTGGCTATCTCACTGCCTCGGTTCTCCACACCCTTTGGAACGTAACTGGCACCATCAGTCCGGTCCTTCTGGCAGTCGTCGGTGTGATGTCTTACGCCTTTCTGGGAGCCGCCATTTTGAAGGCAAGGGAACTGTCTCCCACGCGATCGCAGAATTTTGCTACCCGGTTTTATCAGTGAGGAGTGGGAAGGGAAGGACGCGAAGAGGGTTGAGAGTTGAGAGTTGAAAATTAAGAGTTGAGAGTTGAAAGTTCAGAAGTAAATATCTCTAACTCACCCCTCACCCCTTTTTTTCCTCTGTTTCCTTTTCTTTAACAACCTCTCACCCCTTACCCCTCACTTTAAATCACCGTCCCATCTGGAATCACCGCATTTTTCAGAACTACAACAATACCACTGCGGATGTAAAAGCCCAGGTTTTCTCGCTCCGCTTCTTCGACCCGATCTTTATTGATAATTTTTACATTGCAGCCAATGCGAGCATTTTTGTCAATAATGGCGCGACGGACGATTGTATCGGAACCGATTCCAAGCGCTGGAATATGGTTACTGTCACAGTCCTCTCCGCTTTGACGTTCGGCAAACGGTTGATAATAGTCAGCCCCCATGATCAGAGCATCCTCGATCGTGCTACCCGCTTCTACCCGCGATCGCACCCCCAGAACAGAGTGGGTCACTGCACAATTCTTGAGAATACAGCCTTCACTAATAATGGATTCCCGAACATGACAGTCGAGCAGCTTGCTGGGAGGCAAGAAGCGGGTGCGGGTATAAATCGGTGCCTTCTCGTCATAGAAACTGAACGGCGGGCGGGGTTGTTGGGTGAGTGCCAGGTTGGCATCGTAAAATGCGGCGATCGTCCCAATATCTTCCCAGTAGTCGTTAAACAGATATGCCTGAATATTGTGGCTATCGGCACACAGTGGAATGATTTCTTTGCCAAAGTCAGTCTGGTCTGGGGAATTCCGTAACAGTTCACCCATCACCTCTTTCTTGAAGACATAAATCCCCATAGAGGCAATGTAGGGAAACTGCTTCGCTTCTGTGTCAGACAGTCCCAGGACAGTGGTATCCACTGCCATTGCTTTCAGAGCATCCCCCTTAGGCTTCTCACTGAAATTAATCACCCGCCCTTCAGAGTTGATTTTCATCAAGCCAAAGTCTGAAGCACGGCTGTTGTCCATCGGAACAACAGAAATGGTGATATCGGCACCCGTTTCTCGGTGACGACGGATAAAATCGGCATAATCCATCCGATACAAGTGATCACCGGACAAAATCAGGTACTCATCCACATCCCATTCCTGAAACAGCCAGAGATATTGCCGCACTGCATCTGCTGTGCCCTGGAACCAATTCGGATTTTCTGGCGTTTGCTGAGCTGCCAGTACTTCAACGAATCCATCATTAAACCCACTAAAGATGTAGGCGCGGGCAATATGGCGGTTCAACGAGGCGGAGTTGAACTGCGTCAAAACGTAGATTTTATAAATCTCAGAGTTAATGCAATTACTGACTGGGATATCAATCAGTCGGTACTTACCCGCAATGGGGACAGCAGGCTTAGCCCGTTGCTTAGTCAGCGGATAAAGGCGAGTTCCTGCGCCACCGCCCAAAATAATTGCTAATACTTTTTTCACAAGTCCCCCCATCTGCCAATCGCTATCCCACTTATTAGTGTGAGACGGGATGGGACAGTTTGCAAGGTCTCCAGGCAACAAGAAGCAACTATTTTTGGCAAATTTATTCTGCCTAAAGGTAGATCTCAGGCGAAACTCAGTCGATGGAGGGTTAATTGGACAGGGGGTAGGGAGATGGGGAGATGGGGATGAAGAGGGTTACGACCTGAGTAAAATATGCCCTTAAATGTAGACACGTTATTTCTCTGGGAGTTTGGAACCTGGGGGCAAGAAGTGAGAGCATTTTAGCTGGATTGTTTAGCAAGAATTATATTTTGACGGGCGGGGCGATCGCTGACATCACATTAAAATAAGGAGACAAACGCAGTGACCATTGGACAACAGGAAAACTCTCGCCTCCGCTGGATTACGTTGAATTCTTCTGAGACAACGGTTGATCAGGGGAAAGATATCCGACAGGGGTTGCAGGAAACCCCCAAATACCTTCCCTGCCGATACTTTTATGACGATCGCGGCTCCCAATTGTTTGAGCAAATCACGGATTTGCCAGAGTACTACCCTACCCGGACTGAACAGTCCATTTTGGCAACCTACGCCCTTGAAATTGCCCAGCTTACAGGTTCCTGCGAACTGGTTGAACTGGGTAGCGGTAGTTCCCGTAAGACGCGGATTTTGCTGGAAGCCTACAACACTCTGCACAACGAACTGCAATACTGCCCTATCGATGTTAGTGCCGGAATTCTAAAAACCACCGCCCTGGAACTGTTACACTCCTACCCCCGGTTAAAGCTGTGTGGGCTGGCAGGCACCTATGAACAGGCACTTGCCCAACTTCCAGTGAGAGAATTGGAAAACCGGATGCTGATCTTTTTGGGCAGCACCATCGGTAATTTAAATGTGCAGGAGTGCAACCGCTTTCTCAGCCGCATTCAGAATGCCCTCAAACCCGGTGAGTTTTTTCTACTGGGTGTGGATCTGCAAAAGGATACCGCCATTATTGAAGCGGCCTATAACGACTCTCAAGGCATTACGGCTGCCTTTAATCTCAATATCCTCAACCATCTCAACTGGCGCTTTCAGGGAAATTTTGCGCTGGAGCAGTTTGAGCATTGGGCATTCTACAACCCGATCGCCCATCAGATCGAAATGCATCTGCGTAGCCTGGAAACCCAAACCATCAAGCTGGAGGCACTTGATTTCCAAACGACTTTGCAGGCGGGTGAAACTATCCACACGGAAATCTCTCGCAAGTTTCACCTGCCCACTCTGACAGAACGGCTGGAATCCCATGCGCTCAAACCACTGCAAACCTGGACAGACCCAAATACCTGGTTTGGTCTGGTTCTATGCCAGCGCCAATGTACTGGTACTGAGTGCCCTTAAAGTTGTGAACAAAGTAGAGCGATCGCCCATCTCACTGCTCCAACCAGTTCGCCAGATCTGTGACATCAGAGAAGTTGAGTAAGGCAACTGCCAATAGACTTGTTGCGGAATAAGAATTTTTAAGGGAAATTCTTCCCTTGTCAGTTCCATCGAAGTTAAGCCGCCATCAAATAGAAGTTCCATAGCCCCGTTGCGGTCAACATCGAACGGTCATCAAAATTAGTCACACGATTTCTGTAAACATCGCTCACAATCCTGTATCGTTTCACTCCCGCAAACGCATTCTCG
>NZ_JBXBCF010000091.1:0-51500 GCF_056784235.1 Kovacikia sp. CALU 1929
AAGACGAGAGCCGCTTTGGACTGAAAACCTTAATTGGACGATTGATTACGGCGTGTGGCATCAAACCGATTGGGCAATGGCAGTGGTTGTTCAAAGCCTTTTGGCTCTACGGTGCGGTTGAACCGGCGACGGGAGAATCCTTCTTCTTTCAGTTCTGTCATGTATATACCGAGTGTTATAAACGATTTCTCTCTGAGTTTTCCAACGCTTACCCAGACAGTTTAATTATTCTCCAATTTGACCAGGGACGGTTCCACAAGGAAAAGGATTTAGTGGTTCCAGAGAATATCATCTTGCTGTTTCAACCCCCTTATTGTCCTGAGTTAAATCCGATTGAGCGGTTGTGGGAATATCTCAAGGCAGACCTCACATGGGCTTCCTTCAAAACACTCGACCAACTCCAACTTAAAGTTGATCAACTGATTGCTCAGTTAACTCCTGAGCTAATTGCTTCCATCACAGGGTATGCATTTATTCTCGATGCCCTATCTGCCCTGAATACTGTTTAAATTGGTATTACCAATTATGCTCTGCCCCAACGCGCTCACCGCAGTCCTTGTTCGGTTCGTGCGGCAGATGGCTTGGAACAGGGTATGGTCTCGCATCTCGTTTTCGAGGTAGATGTAGGTGCAGGCGGGGTCATTTCAAAAGCTTATCTTTCACTTGTTTGGTGCATTAGCGGAGTTTGAGCGCAATTTGGGGTCGAGCCACATACGACCAAAAAAGTGCAACATGAAGCCATAACTCTTTACCTGTAGGAGTTTCAGGAAATAGTTAGTTTAAGCTCCCCTGCTAAAACCCTTGAATAGTAAAGATTTGGACTACTTCTGACCCAAGTACTAATCAAAAATCAGTAGTATACAGCCTCTTTTGATGCGTTTTTAACGGCTGAAGCCTGCATTCTCTCGTGGCACTTCTGCGCTCCTCGACAGAAGTCCTGATACTGAGCCTCACTTCGATAGATTTTCTAAGACTCAATCTGGATAAGGCTTTTCAGCTCATCTTGCACTTTTTTGCCCGTATCTCGGCTCAACCCCAACACACCTTGCTGCCGCTGTTCCGGTGACAGTTGTGCCATCCCATTGTAGGTACCCCGGAATTTGAAAGCGCCTGCCCGTTGAAAGTTGTCGTACTTGGAAAAACACCGGCTCCTGGGTCAGGCGATCGACGGTGGTAGAAGTCATCACGGGCATATGGTGAGCCTTTCACTGCAAGCGCTCTGCCGCTGCGGCAATGTCAGCGTAGGTGACGGCAAGACTGGATTATAGGTCATGGGTCATGGGTTGTTGGTTATCGGTTGTTAGCCATCGGTTGTTGGTCATCGGTCATTGACTACTTTTTCCTCGTTTCTTCTAACTTCTGACTCCCCACTCCCTCATTTCCCAAAAAAGAAGTGATTAATCCCTTCCAGAAGTTTCTCGACTGCCAGAGACGCCACAATCAGACCCATGACGCGGGTCACAACATTTACCCCCGTATTTCCCAAAATCTGTTGCATCCATTCGGAGGTCAGCAGAATCAGATACGTCAAAAACAGAATTCCAATCAGGACACCTGCCGTTACAGCCTGTTCAGAAATGGTGAATTTGTCGTTGTCGGTGAGTAATACCACTGCCATGATTGCCCCTGGTCCGGCAATAAAGGGCATTGCCAGGGGAAACACCGCGATATCGTGGGTGGCTGCTTCGTCGGGACTGGGTTGGGTGCCCGTCAATTGTTTTTCGGGTTCATCCTCCAGCACCATCTTTAGCCCAATAATGAGCAAGATGATTCCTCCGGCAATCATAAAGGCGGGCAGGCTGATGCCCAACTCGTCAAGCAGAAATTGCCCAAGGACAATGAAGCTCAGAAGAATAATTCCAGAGATAATCACCCCTCTGAGGATGATCTTGCTGCGGCTCTGAGGAGTTTCCTGTTTGGTCATTGCCAGAAAAAGCGGCACCAGCCCGATCGGGTCAATAATCACAAAGAGTGTCACCGCATCGCCAATCACATGCCCGAACATAGAAAAACCCCTGATCTCAAGTTAGCCGTTGTCAGATTGTGCCGGATTATCCCCATATGTTTCAATCGCATCTGAAATTTCCTGGTAGCAACCTCTGAAACAGGCAATGAGTATCGCCCCTGCTTTTCCTGGTCGCGATCGCCCTTCATTCCCAATGATAGGATTGCCACACGGCAAGAATTGATTGAAATGAAGACCCTGGAAGAACTCAAGCAAATTCTCAGTCAAAACAAACCACTGCTGGAGAACACTATCGGGTGACTTAACTCGGCATCTTTGGCTCCTATGCCCGTGGTGAGCAGACAACAGATAGCGATATTGATGTGTTGATCGACTATGAACAGGCTCCGACCCTGTTTATGCTGGTAGAACTACGTGATTATCTCAGTAACTTGACAGGGCTGAAGGTAGGTGTGGTGACCAAAAACGGCTTAATGCCCAGAATTCGAAAGCGGGTCTTATCAGAAGTTGTTTACTTGTAACCGAACAGCAGCTTTCAGAATTTTTGCAGGATATTCTGGAGGCGATTGCGGATATTGAACTTAAATATCGTTTGGACAACGGTTCAAGAAGGTTTGCCACCGTTAAAAGCTGCAATCACCGAGATTGTTAAAAATCTTGCTCGTGAATTTAGCTTAGATGTTGCACCATTTTCAACAAGCCTTGAGAAACTGGGTTTCTGAACGAAGAATCAGGGTTTTCAGGTTGAGTTAATGGCAAGAAACCCGGTTTCTGACACTGCTACAAGATTTGAGCTATCGCATTTTTAATTTTTTTAACAAATGTTTTTGGCGACTGCTGCCAAAAATCTGGTTTACTGACTTTTAGCCTCTTGGTATAAAATTCAACGTTGCTCTACCAACTGCCAGCTTCGTTACAGGATACTATGGCACTCACCCAATGCTTCAAAGTTGTTCTGGTTACCTGCGGATTGATGCTTCCCTTAGCCATTGCACCTACCAGCAATGCTGCCCCTGCAACGGCACCCACTCCTCCAGTACCCAAGCTCAACTGGAAACCCTGCCCTGACCCTGCTCAGAAGGGGTTTCGATGTGCCACAGCTCAAGTTCCGCTCGACTATCAAAATCCGGGAGGCGAATTCATTCGGCTTGCAGTCATTAAACATCCCGCCACGGATCAGATCCGTCGGCTTGGTGCCCTCTTCCTCAATCCGGGTGGTCCTGGAGGCGCAGGCACAGAAGATCTTCCTGCCTGGTTCAGCCAGTTTCCAACCGAGTTGCCGAAACGCTTTGATATCATCAGCTTTGACCCGCGTGGCATTGGCGATAGTACAGCGGTGCAATGCTTTGCTAATGACGAGGAAGGGAATCGCTTTTTCGCTCAACTGCCTCAGGGATTTCCTGTCGGTGACTCTGAGATCAACACCTGGATTCAGGGATATACCCGTCTCGGTCAGTTGTGTGAACGGCAGAGTGGCAAATTACTCGCTCATGTCTCTACGACCGATGTCGCAAAAGACATGGACTTGCTCCGTCGCGCTGTCGGTGAGCCAATGTTGAACTACATCGGGTTGTCCTATGGCACCTACCTGGGAGCAGTCTATGCCAATCTGTTTCCCGACAAAGTTCGGGCAATGGTGTTGGACGGCAACATTGACCCAGCAGGAGCCTGGAACAATGGCGGCAAGCCTGATGCCCGTTTCAGTATCTCACTACGAATTGGCTCAGACCTGGGTAGTGCGAAAACCTTGAAAAGGTTGCTGGATCTATGTGGGCAAACTTCTCGCGATCGCTGTGCGTTTTCCGCTGGCAGTGCGCAGGCAACCCAGGCAAAATTCGCCACTCTGTTAGAGAAATTACGCAAACAACCAGTGGTCATTGACGAAAAGACAACCCTCACCTACGCGGTGCTGATTGATGCCTTAAGTGGTGATCTTTTCGTTGTAAAGAAATTTGGTGGGTTCAAAGGATGGACAAGTGCTGCCGAACTGCTACAAAAAACGTGGGAGGCTCCAGCGGCACCCTCCCCCGATCCTGCGACCATTCCTGTCATCGCACCGGATATTGGGTTCTTTTCGGTAGGCTGTGCCGATACCCTCAATCCGCGTGACCCAGAGTTTTACCGTCAACAGGCTATTGGTGCCTTTCAGCGAGCAGGTGCAATGGGGTCTAATGCATCTTGGGGAGACCAGGCTTGTGCCACCTGGCCCACGATGTCGGCAGACCGTTACACAGGACCGTGGAATCGTCCGACTGCCAATCCCATCCTGGTGATTGGGAACACCTACGATCCATCCACGCCTTATGAAGGGTCAGTTGCCATGGCTCGTGAGCTTGCCCGTGCTCGCTTACTGACTGTTGATGGCTATGGGCACACTGTCTTCTTAAATCCCAGCCAATGCGCTAGTGGATACATCACCAACTACTTCATCAAGGGTCAGCTACCGCCAGAGGGAACCATTTGTAAACAGGATTATCAACCCTTCACTCCAACCTCAAGCCGTTGAGATGCCAACCTGTTTTGCCTTTACCTTTATCTGCTCAACTTATGAAACTATCAAATCTATTTCGCAGTACTTTTCAGTTCAGACATCCGAGCCAGATCTTTTCTGCAAGTGTGGCGTTGGCAATGGGATGGTTCGGTACCCTGCTACTCCCCACGCAGATTTCTGCTAAGCCCGATGTTCGTTCTAATCCGGCTCCGATGAATCGGGCGATCGCGGCCCAAAATAGCCTGGAAGCAAAGCTGGCTCCGGCGGTGACCCAACGGTTCAGGGAGTTGGGTGTTCCGGGTGCGATGATTGGCGTCTGGGTAAAGGATCAGCCACCCTGGATTGCCACGAGAGGAGTTGCAAATCTGGCAACAAAGACTCCGCTCAAACTTACTGACTATATGCGGATTGGTAGCATCACTAAAACGTTTACAGGCACCGTCATTTTGCAACTAGAAGATGAGGGCAAACTGAGCCTCAAAGACCCTGTTGCCAAATATTTACCCAACGTTCCCAATGGAGACAAGATTACGATCCGGCAACTGGGGGATATGCGGAGTGGTTTGTTCAACTACTCAGAGGATAAGACCTTTCAAAAGACTTTGTTCTCCAATCCCCAACGTGCGTGGAACCCTCAAGAGTTGATTGAAATTGCGTTTCAACCAGGCAACAAGCCATACTTTCTACCTGATCAAGGCTTTCATTATGCCAATACGAACACCGTTCTGCTGGGACTCATCATCGAGAAAGTTACTGGCAATCCTCTGCACACTGAAGTTGACAGGCGCATCCTGAAACGAATTGGGCTGCGACACACGATTTTTCCCACCGATAGCACAATCCCGACGCCCCACGCTCACGGTTACTGGTATGACATGGATGCCAAACCGACCCCCACAATAAAAGATGTCACGGACTGGAATCCTTCCTGGGGATGGGCAGCGGGAGCAATCATTTCAAAAATGGAGGATGTGCATCGCTACTCCAAACTGCTGGCAACGGGTGGGCTGGTGAGCCGGAAGGCTCAAACAGAACGCTTGCGATGGACAACGATCACATCCGAAGCACCAGGGCAGTGGCAGGGTGTGCCGCTGAAGTATGGGTTTGCGATCGCCAGTTACAACGGGGCGATCGGTCACAATGGCAGTCTTCCGGGTTATCAAAGCTTTATGGGCTATATCCCGGAGCAGGATGCCACCGTCATTGTGCTGGTCAATGTGCAGGAGAATACCCAGGGAATTTCTCCCGCCGATAACCTGGCAAGGCTGATTGTTGCTCAACTCAAGCAGAAGTGAAAGCGATCTCAGAACTGACACAAAAGTCTCCGGCTTCTATCGCAGAGTCAGCCCTACAATCTTGAGTTTTTTTCGGAAGCCGGAGAGCTGAATCCTTTAGGCGTAAGCCCTCTATGTTTTGAATCAGAAGGAAACGATGATGGTTAATCTGATAAGACTGCCCTGCTGGGCTATGCTCCTTTTTTGTCTATCTCTCACGGCTGCAACTCAGGCACAATCAGCATCTCTACTAAAACGGTAGTGTTCTAGACCTGTTGTTTATATTCCGTAGGAGCATTGCACTGCAATGCTCCTACCAGATGTCAACCACATATTTGAAACACTACCGGTAAGCCGCATGATCCTCTTGCCTTTATTGGAAAATCAGATGGGCGGTCCGAATAAACACGACGCGATCAATAACCCGTGAAAAAGTGCCGAGATCATCAAAAAACACGTAAGTGAAGGGTTGGTAATGGCAAGTCAGAATAAGCTTCCCGGTGCCATTCAAGCGTTTATTCCAGAACACCAGGGCACCATTTTAATTGCCTCTTTTACCATCAGGACCAACAGCACATATCCTTTGGGAACGTCATTCAGGAAGCAGATTTTCGCTACGACGGACCCATCCCACAATCGCGGGAAACGGGAACTGTGATGCTGGCAGATGCCTGTGAAGCGGCACTGCGCTCCTTGGGAGAGGCAACGCCAGCAGAGGCACTGGCAATGGTGAATAAAATTCTGAAAGCCCGCTGGCAAGATCAGCAGTTAGTTGATTCCGGGCTGACGCGGCAGGAACTTTCGCAAATCTCCCACATTTTTGTGCAGGTCTGGCAGCAGTTTCACCATAGACGGATTGCTTATCCTAAATAATTACGTTGTTTGCAGCAAAACTGGCTCTGAGAGTGCTTGATCTGGTAATGGTAAGAGAGTCGAGCGGCTCTGGCTCAACATCGGTATTTTGGAAAATGAGGCTTTATCCAGCAAAAAAGTGATGCGATCGCCCATGTGCCAGGGTTCATCAGCGAGCATAATTTGTAACTGCTCGGCTCGATGCAGCAAAAGCGGCAGCAAATCACCTGCTGCGATGCAGGCTTGTAATTCAGCTTGCTGTGAGGCAAAGTCCTCTGCCTGCAACACCACCTCGAACAGCGCCACGTCCTTCTTAGTGAGAGCCTGATTCCACCGATCAAGAGAAACGTGGGCTGCAAAAGCAACCTTAATGCCTGTTGTAGCAAAACTGGGGTGATCTCCACGATTTAATGAGGGCTGAGATAACGTGGCTACTTTATCGGGACGGAATAATTCTAAAGCCCGTTGCGCCAAAATACCGTTTAGTTCTGGATTGTTAGTCAGCGCCAAAAAAGTGCTCAATGATGCGATCCCCTCTGCCTCTAGTTCCTCCAGATCTAAGTATTTGCTGATTACAGGAATGTCATCGAGCTGAACTGGAGTAGTATCGCTAGCGTTGAGGTCAATCAACGCCACTGTTTCTCCTTGCTGTTGAAGTAGCTGGGTTAGCAGTTGACTCAACGGAGTATTCCCCACAATAGCGGTTCTGACCTGCGTTGTCTGTAACCCCAGACAGCGGGCAATCCAGCCTGCTGTGAGTCCTTGAATCAAGACTGTCATCAGGATGGTGAGAAAAACGAGCGCTTTCATTGCCTCGCCCCCTGCGATGTCTGCTTTTGCGAGGGAAAGTGCAAATAAGGATGCCATTGATGCAGCGACAATGCCACGGGGAGCAATCCAGGACAAAAAGAACTGCTGTTTCCAGCTAAAGCTCCGATTCCAGGTTGATAGCAGAATGTTGATGGGACGCACGATGAGCATCAGTGTTAGCACCGTCAAGACACCTCCCCAACCTAAATCAAGGATGCTAGCGATCGACAAATCAGCCGCCAGTAAAATAAACAGCACCGAATTTGCCAGAATCCCCAACTGCTTATTAAACTGCCGGATCAAGCGTTCTTCGGGAATAGCAGATGCCCGCAAGACCACACCCATCAGCACAGCAACCAATAAACCTGACTCGCTTCGCAACGCTTGTGCCAGACTGAAAGCTCCCCACACTGCCGCAAGTACGACTAGATTTTTCAATTCTTGTGGTAAAGATTTGGATTGCTTCAGCAACAGACTTAGCAAGCCGCCGCCAACTAGCCCGATCGCGGTGCCAATCCCTAGCCTCAGCCCTAATCCTTTCAGCAGCAGCAAGGGTATTGCCGTTCCAACCAGAACCAAGGGCACCTCATGCTGACTCAACACAATCGTGAGGGTAAACACCGCCACAATTGCTCCCAGCGGATCAATCAGGATTCCCTCGCCCTCCAAGAGCGTGGCGACTCGCTGTTCCACTCCAACGAGTTTCAGCAAGGGAGTCACAACGGTTGGACCCGTTACTACCACTAACGAGGCGTAGAGAAAGGCGATCGCCCAAGGAAACTGATTCAATATATGGGCAGCGATCGCCCCTCCTAAAAATGTAATCAGCACTCCGACTGTCACCAGATTGCGAAGGCTAACCGAGACACTGCTCAGATCACGAATCTGTAGGTTCAATCCTCCTTCAAAGAGAATCAAGGCGATCGCTAGAGAAACGACGACTTCTAAGCCGCTACCCAGAAGCGACGGCTCCAGCAACCCTAAGCCACTGGAGCCTAAAAAGATACCCAATAGCAGCAGTAACACAATGCCCGGAATCCGAAGCCATCGGCCTAAAACCTGAGCACCGATACCAACCATTACGGTTGTGCTAATGAGAACTGTAATTGGTAAGGAATCTTCCATTCAAAGCAATCTGTTAAGGTAAGCTGATCTAACGCTGCTAAGGCGATCATTGTAGCGAGATGATGCCGATTTCGTTTTGCAGGGTTAAGGCACCAAAGGATTCAGATGAGGCAGTGCTTTAACTACGGCTTTAATTACGGCTGAAAAGCTAACGCGTATGTGGTGCAGATTGGCTTGAAGTTAGTTCTTGAGGAACTGTCCATCGGTCTAAAACATCTTTCACCCACACTTCTTTGAGCCAGATTTGTGCAACCACTAAAATCGGTAATCCCAAAAATAATCCTAAAACACCAAAGAATGTTCCCAAGGCAGTCAGTAAAGCCAGTGTTGTTGCGGGTAGGAGAGACACCTGCTGCTTCATGATGATGGGCGTAATCAGGTTGCCTTCAACCTGCTGAATTACAAAATACAGTAGCAAGACTTCGATCGCTTTCCAGGGAGAATCCAGCAGCGCGAGTAGAGTGGGTGGAACAACGCTGGCGATCGCCCCAAGGTAGGGAACGAATGCCGATATACCTGCAATGAACCCATTCACAAAGGGTAAGGGAACTTGGAGCACAAGCAAACCTACCGTTGAGGCAACACCAATGAAAGCCATGCTCAAAGCAATCCCGCCCAGATAATTAATTAAACCAACCTCGCACTTTGAGAGAATGCTATCCGCGCGCTGGCGATAGAATGCGGGAAATCCTTGAATCAATAGATTGCGATACGGCTTTGGATTTACCAGTAACATTAGCGTTAATACAGTTAGCAATAAACCATTGAGCAAGAGGGATAAAGAATTAGAGAAAACTTGATAGAAATGAATAATCGCCCAGTTTGCTACTTGCTGAAGCTGAACACTCAGATCATTCAAGCTAGGAAGATTTTTAATTATCCGACCGGGAATCTGCTCCTGTAACCAGTAGTTGAGACTTGCAACTCGTGCAATCGCACCTGGAATCAGTTCGACCAGTTGGTCAAATTGCTCAGTAATCCGGGTAGCCACTAAAGCCAAAAGCAGTCCTAAAACTACGACGAAGAGCGCGATTGTTAGCCCGATCGCAGCGCTTCGTTTAAGTCTAGATTTTTGAAATCGACGTACAACTCGGTTCAGCCCAACAGCAAAGATAATCGCCATGAAAAACAGCAGCACGATCGCTCGAATTTGCCAAAGCACATAAAGCGAAATCACTAGCGAAAGCAATCCAATCCAGCGTCCTAATGTCAAAATTACGCCTTTGGCTGAGTAGAAGAGACAAGCTGCTCAATCTACACCTTATCAACCTTCTGATTCCTGCTAATTTTGGTTCAGCTTTGTTTAAAGGATTTCTACCACAAGAAATAGATCGCGCTCTATCTCATGAGGGATATTAGTGTAAAAAGTAAATATAGTAACTGTTTAATGACTTATCTGGCTCAAAAGGTACACGACTTTGATCCTATTAATGATTAATGTTCGGGTGAAATGACAGATTTAGGAAAACAGTAATGAAGCTTTGTTCTCGGTACACCTCAACATTAAGCGTAACACTGCTCACTTTAGGACTTGCAGCGGGCGCAATTGCACCTTATCTTGTTACCACTTTGACTCCGGCACTAGCGACTTCATCTACGAATACGAGCTTTCCCGATACACAAAATTATTGGGCACAGCCCTTCATTCACAATTTGGCAGAACGCGATATTGTCACAGGCTATCCTGACAATACCTTCCGCCCTGAACAACCAGTTGATCGCGATGAATTTGCGGCAATTTTGCGGCAAGCCTTTTCTCAACCTGCGGAACGAAGCATTGCTAGCGGCAGCGTTTACACAGATGTTTCCAAAGGCTATTGGGCGGCTCCCGCTATAGAAGAAGCCTATGAAATGGGATTTATGAAAGGCTATCCCGGTGGAGAGTTTCGTCCGAATCAATCTATTTCTAGAGTTGAAGTATTAGTTTCGCTGGCTCAGAACTTAAATCTGCCTGCGACCACAGCCGCTGTTGACAAACCTGTAGCAGTGGCAGCAACACCTGCCCCGGTGCAGCCTGCCTCTCGTCGGCGTGCCAAAAGACCGCTCATGTTTCCCCTCGCTATGACCACCTTGATGCAGCCGTTAATGGCAACTCCAACCAGAGCAACTGCCGCTGCCAATACTGCTCCAGCCAGCAGCAACGCTTCGCAACGCCCAGTTTCTCTAGCTGTGAGCGACTACTATCAAGATGCCGCGCAGATTCCTCCGTATGCAGTGAATGATGTTGCTGCAACAACCGCAGCCGGAATTGTTGTCAACTATCCCGATCTACAAGTGTTGAACCCAACCCGACCTGCAACTCGCGGTGAAGTCGCGGCATTCATTCATCAGGCACTGGTCAGTCAAGGTAAAACTGCACCGATCGCAGCCCAACCAGCGGCTCAATATGTAGTGGGTCGTTAGTCTTATTGAGAGAGAGCTTTTATGCAAACGGTTGAAAAACAATCACTGGAGTCGAAACTCGAAAAAATTGGCAACGTTTTGCGCGTGACTGGGTGGATTGGGCTCTCTGCCCAAATTGGCTTTGGCGCAATTGCTTTATTAATGGTTGTGTTTGCGATCGCGGGTCGAAATTTCAGTCAGGCGACTGCTCTTCCACCGGGTGTGGCTCCCGGTATTGGCGCGAATCTCAACCGGGGTGTCACTCCAGGCATTGGCATTGGCATCTTTTGGGCAGTCTGTGGCATTCTGGTGCTGCTGGGGGGAATTTACTTTGCTTTTCGTCAAACACGATTTGCCAAACGGTTGCGCCATGCAGACACTATGAAACATCCTGCAAAATCAGAGGTCATGAAAGTCCTACGTTTAAGCGCGATCGTTGGCTTCGTCGGAATGCTGCTGACGATCCTAGGTGGAGGCGCGACGTTAGGGGTACTGTTCTCCAAAGCGATCGCTCAGCCTCAAAGTGTTGCTATTTACGATCCGACTCGTGTAATTCGATCGATCGATATCATGGTGGCAATGGCAAACATGAGCGGCATTGCTGCCCATTTTGTGGGTGCTGTTGCTTCTCTGAGCGTGTTTGAATGGCTGCATCGTTAATTCACCAATAAGTTCAGCTTCAATGAGCTAATCGCTTGATGCCCAAGAATTGGAAAAGCGCTTCTGTTAGAGGATGGAAAAAAGCCAATGCGACAGCTTCTTGTGCAAGTGCCGCAGGGATGTGGAAAAACTGTTTTAGAGATTGCGGAAGGCTGTGACGGCACTAACCTGGCAACCATTGAAGCGACGGGAGTTCAGCAACCGTTGGACTTGGTATTTGTGCATATTTCCAATGGCAAGCTTGAAAAGCTGCTTGAGCAACTGCAAGATATACCGGATTTAAGCTTTACGCTGCTGCCCACTGGGATCATGGCACTGCATCCGCCCGCTGATGCTGCTCCCGATCAGGTCACCAATGTTGAAGAGCGTAGCCCGATCGAAATCTTTCTCTCAGGTCTGCAAAGTACCGGGTCTTGGAAAGGATTTATTAGCTACGCGGCGATCGCCGGAGTCGTCGTGTGGATTGGTTTGTATACCAGCACAAGTTACCTCCTGGTAGCCGCGATGTTACTGGCTCCGTTTGCCGGTCCCGCCATGAACACCGCTCTGGCAACCGCAAGGGGCGATCTCCAACTGCTTCGACGCAGTATTGTCCGGTATTTTGCCGCCTTGGGCGTGACGATTACTACCACTGCTTTACTCAGTTGGATACTCCAGCAGCAGATTCCATCCAATTTGATGATCGACAGCAGCCAAATTTCCACAGTTTCAGTTTTGATTCCGCTGGCAGCGGGAGCAGCGGGAGCGCTGACCTTGATCCAGTCAGATCGCAGCAGTTTGGTATCGGGTGCCGCTACTGGAATGCTCGTTGCAGCATCGCTGGCTCCACCCGCAGGTATTGTTGGCATGGCAGGGGCGATCGGGCGTTGGGATTTAGCAACCAATGGACTCTTTTTACTGCTGCTGCAACTGGGTGGCATTAATTTCTCTGCCGCACTGTTGTTTCGCCTGTTTGGAGGATTGTCCATTAAAGGAGCGCGTTATCAGCGTGGGCAACGTGGTGTGTTTCCAATCTCGGTGGGGCTAAGTGCGATCGTGCTGGTCGGTTTGCTGGTTTGGCAATTTTCTAGCCCACCCAACTTAGAACGCTCTAGTCGTGCTCAGCGGGCAAATGCTGAATTGCAACAGGTTGTACAGCAAAGTGATTCTGTTCAACTGGTGGAGTCCAATGTGCGGTTTACCAGAGCCAATATTCAGGGGCAAAATACCTTGTTGTGTGTGGTGTATGTTCAGCGTCAGCCAGAGGCGACTCGATCGACTGAACAAATCCGCGCTGATCTGACTCAAGCGATTCAAGCTCACCTGTTAGCACAAGGTTTCAATGCGATGCCCCTGGTCAACGTGATTGTGCTGGAAACACCTGCTGTTAAACCATGACGGGTGCTTGTCGGAGGACGATCGCAGATTAACTTGGCATACCTTGTTGACCGACAAATCTATTTTTGTTGGTTGGATCGAACCATGTTTGACGTGCTTGGCTGGCAACAACTAGCTGGCAATAAAAAGAGGGGCGAAAAGCCCCTCAACCTGAATCTTACGAACTGGCAATTGCGCTCCAAGTCGATCGACCCGTTTTCTATTCTTGAACGCCCGTTATAGCGCGAGGCTTTCTAGCACCAACAGTAGAGCCAAACCCTGCGGCAACTAACCCTAGCAGAGAACCTAGAACAAAAGACCAACCTGCTTTAGCAGCATTACCAGCGGTATCACGCGCTTGTTCGGCTGTGGCATTGGGAATGGTGCCAGGAATATTGTTAGGAATCCCAACACCTCCCGGTTGCTGCACTTGATTGGCAACTTCCCCAGCATTCGAGGCAAGTACCCCAAAGGCACCCGATACCCCACTCGCCAAAAGCCAAGCACTGGCGGCTAAAACGGTTGCCCATAGAATTGCACCATTTAAGAGAGCTGTGCTTTTGCTCATCGGTCCACAGGTGCGAGCCGTCACCCACCCTCCGACAAATAGTGAGATCAGCAGGCTGATAATCGCCCAGATGCCAACAGCAGACCCTACATCTCCTGCGTCCGATCGAGGCGCACCTGAATTAGCAATCGTCGTTAAGCCGATCGCTGCGCCCAAAGAACTCAAAATCAGTTGTGTACTGATAGCGACCACTAACCCAGCAAAAATTGGACCCCAGCGCACGCGATCGTGGTAGTCAGCAGACACGATCGCCGCCGGGTGATCGCTGAAACGCTCCATCGGTCTATCTGCATAAGCCATTGTTCATTTACTCCCTATTTGTTGAATCAGACTATTAGAGAAGCTTTACCAACTTCTAATGCAGTAGATAGACTTACCCTCAACGCTAAATCTATTGAAAGAAATAGAAGAAAATTGTGAGTGCTTGAATCTATCCGCATTTATTTATGCTTGGAGTTACTTCTCAAAACATTGGCTCATGATAATTTCATGTAGAAAGACATACATCTGTAATTAGAAACAGTTTTTCTCTACACTTTATACAAGTTTTTTTAGAGACTGCTTGAGAAGATGTATAAGATGTATAAGTTGCATGATTTAGACAATTCAGAATTTGATG
The DNA here is from genome assembly GCF_056784235.1 of Kovacikia sp. CALU 1929. Taxonomy (NCBI): domain Bacteria; kingdom Bacillati; phylum Cyanobacteriota; class Cyanophyceae; order Leptolyngbyales; family Leptolyngbyaceae; genus Kovacikia; species Kovacikia sp. CALU 1929. The sequence continues at coordinate 14,104 of NZ_JBXBCF010000091.1, forward strand.
TAATGCTTGTCCGCAACAGTCTTACCGCTTGAATATTCTGACTAAAAAAGTTTTTCAGTTATGTGCCTTACAAGAGAAACAGACTATTTTGGTTTATTTGTCTTAGTTGCTGAAATTCTAATCTTCATGAGTTTTAGTCAGTCCTTAGAGCGATGTTAGAGAAATATTCACTTGTTAAATTAATGGCGCAAGAACACGAAATGGAAACGGTTTTTGGCTAAGTTTTGATAACTTTTCTCTAGTCAATTTTCAAAATTATTTCCAGATACATCATTCACCATTGTGTTAAGACCATTTCAAGCAAATTAATCAGAGGAAAACTGACATGGCTCTCTCTAAAATTAAGGATTTTGATCCAGACTATCGCAAACATTTTGATAACTCAGACATTGTAGGCTTCGATCTTTACAGCGCTAAGGAGAAAGTTGGTACGGTTGACGACCTTCTGGTCGATGAGCAAGGTAGCTTTCGCTATCTAGTCGTCAGCACGGGTGCCTGGATCTTTGGCAAAAAAGTGTTGCTGCCGATCGGTCGATCGCGCATTTCTCATAGCGATCATCGCGTGTATGCCGATGGTCTCACCAAAACTCAAGTAGAAAATCTGCCCGAGTTTGATGAGAACGCAACCATTGACTACGACCAAGAAGAGCGCGTCAGAAATGTCTATCGCTCAACCCCTCCAGTGGGTACAGTGCCTGTAGATAAGCGTGCTTCTGCCCCCGCTGCTTATGATCCCAACAGCTACTCGTACCAGCAAGAGCCTGCTTTGTACAACATGAACGAGCAAGATCACCAGAACCTTAAGCTGTACGAAGAGCGGTTGATTGCGAGCAAAACCCGCGCCAAAACGGGCGAAGTCGCCGTCGGCAAGCGGGTCGAAACCGAAACATCGAAAGTTTCGGTGCCCATCGACAAAGAACGTGTGGTGATTGAGCGCACCACACCAACGGATGCTGGTACAGCCGTTACTCCCGGTGCGGAAGCGTTTCGGGAAGGCGAAGTCGCTCGGGTAGACGTGTATGAAGAAACGCCTGACATCCACAAAGAAGCCTTTGTGCGTGAAGAAATCAGCGTCCGCAAAGAAGTTGATCATGACACCGTCAACGCTGAAGAAACACTGCGCCGAGAAGAGCTAGACATCGACACAGATGGGAATCCCGTCGTTGACAAAGGAACGAAGCAGCGCCGCCGTGCTTAAAAACCGTCCCTAGCTCGGTCAGACAGTGAGCCTGCGCTAGAAAGAAATGAACTCAGCATGGAAAACATTTCAGGCAGGGCTACTCTCTAGCTCTGCCTGGAGTTTGGCTTAGCTTTCACGCTGCCATGCACAATCTGAACTTAACCATGACAAGTTGTTCGCATGAGTTCACTTCATTCACCCGAAAAGCAAGCGATAGAACATGAGCAACAGCAAATCTTGCAGCAGCTTGAAGATTGGCTGGAACTGCCCATGCTCGTGTTGAGTGTTGCTTGGCTCGGTCTATTTATAGTAGAACTGACTTGGGGACTGACTCCTCTTTTAGATGCAATTAGCGTCGTCATTTGGGGCGTGTTTATCCTGGAATTTACTCTTAGACTATCGCTTGCGCCCCGCAAGGCTGCTTATCTTAAAACAAACTGGATTACAGCCATTGCACTGCTTTTACCCGCCCTGCGCCTGTTGCGGTTTATGCGTGTGTTGCGGATTTTACAAACTACGCGAGCAGTTCGCGGCTTACGGCTGTTGCGTGTGATGACTCGCACCAATCGCAGTATGCGATCGCTCACAGCCAACTTTGCGCGGCGTGGCTTTGGCTACGTGGTGATGACGACAGCAATCGTCACACTGGTTGGGGCTGCGGGAATGTATGCTTTTGAGCAAGATGCTCCAGATTTGCCCGGATTTGATAACTACAGCACTGCGCTTTGGTGGACAGCAATGCTGATGACCACAATGGGATCAGACTACTTTCCAAAAACGGCAGAAGGTCGCATCCTTTGTTTTCTGCTGGCGCTGTATGCGTTTGCTGTATTTGGCTATTTAACAGCAACGTTAGCCACATTCTTTATTGGACAAGATGCTGACGATGACGAAGCAGAGATTGCTGGAGCAAGATCGATTGATGCCCTGCGAACCGAAATTACCGCCCTGCGAACCGAGATTCAAAGCTTAAGACAGGAGCATTAACCACCTCAGAAAGAAGTTAGTTCTCCTAATTTCCACCATCGTGCAAGTGCTTACTATGACTATCATGCAACGAATGCAGAAATATCAACGCTCTTAGACAAGATGCAGGCAATGCTAAAGGGCTTCATCTTTTTGTTGCCAAATATGGCGTTGGCATTGATTGTCTTTGCTATTTTTTTCTTCGTGCTAGGGGTAAAGGGAGCATAGCTGCAACGAAGTGCCACGTAACGTTTAAAAGCTTTACTGTGCAAGGAATCCAGAAAAATTCCGATGATTTAGCTAAAACTTACCAAGAAATGGTCATTTTCGGGCAAGTTACTATTTTCCAAGTTTTTTTGCTGAATCCCTTATCCCTCAATTGCTCTAGCGATCGGATAGCACTTCGTTGCAGCTACGCTAACTTTGCCCCAAAAACTCGCTATCAGGTGGGTAAGGGCTGTGGCGAGCTTCTATCAGTAGAAATGCTGGCGCATTCAATTCGTAGGGCTACGCCCCGCCGAAGGCGTATGTTACTCCACTACCTCAAGTTCCGAGAAGTGCCCATTCCTCAGACCATCATAGACTGATTCAGCAACGCCAGTTTTGTATAGGTAACGCCCCAGGCTTAGCCTCAGAGGTTTTGAAAAACTCCGAGGTCGGGGAAGCTTTGTGTTCAGGTAACTCTCAATTTTCCAACACTCCTTTCCCTATTCCACTCCTTCATTCACCGGGAACCGATCTAGTAGGGCGATCGCTTCGCGCGCATGGGCTTTTAATTCGGTTGAGGCGTGGGGGACGTGGGGAATTTGAGATAGAAAGTCCAGGGTGCGGCGCAGGATGCGGACGACATCACCTTCGTCGAGACTGGTGTTGGAGCAAAGTTCGAGCCAGTCAATCCCCATTGCCCACTGTTCAACTAAGCCAACCAGTTCGTATTCTAGCCATACAGGGAGGGCAATCTGATGCTTCCGTTGAAGCTGGAACAGGCGGCGGCGGATACCGCGCAAGCCTCCCAAAGCGTTTTCAACTTCGGCGGATAGCTTGTAGCGAGTCCAGCTATCGGGGCGGGAAACTTCGGTAACCAGTGCAGCACAGGCGGCTGCTAGATGGTGAGGCTCCATCTCATCTAGTTCGCCTGACATGAGCGATAGACCTAACCAGAGTTCGTTGTCTCCCCGAATCGCAGCGGTTGCCTGTCCTGTAATGGTTGGGGTCAACTCCTCTAAACAGCCAAAGTATTGCAGGATATCAATCAGGCTAAGAAATTCTTCCCAGTGGCGTTGGGACTGGCGACCCAACTTTTCTTCGCGATCGCGAATTTCCTCCTGAATCGCCCCTACTCGCTTCTGCCGCTTCAAGATGGTGGTGCGGTTGCCCCACTGGTGAACCGGGTGCATTTCAATCTGGGCTTCCACCACAGAAAGGCGTTGCAGTTGGTCAACCACTTCGGACGCTTCTTCCAGGGGAGAGAGGATGGCGGGAATGCGTTGAGCGATCGCCCGAGATGGCTCGTTCCCACTGCGGGACTGCCCCGGTTTGAGCGGCATTTCGGCAGGTGGACTGAGATTATCGACCTCAGCCATGCGGGGAATCTCCCCTCGCAGGCTAACCACATCGTTGACGGTGATGACGTACCAGCGGTTATCCTGTCCCAGGCAGACCAGGTAAGGAAACTGTCCCGAACCAGGCACCTTAGCAACCAGTACGGCAGGCAGCGGGTGAGCCACGGGAACATGCTTGCCCTTTAGACTGAGGGCGGTTCCGGCAATGGCAAAGGAAAGGGCGATCGGCATATCGCTGCCACGAACTTCGGTTGCCTGGTCTTGCAGATATTTCAACAGCCGCTTTTCTTCCTTCAGCCGTTCCTGGAGCTTTTCATACTGTGCCAGCAAATCCCAGTCCACTGCTTCCAGTTGAGATTGAAGTTGGGCGAGTTCAGCTTTGAGGGTGGCGATCGCCTGCTGCTGGGGGCGCAGATACAGGGTAGAGAGATATTGCCCAAAACTACGCTCAATCAGTTTTTTGGCTTCTTCCAGGGTGTGAGTTTGCAACAGATTGAGCACCATGCCATAGCTGGGCGTAAACTGGCTCACCAGGGGATCGGATCCCACTGTTGCCAGGTAAGAGGCTTCCCGTACCCCTTCAAACGGGGTTTGTACCGTTACTACATGCCCCAGACTATCCATGCCGCGCCGTCCTGCCCGTCCTGCCATTTGCAAGAACTCGGAGGCATTTAGTAGCCGGTGACCCATATCCGTGCGTTTGGACAGGCTGGAAATAACGGTAGTGCGGGCAGGCATGTTGATCCCGGCTGCCAGGGTTTCGGTGGCAAATACCACCTTGATCAACCCCTGCTGGAAGAGTTCTTCAATTAATCCCTTCCAGGCAGGCAAGATCCCAGCGTGGTGGGCAGCAATTCCCCGATAAAGGGGTTCAATCTGATCGACCCGCCCTGCTTCCGGGTTGCGTGCCAGGAACTCATCGACTCGCTGTTTCAACCGTGCGGCTTCTTCGCCATTCACCAACGACAGCGGCAATTTAGCCATCTCTGCCACTGCTTGATCACACCCCTTACGGCTAAAGATGAAGTAAATCGCAGGCAGCATATCATCCTGCCGCAGTTGACTCACGACCGCCGCCAGACCCGGTCCTTCCTGTCGGGGTCCCCGCCGGTTGCCGCCCCTGACCGTCCCCCTACCCCCTTTCGGCTTGAGTTGAGGATTCATCCGCTTCTGGCTACTATCCAGTAGGGGAAACATGCCTTTGGGGTTGCAGTAATAAAACTGGAGGGGAACCGGGCGATAGTCGGAATAGATCAACTCGGTTGGACCATGAACCTGATCGATCCAGTCGGTCAACTGGTCGCTGTTGGCAACGGTGGCAGACAGGGCAAGCAGTTGAATTTCGGGTGGGCAGTAGATGATGGATTCTTCCCAGACTGTGCCCCGCTGGCGATCGTTCATATAGTGGCACTCATCCAGGACAACCGCTTCCACCCCTATGAGGGAGGTACCCACTTCACCAATGGGAGTCCCATAGAGCATATTGCGGAAAATTTCGGTCGTCATCACCAAAATGGGGGCATCCCGGTTGATAGAAACATCCCCGGTCAACAGTCCTACAATTTCTGTTCCAAATAGCTCCCGAAAGTCTCGCAATTTCTGATTAGAAAGTGCCTTCAAGGGAGTGGTATAAAAAACCCGCCGCCCTTTTGCCAGTGCCCGGTGGATGGCGTATTCCCCAATCAGTGTTTTTCCTGAGCCAGTTGGCGCACACACCACCACCGATCGCCCTGCTTCCAGTGCTGCGATCGCCTGCAACTGAAAGTCATCTAACCGAAACGGAAACAGCTTTTCCAGCTCCAACCCTGATTCTGTAGGGGAATTCACGCCCAAATTATCCAATCGTGGTACTCACTACCCAGTTATATCCTGCATTTTGATCTTAAACCCAGCCCGGAGATTGGTGACAATTACCGAGTACCGGAAGTTGAGAGTTGAGAGGTAATGGGTTTTCCCCCTTCACCCTTTCACCCCTTCCTAAAACATAAAACCTGACACCTGACACCTATCCCTAAATCTGAGTCACCATTTGCAACAACATTTCAACCTCCGCATTGTGATCCAGGAAGGAGAAGAGGTGCTTGTAGTACAGTCTGCCGTCCTCGTCCAACACAAACTGAGCTGGGAGAGGGGCACCCAACGCCTGACCTGTTTGATACGCCCGGAAAACCTGGCAACTGGGGTCACTCAGCAAGGGCATCTTGAGTCCTAGATCGCGAACAACACCTTTGCTCTGCTGATAATCAGTGCTGGTGATCATCAGTAATTCTACATCCCGCTCTTGAAACTGCTCATAATACTCATTCAGCGCCATGATGTGGGGAAAGCAGAATGGACAATATTGCTTTTCGGTAAAAATCCGTGTGAAGGCGAGAACAACGGGCACTTGCCTGCGAAAATCTGACAGTCTGACGCTTCCCCCGTTTGTGATGTCTGGTAGTTCAAAATCAGGTGGAAACACGCCTTTGATCAGGTGGCTGGTGGCTGGAATTGGAAAGAAGTTTTTGAAGAAGCGATCGCTAAACAGCCCTCTAAAGTCAGTCGAGGTCAGCATGGGTAGGAGTTGGGAGTAGAGTGTAGGAACCGTCTAAAAGCTATTCTAAGATAGGGTCGTTATACAGGCAGGGTTAAAAAGTGGTTGTTAAGCCAGATTGGTTGCGGGTCAAGGCTCCTCAGTGGGAGCGGGTGGGCAATGTTAAGGAAATCTTGCGTGATTTGGGATTAAATACTGTCTGTGAAGAAGCATCCTGTCCTAACATTGGCGAGTGTTTTAACAACGGGACTGCCACCTTTTTGATTATGGGTCCCGCTTGTACCCGTGCCTGCCCCTACTGTGACATTGACTTTGAGAAAAAGCCTAAACCCCTTGATCTGACTGAACCGGACCGCTTGGCTGAAGCCGTGCGCCGGATGAAACTGAACCATGTTGTCATTACTTCCGTTAACCGGGATGACCTGCCCGATGGGGGGGCGGCTCAGTTCGATTGCTGCATTCGCGCCATTCGGGCAGTTTCTCCCGCAACCACCATTGAGGTCTTGATTCCTGACCTGTGTGGCAACTGGGAAGCACTGGCACTGATTTTGCAAGCAAAGCCAGAAGTCCTGAACCACAACACTGAAACGATTCCCCGGTTGTATCGCAGGGTACGCCCCCAGGGAGATTACGGGCGATCGCTGGAACTGCTGCAACGTTCCCGCCAACTGGCTCCCTGGGTGTATACCAAAACCGGCATTATGGTTGGATTGGGCGAAACGGATGAGGAAGTGAGACAGGTGATGCGTGACCTGCGGCGGGTGGATTGTGATATCCTCACCATTGGTCAATACCTTCAGCCAAGCCAGAAACACCTGGGGGTGGCAGACTTTGTGACTCCAGAGCAGTTTGACTCTTGGCGGCAGTATGGTGAGTCTCTGGGCTTTCTCCAGGTGGTGTCTTCTCCCTTGACCCGCAGTTCTTACCATGCAGAACAGGTCAGGATGCTCATGGAGCAGCATCCAAGAGTTGGAACTAACGAACAATCACTACGAATGCAATAAGTCTGGGGAGTCGCTCCCCAACCCCAATTTTGGGGTGGCAGCATTCAAAACCCCTCAGAACTGGGGAACTTAGGAAGATGGATTAAATAACACGAAATTTTTCGATTGAACTACACGAGACAAGCTTTGTCAGTTCTCACCAGTAAAACAGGTTGCGTCCCCCGCACCCCCTCCAAAACGATGCGATCTCGTCGTCAATCGCAACCTTCATCCCATTGGGTCTTCAAGCAATGGCAAACGGGTGGCAAGGGGAGCGGTTGGTTTTTGAAGTGGAGGCAATGTTTGACCGATTCTCGTCGCGCTAGACTTGAAGCCCCAACGCTAGACCCTTGCGGGGGGTTTGGGGGAGTTAGGACCCCAAAAAGCGGGGGACTGGGGGGAAGTCCCCCAGAGCCAGTTTCTAACGAAGCCGAGATCTGTATACACCGTAGCTCCGACTCGGAGAGGGGTGCCGTAGGCGGAGTAAAGTTGACAAACTACTAGAGCATGAATGAGCAGAACAATCCTAAATCAAAATCCCTGGCTCCAAACTCAAAGCTGACCGTCGTGGTCATGGGTGCTGGTGCCTGGGGGACTACTCTGGCAACTCTGGCATCTGCCAGAGGTCACGATGTTCGCCTATGGTCACGTCGGAGTGGCGATCGCCTCCAACCCCTATTAGAAGGGGCGGATATTGTGGTGTCTGCGGTATCCATGAAAGGCGTGAGGGCAATAGCTGAACAGGTGAGGCAGTCAGATGTGTCACCGCAGACCATTTTTGTCACTGCGACCAAGGGGGTTGACCCCGACTCAGGCGGTCCCGAACAACTGCCCTTACTCCCTTCTCAGATCTGGCAAGCAGCGTTTCCTGCCCACCCGGTTGTGGTGCTGTCAGGACCAAATTTATCCAGGGAAATTCAGCAGGGTTTGCCTGCGGCGACCGTTGTTGCTAACCCTGACATCCCGATCGCCGAAACAGTCCAGCTTGCCCTCTCTTCACCCAGCTTTCGGATTTACACCAATCCAGATGTTCTAGGTGTGGAGTTGGGAGGGACCTTAAAAAACGTGATTGCGATCGCGGTTGGCACCTGCGACGGCTTACAACTGGGCACTAATGCCAAAGCTGCCCTGGTTACCCGTGGTCTGGCAGAAATTATCCGGGTTGGCACCTACTGGGGCGCTAAACCCGAAACGTTTTATGGTCTGGCAGGTTTGGGAGACTTGCTGGCAACCTGCAATAGCCCCCTCAGCCGCAACTATCAGGTGGGTTATGGGTTAGCTGAAGGTAAATCCCTGGATCAAGTATTGGCTCAGTTAGAAGGCACTGCCGAAGGAGTCAACACCACCCAGGTTCTGGTCAAATTAGCCTCCCAGCAAGGAATTCAACTTCCTATCTCCCATCAGGTCGATCGCCTGCTACAAAATAAAATGACTCCCCAAGCCGCTGTAGAAGCCTTGATGTTGAGAGACTATAAGCCAGAAATGGAGGAGGAAGGAGAGAGGAGTTGAAAGTTGAAAGCTGAGCGTTGAAAGTTAAAAGTTAAGAGATTAATTTCGTCAGGTTTAGACCTCGCAGGTTTTGAAAACCTCCGAGGTCTGGAGGCTTACCAGGAACACCAAAGGCGAACACTCCTCACCCATCACCCCCTACAACACACCATGCAAACCATCGAACTGGTTACAGAATTATTTGCAAAGCCCCCCGTTGCCTTTGACCCAGGAAAAAGTACGCTGAAAGCCTGGGCAATGTACTGCTTGCGCGATCGCGGCTTTAAGGTGGTGTATGCCGAAAGGGGAGACTTTGCCCTGGAACTGCGTAGAGGCGAAAAGATCTATTTTCGCGTCACCGATAATGCCGCAGAAGTTGATAACTCAGTGATCTGGATTGTGCATGATTCTGGTAGCAATAGCGCCAGGGTGATTGCTCCTGAAAACTAGCGGTATGTCAAGAATTATTTTGTGGGTTGAAAACCCGAAATAATAACCCCTTTTCTATCCCAGACTCATAAACACAAAGTTGACAAACCACTCATACTTCCAGGCGGCAATTTGGATAAACTTACCTAACTTCGCACTCCGAACTCCGCCCCTGGTTTAATAAAAGGTGCCAAACTGATGCCGCACTCTACGGTCAATCAACTGACCCTGGCTCCTCTAGCAGAGGATCGAAGCTCCAACGCTTGATTCCGGGCTGCCCTACCCACTGGTCTAAAAGGACGCACCTGTGGACCCCTGCTAGTTTTACCAGAAACTTTACTAATCCCGAACATCTCCTCAATGTCCTCCCTGAACGGAAGCTTTGAATGATGCAGATCAATCAGCGTCAAACCTACGCCCAGCAGCAACCCGGTAATACTCACCATAAATAGCCCCAGAGCCACCCCAATTAACCAATCAGCGTTTATCAGGGTTCTTAAGGTCAGCATGAAAGTGCTGACCATAGCAAATAAAAAGGCATAGTAGGTTGCCAGCACACTGTAATAAGTCAGAATGTAGTGCCGTTGTAGCTGACGTAACGCCTTTTTTGCCTGCACCAATCGATTCTGAAATAGCGAAAACCTCTGACTACCCTCAGCCTCACTTGCCACCTGCCAGAGGGTTGCATACTGTCGATTGGTTAATCTCAAATTCTCCTCAAGCCCGGTCTGACGAATTCCTAATCGCCCCAAAGCAATTACGCACACGACCGTCAGAAGCACCGAGTTCAAAATTAACTGGATTAATTGAGTTGTCTGCTCAACACTCATGGAACTTCCTTGGGAGTAGATGGCGGAGGGTGGTTTGGCGGTTAGGAGGGCATAGAAATGCCGGAATATGGTTCAAGTGTACTATCTTTAGAGCTTTTACTCCAGGGTAGAGTATCACCCATTTGGAAAACCGATTCAATGCTGAGCGGCGTAGTCTTTAGCAAGACTCCCTAGTCGCCCATTTTATAGTGCTTAAGAAACAAATTGGTTGCTTAGATTACACCAAATACAGGGGTTTAATCTCTAACTTTTCGTTAAGAAGATGAAGATATGGAGCAGAATCCTCTCCCAAGCCCCTGACTTCTCCGTCGTACCTGACGCCTGAGCGCAAATCTGTAATGATCTATATCACTTCTGCTGCTTTCGCTAACATGCAATGGAAAATATCGCTACATATGAGATGAGATCTCTTTAATTTGTTTGGCTCGATTTATTTGGATTGATTTATGCGAACCCATCAACCGCCAACGACCGAGACCGAAACGCGCGCGCGCATTCTTAAATCCGCTTTGCGTTTGTTTGCTCGACGAGGGTATGACGGCACGACTACCCGTGACCTGGCAGAGGCGGCAGAGGTTGCAGAGGGAACCCTGTTTCGCCACTTCCCTAATAAAAAAGCAATTTTGGTGGAAGTAGCAACCCAGGGCTGGGTAGAAATCCTCACTGATCTGTTGACAGAACTCAGTGAGATGGGGAGCTATAAGGCGATCGCCCAGGTCATGCGGCGGCGCATGCTGCACCTGCACGAGAATGCAGATATATTGCGGGTATGCTTCATGGAGGCACAGTTTCACCCAGACCTGCGCGATCTCATCCAGTCTGAAGTCATCACCAAAATGACGGATGTGGGTGAAGCTTTTTTCCAGACTGCAATGGATCAGGGGATCTACCGCCCTATGGATCCCCGCATGGTAGCACGGGTGTTTTTGGGAATGTTTACGGTTGCCGGATTTAGCCAGAGTACGATCCTGGAACCGGGCAGTTCCCCTAAGGAAATGCAGGAAATGGCTGAAGGAATTGCCGATATCTTCCTGAATGGAGTGTTAGCCAAGGATGAATAATGGTGGGTGTCAGAGGACTCAAGATGAATTCTGAGGTGAAGATGAAACTGGCATCCTTGTACTACATCAGCATGAGAACCGCTGTAATACGCTAGATTGGGTTTAAAGCCTATCCAAAAACCTCCCAGATCTGGTATTGGGCTTTGGCAGTTGAGGCTTTTCGGATAGGCTTTTAGCTGCCCTGTTTCATTTCCTGTGAATTTGTGCCCAATTTACCGCTGAACGCAGAACGACTTCTTTTCACCCCAACCGTAGCAGCGGATGATGCCATCCCCACGATTTTTGCATTTCCAAACGAATATAGTGTTGGCATTACCAGTCTGGGCTTTCAAGTCGTTTGGGCGACGCTGGCTTCCCGTCAAGATGTGCAGGTGAGTCGGCTGTTTACAGATGGGCATGAGCCTCTGCCGTCGGAACCAGAACTGCTGGGGTTTTCCCTGTCCTGGGAGTTGGATTATGTCAATATTCTAGGGCTAATGGAGTCGCTGGATATTCCAGTCCGAGCCAGGGAACGATTCCCCCAGTTTGCTTTAGAAAGGCAGACGAGGTATCCCCTAGTATTTGGTGGGGGTCCGGTTTTGACTGCCAATCCGGAGCCGTTTGCTGATTTCTTTGATGTGATATTGCTGGGTGATGGAGAATTACTGCTGCATGCCTTGATCAATGCCTACCAGGAGGTGCGTCAGGCGGATCGGCCAACCCAATTGCGCCATCTGGCAAAGGTACCGGGGATTTATGTCCCCAGTTTGTATGAAGTGATTTATGACGCACCGGATGGGGCAGTGAAAGCGATCGCTCCGATGGAATCAAACCTTCCCGCTATTGTTGAAAAACAAACCTACCGGGGCAATGTTCTATCCGCTTCAACGGTGGTTACTGAGAAAGCTGCCTGGGAAAACATCTATATGGTGGAAGTGGTGCGCAGTTGCCCGGAGATGTGCCGTTTTTGCCTTGCCAGCTATTTAACTCTGCCGTTCCGGGTTGCCAGCCTGGAGGAGTCTCTCATCCCGGCGATCGCTCGCGGGTTGCAAGTGACTGACCGCATCGGGTTACTGGGGGCTTCCGTCACCCAGCATCCGGAATTTGAAAGTCTGCTGGATTACCTGAACCGTCCGGAGTATGACCAGGTCAGGCTCAGTATCGCTTCTGTTCGTACCAATACAGTTACCCCCAGACTGGCAGCCACCCTGGTCAAGCATGACACCCGTTCGATCACCATAGCGGTGGAAAGTGGCTCCGATCGCCTGCGTCAAATCATCAACAAAAAGCTGACGAATGATGAGATCATTCAGGCTGCTATCCACACTAAAGCCGGGGGACTGAGTAACCTCAAGCTATACGGGATGGTGGGGGTTCCCGGTGAAGAATCGGAGGATCTGGAACAAACCGTGGCAATGCTGCAAGACATTAAAAAAGCGGCACCAGGTCTGCGGCTTACTTTTGGGTGCAGCACCTTTGTACCCAAAGCCCACACGCCTTTTCAATGGTTTGGGGTCAACAGACAGGCTGAGAAACGACTGCAACGGTTGCAGAAAAAGCTGCGTCCCCAGGGTATTGATTTTCGTCCAGAGAGCTACAACTGGTCAGTCATTCAGGCATTGCTCTCAAGGGGCGATCGCCGCCTTTCCCACCTGTTGGAGCTGACCCGTCATTACGGTGACTCCCTGGGCAGCTACCGGCGGGCATTTAAAGAACTGCGCGGCAAACTCCCCGATTTAGACTATTACGTTTACACCGACTGGTCACTGGAACAGGTGTTGCCCTGGAGCCACCTTCAGGGACCCTTACCCCAAGCTACTTTGATCAAACACTTAGCGGATTCTAAGCAGTCTCCGGCTCTTACGGTTCCTGCCCCCTGACATTTTGAGCGGGTGCAGGGGAGATGGGAAGAATGAAGGATGAAGAATGAAGAGATAAGAAACAAATGTCTCTCAACTCAAAACTCAAAACCTCCCACGCCTGACACCTAACCCTCCCAGGTTTTACAAATTGCAACCAAAGGTACCCGGATGGGGAATAGGCAGAAGTGAAGTCTTTCAACACAATAGAAATCATGGGAGTCGCGATCGCCTGCCCTTCCAATAAACCATGCTCAAGTGCAGGCTTCGTATCACCTATCTTTGGGGTAGTAACCTACAAGATGGCTTTACAGATCGTAGGTTTGAATATCAATTCTGCAACTGGATAAGAGCTTGAAACGAACATAAAATACCTCAACTTTTTGGCTTTGCTGAAAGTTGATTTTATCCATGATTCATGGTCTTTTGTCTGGGGGCTAAATTTGAGTGAAATACTGCCAAAGATTTTGAAGCCATAAACCTTGAACAAAAAAAAAGAGGAAAAAACTTCAATGCCTCGACTGACACTGACACGAATCAGACGAAACCAGTTTTCTACCGACGCTTTTTTAGAGGGACCGATTACAGTCAAATTTGGTGAACAGGCAGTATGGGGTCCTTACCCTGTACAGGCAGGACAGGATATTAACCTGGTAGTTCCACCAGCAGGAGTTCCGGTACCCACTCCATCGGGTACCTTCCTGGCACCTGATTTTCTGCAAATTGCGCTACTCCTCTCTGATGGACAAGTTTCTTTTAACTTTCCAATTGCCAGAGATGTCTTGCCGATCAGTTCCTTGCCACTCGGAGAAGGGACCCCATCCCGTAACATTACCTATCCTGATGATGGAACAGTGTTCACTTTGGACTACGAAGTCATTCCCGATGATGGTTTGGGAGGTTTTGGTACAGCAGTATTTGCTTTAATTGGTGGGGTTGGCATTGCAACAATCACATTTATCACAACAATTGTTTTACTGGTTGTGAATTTCTTTAGAAGTTTGCCCTACATTGTGTCTCGCCCATTCCGGCGATCGTCCATTTCCAACGTAGACAAGAAATAAAACCGGGTTGATCTACACAAGCCCCCGTCTATCCTGAAAATCATGAGTCAGCGCAATGTTCTATTCAGTTTTTTGCGCCGTTTCCCCCTTCTTTGTCTGGTTGTCCTGATTCACCCTCCAATACAGGCGCAAACCATTGTGCCCGATGGATTGGGAACCGTCGTCGAATCTAACGGCAATACCTTTCAGATTCAGGGTGGCACAACGGTTGGCAGAAATCTATTCCACAGTTTTGGTAGCTTTAACCTGGTCAGGGGAGAAACTGCAAACTTTGTCAACAGTAACTCCAGCATTACCAACATTTTTGCTCGCATTCGAGGAGGTGGATCATCTATTGATGGCACCATCCAGTCGCTCAGTGTTGCTAATTTGTTCTTAATGAACCCAAACGGTATTCTATTTGGCCCCAGCGCTCGCTTAAACGTGGGGGGTTCTTTCGTTGCAACGACGGCTAATGCCATCCAATTTCCTGGCAATGCTGAGTTTTCTGCTCAGTCATCGGTTGAACCTGGCAATGAATTGTTGAGTGTCAATCCCTCCGCTTTTCTGTTCAATCAAATTGCCGCTGCGTCCATCCAAAACCAATCAATCGCACCCGCAGGGCTTGTTGCTGTTCGTGTTCCCGGTTTAACACTACCAGTCCCTGTTGCTTTAACAGGGTTGAGGGTACCTGATGGCAGAAACCTGCTGTTAGTGGGTGGGGATGTCTTCCTGAATGGAGGGCGGTTAAATGCTTTGCAGGGTCGAGTAGAAATTGCCGGAATCGCTGGCAATGGCACCGTTGGACTCAATCTAGATGCCAATAACAAACCATTCCTCAACAGCCTGCCAGATATCAATGCACGGGCAAATATATCGATGAATAATGCTCGCATTAATCTGCCTTTTGGAAATGCAGGGTTAGGTGGATCTGTGGCGATCGCCGCTAACAATCTTAGGCTCAATAACAGCAACATTTTCAGTGGTACCGTCGGACAAGAAAACGCAGGAGATATTTGGCTGAATGCCAAATCCATTGCATTGAATCAGTCGCAACTGATCACTTCTACAGTTGGAGCAGGCAATGCTGGCAGGCTGAGTCTGCAAGCACAAGACACCATTTCCCTGACCAACAGCAGCCGCATTATAAACGAAACAGCCCAACTAAACCCCCGCTTTCCCGTTGGAAATGCCGGAACCACGACGCTCCTGTCCGGTCAAGGAATCTTAATCGACCAAAGCTCTATTTCAAGTCGAACCTCTGGGGCTGGGCAGGGAGGCAATATCCGCATTGATACGGGAGGGAATGGCTCTCTCGTGTTAAGCCGGGGCGCCGCTATCAACGCGGGTACTGCTGGAACCGGGAATGCTGGAGATATTAATGTTAATGCAAATTTTGTTAACCTCAATCAAAGCAGTCTTTCCAGTGCAGGACAGCTTGCCGAAGGAGACCTGGGAAGCAGTGGAAATATTACCATTCGTGCCAATTCTCTGACGCTCAGCGATCGCGCCGAATTATTCACATCCAACACGGGGAGAAATCCCGCCGGGATCATCGATTTACGTGCAAGTGAACAGTTTTCCTTAACTGGCAACAGCAGATTGTCGAGCGAAACATCTGGGCAGGGAGCGGGAGGCAATCTAGAAATTGAGGCTGGCAGGCTGGTGATTGACGACAGTTCCCTATTTGCTAGAACATCCGGTACAGGATCGGCAGGCAATCTCAATTTTGCAATCACAGACATATTAAACATTGCAAATAACAGCCAGCTCTCGAGTGAAACTTTGGGGTTGGGCGATGGTGGCAACATCACGATTCGTGCCAAAACCCTCTCGGTGGTCGATAGCTTCGTGTTTGCAATAACCCGCGAATTTGGAATCAGAAATGCGGGGAACATTCAGATTATTGTGCCGGAGGCAGTCTTTGTTAGTCGGTTTCGTGCCAATGCAGAAACCCTGGATAATCTGCGCGTACTCTCTACTGGGTTATTTGTCAGCACGGTAGGAGCAGGGAGTGCCGGAAACCTATCCATCCACACTGACCAGTTGCAGGTGGATGGTGGGGCACGCATCTCAGCATCGACTTCAGGACCGGGACGCGGAGGCACCCTGGCAGTCACGGCAGGAAGCATTGATTTGACAGGAATGGCGGTGGATGGGCGATCGCCCAGTGGCTTGTTTACCGAAACTCAGGCAGCGGGAGATGCTGGCAGTCTAACCATTAATGCCTCCCGCCTTCTCATTCGGGATGGAGCGCAGGTGTCTGCTTCGACTTCAGGAACCGGTCGCCCCGGTAGTATTCTGGTGCAGCATGGGGATTCTGTTTCCCTTTCCAATGGTTCAATCTCTACCGCAGTCAATCCAGGTGCCATTGTTCGTCCTGGTGAAGGAGAACCAGCGGGCAACATCGCGATCCAGACACGCACACTCTCTCTGAACAACCGTGCCCAGATCACTGCCAGCACCTCTGGACAGGGGGATGCCGGGAACATCCGAATCCAGGCAACGGATACCACCTCCCTTGCCAATAGTTCAATTTCGACTGCGGTTAATCCGGGGGCGATCGGGCAGGGCGGGAACATTGACATTCAGACTGGGGTTTTCTCCCTGACTGACAATGCCCAGGTCAGCGCCAGCACCGCAGGACAGGGAACTGCCGGGAGTGTCAAAGTTACCGCATCGACCTTTGAATCTAGCAGCGGCGGGCAAATCCGCACCTCAACCGCTGCTGGCAGTAACGCTGGTAGCATCAACCTGCAAATTCTCGATTCCGTTACGCTGGCAGGGAACCGTACCGGACTGTTTGCCAGCACCGATCGCGGCTCCAGTGGCAATGGTGGCAACATCTGGATTGACCCCCGAATTGTCACTGTTCGGGATGGTGCCAAGATTGCCGTCGATAGCCAGGGCACTGGCACCGGGGGCAGCATCGATCTTCAGGCGGGTCGGTTGGTGCTGAACACGGGGGAAATCTCGGCTCAAACCGCCAGTAACCAGGGAGGAAATATCAACCTGCAACTCAGTGATTTACTGCTGCTACGCCGTAACAGCCAGATTTCCACCACTGCCGGTACAGCCCAGACAGGCGGCGATGGCGGCAACATTCGGATTACGGCTCCCTTTGTCATCGCCGTTCGTACCGAAAACAACGATATCACCGCCAATGCCTTTACTGGCAGTGGTGGCAGAGTGGATATTACCACCCAGGGTTTGTTTGGGATTGAACCCCGCGATCGCCTGACTCCCCTGAGCGACATTACCGCCAGTTCTGAGTTTGGGGTTGCGGGGATTGTCACCATTAACACCCCCGATGTTGACCCCAGTCGAGGACTAACTGAACTTCCCTCTAACCTGATCGATGCCGCCAGCCAGATTAGCCAGGGCTGTATACCCAACCGTCAACAGTCCACCAGTTCGTTTGTCATAACTGGACGCGGGGGATTACCCTCCAGCCCAACAGAACCGCTAGGGAATGATGCCGTGATGGCGGAGTGGGTAACGGTGGAGAGGAGTGAGGGACAAAGGGGCAGAGGGACCGAGGGACCGAGGAGAAAAGACAGGCTTACACCTCGCACCTCCCACCACTCTGCGGGAACGCCAAATGCCAACACGCCTCCCACCATTGTTGAGGCTCAAAGCTGGATGGTGGATGCCAATGGGCAGATTGTTTTAGTTGCCCAATCCCCTGCCAGCAACTCCCGCCCCTGGTTAGTCAATGGAACCTGTGAAGCAGCTAAAACCGATTAACCCATCTCCCCATCCATTCATCCCCTCATCTCCCCATCTCCCCAAACGCCAGCCTGTTCTAGGTAAACAGCAGGTGCCACCCGACCAGAGCGATCGCCCCACCGGCTAACAGGTGGCTGACATAACTTGCCCAGATCGAGCGATATACCAGGTAACATCCTGACCAGGCGGCTGCCGCTGAAAAGACTGCGAGTGAACCTAATCCAATCACTCGCCAATCGCTGAAATAGGTGGATAAATCAATGATGTGATGGAGGGTAAATAGCAGGGCAGAGAGGAATACAGCCGTAATTCCCGGCACCAAAACTTCACATTTGCGGTACACAAACCAGCGCCAGACGTATTCTTCCAGTAATGAGTTGATAAAGATCCAGAAAACAGCCCCAGCCAGATAAGTGGCGGGAACCAGCACACCGACTCGTTGGGCTTCTCTGCGAACTTCTGCACCATCGATCCATTGTCTGCCAATGAACCAGTAAGCCGCCAGGATAATCGTCGCCATCAACAGTCCTAGAATGGAGCCAGCCAGGAGTTCGCGCCATTCTGGTTTAGGTATCTTGATTGGCTGGCGATCTACCCACAGGAACCAGGCGATCGGAAGCAGCAACATCCAGCCTTTGGTCAGAAAGAGAACCGTTTGCCCAACCGCTCCGGGAGCAATCACCAGAGACATCAGGGTTCCAATGATTTGGGCTGGAACAATCAGCAACAGTGCAAGCAATGCAGAAAGGCGGGGCGATCGCTGAAGCATAAACGCTAGACCAGCAGGGTGTTAGATTCCAGGAGTCTCGAAGATTCCAGGAATCTGAGATGGCAAATCAATCTTATCTGGGTGGGTAGCGGATGAAGCTTATCTAAAAGAAATTTTCCAGCATAGGGAGCTTTAGTCGTAGTCAAATTGAAGAAAAATTAACTTAGAATGGATCGCTCTTTCAACTACTTCCAGGGCGATCGCCGTGTCTCGAAAATTGTTTGCCTGTTGGCTCCTGTTCATTGCATGGGCAGTGGTTAGTCTTACCTGTCTGGTTCAGCCCGTCTTTGCTGCGATCGCCCAACCTGACCTGACACCGCTAACCCTGGAAGTTTTGCAACAGCGGCTGAAATCGCCCATTGCCAGCGAAGGCATTAAGATTATTGACCTGCAACGGCTGAGTATCGATTTGCGTCCAGAAAATGGTGAATTCCGCGATCGATTTTATGACCTGTTGAAAAGCCAGTTGCAACGTTCAGGTACTCCAGTAGGGCTGGATTTGAGCTATTCCCAGGTACAGGGAGAGTTCAAAATTAGCCAGTTGGGGTTACGGGCACCCCTGTTTGGCGAGTCCCTGTCGCCTATCTTTACCCCAGCCGAACAGACGCAGTTGCAACGCGATCGCCGTCGCCTCTCTCGCCTCAGTACCCTCTCCCAATCTCTGCTCAGTACTCCCAATTTGGGCACCCCAACCGCCCCCCTGCAAATCACCGTCTTCCGGGGACCGTTAAAGCTGAACCAGACCCGGTTTCTGGACTTAGTTGATTTCACGAACACATTCTTTCTCAACCGGGTAGAAGCTCAGGGGTCTCAATTTACGCAAGGGGTTGACAGCACCCAGACCCGGTTTAGTCAGACCACCAGCTTTGCGGGGGCGCTGTTTGAACGAGATTCCCGGTTCCGCAGCAACATTTTTTTTGGCAAGGCAGAGTTTAATCAGGCGCAGTTTTGGGGACCCATTACCTTCCAGAACACAGAATTTCAGGCAACGGCTAACTTCAATCTGACGGTATTTCAACAACCATCCAACTTCATGCGGGTGCAGTGGCAGGGCAATGCCGATTTTGCTCGTGCCCTCTGGCAGTCAGATGCAATCTTTACCAAAAGCACCTTCAGTAAGGCGCTGTTCTTGCCGGATGCGGTGTTTGAAAAAGCTGTCCTGTTTCGTCAGACCCAGTTCAACAAGCCAGTTAATATGCGGGGCACGTCCATTTTAGAGCAGGCAGATTTTAGCGATGCTGGCTTTGCCAGAGGTGCCTACTTAAATGTTCCCGGATTGAAGTTTGATGCCGATCAGGCAAAGATTGTCGGCGATCCTGGGCAAATTGGGCGGTTTATTTCCGTTCCAACGCTCCAGGGCAACGAAAACCTGCTGCGCGAATTGGTTCGCAACTTCCGCCGCCAGGAACAAATTCCCGATGCTAACCAGATGGACTACACTCGGCAGCGGTTGAGGCTGCGGGAGTTACGCCAGCAGTTATTTGGCATTAATATCAACACGGCACCCATCGCCCAATTGCAAAACCTTGGCTTTTCTCTGGAGCAGGCGACCGCGATCGCCCAGCGCCGTGTTCAACTACCGTTCCGTAGCCTGACCGACCTTTTGAGTCTGGCAAATGTCGATATTGCCACCTACATCAACGTGCGCGATCGCGTTGTTGCCAAAGAACCCGTTGCGCCAGGTCGCGAGGTGTTTAACCGTATCCTGGTCGGATTGGACTGTATCGGCTTGAGTCTGTTACTGCTACTAAGTCACTACGGCACTCGCTCCTGGCTGATCTTTGGTGTTGGGCTAATTACCATTGCCTACTTTGGGGTGCTGTTTTGGTTTATCGATCGCTGCCGCAGGCTAACCCCCAAACCGATTCTGCCGACCTTTGCTGAAACCCTGTGGATGGTCGCAGGCTTTAATTGCCTCTTCCTGCTAGGGCTGATTGCCGTCTTTCGGAACAGTGACCAACCCTGGCTCACCCTAGCCAGTCTGGCGGCGATCGACCTGCCGGTGCCGACCATTTTGATCACCCTGCTCTACAGGTCTGGGCGCTACCACCCGCTAATCGATATCAGCTACTTCATGGAAGAAGGCACCCTGCGCCAGTTGCGCATTCTGGTCGGTCGGTTGCCCATCATTCCCCGCTACCAAATGTTTCGAGAACGCTACATCCCCATTCTCTGGAATCGCAACTGGAACTGGCTCAACTACTTTGACTTCAGCTTTAATAACCTGCTTCGCTTTGGTTTCAACGATATTCGATTGCGCGATGAACATGTTCCTGGGCTGATTACAGCCCTCGTCTGGTACCAGTGGGCGATCGGCATTCTTTACCTCGCCCTCCTGTTCTGGACTCTGTCACGCACCATTCCGGGACTCAATCTGTTAATTTACTTCAAGTAAATTAAAAACCTGGCGGGAAGAGAAGGCAAAGGGTAGAGAGCGGAAAGTTGCCTGACACCTGACACCCGACACCGTTCGGCTGAGCGCTCACGTCGAAGCTACGTCGAAGCCTGACACTTACGACCTGCCAATCCCGACCAAATTATGAACAGTTGGCAAAGATTGAGATTGTTATCTTGTACATTGGGTAAAAAATCGGTGAAATTACGGAGCGAGCCTCCTTTTCAGAGCGAGAATTCTTAAAGAGCATTTAATCAACCATTGCTTGTCCAGGTGCAGATCCCATGAACGACTCCCTGATTTCGTCATTACTGGAAGATTTGAAAGATTCAGATGAAGAGGTGCGCGATCGCGCCACCCAGGAACTCTGGCGCATCTGGTTTGAGCAAAAAGGTGTACTCGGCTTAGAAATGATCCGACGCGCTCAACTGTCTTTGGAGGAAGGTAACTTTGCGGAGGCAGAAGAAATACTGAATGCTTTGATCGAAAGCCAGCCCGATTATGCCGAAGCCTGGAATCGACGGGCAGTTCTTTACTACGTGCAGGGGCAGTATCAAAAGGCGATCGCCGAGTGCGAAATGGTGCTGCGGCTCAACCCGATTCACTTTGGTGCCCTACATGGTTTAGGTCTAAGTTATGCCGCATTGGGGAACTATCAAGCAGCGATTCACGCCTTCCACAATACCCTTAAAATCCAACCCTACTCCCTGGAAAATCAACGTCTGCTTCTAGAATGTACTGCCCGGTTGGTTTAAAGCCACGTAATAACCAATCAAGCCATACCATCTCTTGGCGATAGCGAGATTTGCCCAGTCTTGAGCTACCAGAGCATTGGCATGCTTGAGGCTTTTTTCCAGAAACTCGGCGCTTTCGGTAATCTTTAGAACGAAGGGGCTGTCCGTAGGTAAAGTTGAGTAAGACACACCCCTCTATTACGCTTGCCCTCACTCTGATGGATATGACTAAAGATATAAAAAGAAGGTGCCTCTGTTGGAAATGATGGGCTTTGCTAGTCGTTGCCCAAAAATTAGCTACTGATAAAATGCGTTTCTCCAGTTTGCATCAATGCCCTAAACTTGTGTCCCAAACCCGGCATGTCGGGGTTACGTCCATAATCTTGTGCTAGTGGAATAGCAATATCGGCAATTTGAGCATCTGAAAGATGTTGATTCGCTAGACTGCGAAGATTGTTTACTCCTAAACGGGACTGGAAAATCACCGGAGAAATGGCTTTTGCGATCGCATAGTAGAAACAATCCCCATCGCCGGTTACATTAACGAGGCTATAAGATTGATTCCCCAGTCTGATGCTGCCGTTGCGATCGCGGACATACACGCTGTAATGATCTCTGCCGTTATAGTACAGGTGATACATTTGCCCGGAGGAACCAAACGTTCCTCGATTGGCATGAATGGTAATCTGAACTCCCAGTGCTTCTGCAACGGCTAAAATTTCCTGATTGTCTGCCCATTTAGAGCGTGGAGTCAGAATGTCTTCCCGAATTGCCGTTAGCAGTTGGGAAGAAATGAGTGCACCTTGGTTGCCCTGGATAAAGTTGGTTGAGTTCGCGATCGCCCCCGCTACTGGAACTTGTGGTACGGATACATTGGCTGATTTCATTGATTGGGCACCTGTTACGGCATTTCCCTCAGGAATTTTCACGCCATAGGGTGAGTTAGACCCATCAGCAGGCTGATTTACAGGAATTTTCACGCCGTAGGGTGAGTTAGTCTCCACGTTACCGGGCAAAA
Organism: Kovacikia sp. CALU 1929; assembly: GCF_056784235.1. Taxonomy (NCBI): domain Bacteria; kingdom Bacillati; phylum Cyanobacteriota; class Cyanophyceae; order Leptolyngbyales; family Leptolyngbyaceae; genus Kovacikia; species Kovacikia sp. CALU 1929. The sequence continues at coordinate 36,662 of NZ_JBXBCF010000091.1, forward strand.
CATTCTGACTGCCAATGGGAGACTGGGGCTGACTGACTGGTTTACCCGAAATAGGGCTACTCTGCCCCTTAAGGCGCTCTACTTCGCCTTGAATCTGCGTAGGATTGAGGTGAGAGCCAAAAGTATCATCATACTGGTTGCTTGCCAGCATCTGCTGCACATCTTGCACAAACCCAGATGCTTTAGTCTTCCATGCCACAGGTTCTTTGGAGGCAGCGTTATGGAACCTCAAATCTACACTGGATAGATCTTGATGGAAGGTAGATTGAAATTCATCCAGTGCTTGAGTGATGAAAGTAGCACCCTGGGCATAATGTCCACTTTTGTTTGTGATTGTTTTGAGTACACCTGATTCCACCTTCAGTTCCCCCGCTGCCGCGGCTTCTGAAGCTGCCAGAAAGCTTGTATGGTGAAACTGCGATACTTTATGCTGATCGGCATAAATTTTGCCATCACCATCCATCGCAAAAATGGCATACCCCGCTCCAGCAAAGTTAGACGAAAGCTGCGTCGTATCGTAGCCAGTTTCATCTGCCTCCAGTGACCTGGGGGGCATTCCCTGCTTGATTTTGCCCTCATAAACCAGTTTCTTATCATCCCGTTTGGCGGTCGTGTCTAAATATGCCACAGTGAAGCCCTGCAACTGATCTAGAAGCGGAGTAGCCCCACTGGGATTGGTTTGTTTTTGTTTATATTCGTTTAGTAATGCGTTGGGATCAAAACCCGTTGCCATGTTACGAATAGCTGTAATTCGTTTCTCAATCTCCTGCCGAGCCTGATTGCGCTCTTCATCAGTGTTTGCAGCTATCAGGGTATTTTCAGCCGTGATAATTCCATTGGCATAACTTGTAAAAAGGGTAAAAGCATCGCTGGATTGCATTTGCTCTTTGGTTAAGCCCGTTGCTTTCTGCTGCTGCCGTGTGGTGGGTGAGACGGAAAAAGGCTGATCTCCTTTGCGGACACTGAGATACTTGCTACGGGTTCCAGGTATCAAATCTGAAGTTTTATATCTGGCAGTCTCTGCCTGACCCAGTGTTGTAAGGTGTTTTCTCGCAGCAGCGGCGATCGCTGAACCAGGGTCCGTTTGAATTGCTTTGCGATACCAGAAGGTTGCCCGCTCCAGGTCTTCCCCTGCCTCAAATGACCAGGCGGCGTCGTAAGCGTAGCTAATCTCAGGGTAAAGAGCGTAGGCGCGGGTATATTGTACGCCTGCTGCGATCAAGTTTTGGGCAGCTTTCAACGTTTCAGCCCGCTGTTTGTAACGGTCAGCTCGGTCTTCAGGCAGCTTACTCTTCTTAGGCAAACCAGAATTGGACGAACCTGTACCCTGGTGAGTCAAAGAACTGGGCAATTGGGTTGCGGCACCCTGAGAAGCTGGCTCCTCCGTTGAATTGTAATTGTCGGTTTCAACCTCTCCTGTTTCAACCTCTCCTGTTTGGGACACAGCATCAGGCTGAGTTGAAGAAGATTCTGATTCGAGCGCATTGTAACTATCTTCAACCTCTTCTGTTTGGGACACAGCATCAGGCTGAGTTGAAGAAGATTCTGATTCGAGCACATTGTAATTACCTTCAACCTCTTCTGTTTGAGGCACACCACTATGGGGGGCGCTATCACCAGGATTGTTTGGTGAAGATGCAGATGGATCATTCCCCAATTGTGCTGGAACCCTTTCTGCCAAAGGACTTGCTTCTATAGAAAACTCCTGATCATCCAGTCCTGCGTCATAGGGGCTACTTGACTCAGGTTTCCGTGCGCTGTCTGGTTGTACCCCAACCGTGGAAAGCCCAATCCCTGTCATCACCTCGGAAAGAGGAGCAATGTAAGTCCCACTAAAATCTCTGCTAATTTCCAGGCAAACCTGATTGCCACTGATTGACCTGATGTAGATTTGGGTTCCAATTGGGATTGGGATAATGGATGTTCCTCGTTTAGCGTTAATCGGTGATTGGAGTATATACTCTTCGCCAACCACGCGACGCAGTTGATCTTCCCGCTCAGTCAATAGGTTGCGAATGATGGTTATCCCTGCCCTGACCTCGGTTAAAGGCACCTGTAAGACTCGTGCAATCAACTGGTAATCCGTTTCTTTGAGTGTGTTAATGTGTCGGGTCTGGGTAAAACATTCGCTAAAGTCCATATCACTCAGCAGCAGGCTATCCATCATTTCTTGAGTGATATCGATCCCATTTGAGAGTTTTATTCCGGTTAAACGCATTTGTAACTCAGTCAAGGTATTGGCTTCTTTGGGACGGTAGAGCCAGTATTTGCTCGTTTGGTTGTGTAAACCCAGTTGGGTTTTCATGCGCTTTTGAAAGGTTTGGCAGTTTTTGCCCCAACCCAATTTCCAATTCCACGATCCCTGGAACCCCTGGGCAAAGCTTTTAATCCCTCCAACTACCTCGCTGCGGACAGTGGTATAGTCCTTCACTTCATCGTCCACTTCCATCACTGGATGAAATACTTCTTCGGCATCATCCCCGTGGTACGGATCCTTTTGTTTACCTTCATTGAGAATACCAGGCACACCCTGAAACAAACTTTTGAGGGAACCCACTCCACCCTGTGGCCACCAGCCAAAGCTTTCGAGGGGTTTCCAGTTCTCGCCCTCCAGGTCGCCGACCTCGGTCCACCAATGCCCAAAAGTGGCATCATCTGTATCCACAAATTCATGTCCAAACTTTTCCTGGATTCGACTCAAAATCTCCTTGACATAGGTAGGATCTTTCCGCTTCATACGCACAAAGTCGAGGTGCATTTTTTTGGGTTTGAGGCTGAGGCGATCGCCCTCCAATCTGCCTGTTACTGCCACGCCTGACTGTCCTGGTTTACGCTGAATTGTATTGCTGTTTTGTTGCACAACATGGGTCAGTTCATGAGCCAACAGATGCTTACCCGAAATAGAAGCCGGATTAAATTTACCTGGCGCGAAGTAAATATTTTGGTTGTGGGTGAAGGCTTGGGCATTTAACTCCTGACTCATTTGAATCGCGTTTGAGTCGGTATGCACCCTCACCTTGCTGAAATCGACCCCAAATCGTGGCTCCATAAAACCCAGTAGCTCAGGCGACAGGGGGGCACCATTGCTGCTGTTGAGTCGATTTTCGAGGGAGGGGGAAGAGTAGGGGACGTTTGGCAATTCCTCAGTTGAGGGGACGGCGTTGGGAGTTAGGGATTGTCTAGTTTTGCGGGGTGCTTCGTCTTCTCCAGATAGAGCGTGCCGTTGAATTGCAGCGTAGGAGAGAAGCTTCATCTGAAGCCCCTCTTGTGCCACGGCTTCTCGCTGCACAAGAGGGGTAACGGTTTCTACCAGAAGCTTCGTTTGTGGTTCTTCGGCTGCTGCGGGCATCTCTTCCCGCTGGATGGATTGGGGCACAGCAGAGTCCGGCGTACTGAGAACCTGCTCGGCAACTCGGTCAGCTTCCTGCTCATAATGGTCATTCGGCTCCCCGATCGCCAACTTCATTTGAATCGGATTTCGCTGGGGTGCATGGGAGAATAAATCAGTATGGGAGAAATCATATCCCGCTGACTGGAGTGGCTCAGATTGGGACTGCTCAAATAATGGATCACTGAAGGGACGGGGCTGAATAGAAGCAGCCAGGTGATCCGGAGATCCATTTGTGGGGGAGTGGGAGTGGGAGCGACTAGTCATTGCGAGCCACCAATGCGAATAGAACAGCACCCGCGCCAATAGAATAGCGAACTAAAGCCCTATATCAAAGGATTTTCATGGATCGTGCTTTGACTGACAACCTGACTAAAGTTAGAAGGAATCCTTCCCAACGGGTATCGCGACCCTATTAGTTCGGTTTGACGACTACCCATTCGGCACTAATCCAGATACCTTCGTAGTAGGACTCATTTTATAGGGAATCCTGATCTCCAGATGAAGGAGAGGACTGTTGTGCCCAAGTGGTTATTGCCAACGCTGAGTGAAATTTTGACCCTGAACGATCCAACCTGGACCGTGCAGTATAGTTCTACGGCTCAAAGCTCTACGACTCCGGGCTTTGGGGCAGAGGCGAATGGCTGTCGCCGTTCCATCAGCCAGTTGGCACTACAACGGGTGCGGGCAGAACGGGAATGGACGGGGGCGATCGCGGCATTTAGCACCATGCTTCACCATGCCATCACCACTGATCCAGTGCCTGGGATGCCCGACATTCGGGGACTGGTCATTTCAGGACCGCTGCCCGTGATCAGCCATCCAGAACTTGTGAAGCAGGTTTCTACCTGGTCACTGACGACCCATTCCCTGCAAGCGGCTTCCTGGATGCCCTTTAAGCTTTTGCCAGCAGGCGATCGACAGGCGCAGACCGTTGACAGTCTGACGACCTCAGCCCTACCGCTTTTACCAGACGACCCCCTGGCAGGAGAGCAGTTTTGCCTGGTGCTGACACCCTGGTTCAGCCTGGTGATGGTACTGGGTGAAACATTATTGGGGAAACCCGCTTTCATGTTCTCTTTGATGCCTGCTGTGGTGCAACAAGCATGGGAAGCGATTCGTCCCCGAATTCTGCTCATGAATGCCCACCAGGTTGAACACCTGGATGAGCTGATCCACAAGTTTCCCCCTGTTACCCCCGACTACCAGACAGTGATGCAGTTCAGTCGCCTGATGCTGGAGCACCTGCCAGAACCGCTGGAAGAATGGCGGAATGAATCTGCCACGGAGACCCGGCAGGAGGTCGTTAAACAGGTGATTCATACGGCTCAGGATCAGACAAAACCTCTTTCCTGTCCGTTACCCGATGCACCCAGTCCAGATGTGGAGTTGCTGAAGGCACTTGCCCATGAAATTCGCACACCACTGGCAACGATTCGTACCCTGACGCGATCGCTGCTCAAACGTCCCGATCTGTCTCCTGATGTGATCAAGCGCTTAAAGATGATTGATCGGGAGTGCAGTGAACAGATTGATCGGTTCGGTTTAATCTTCCGGGCAGTGGAGTTGGAAACCTCTTCTACCCGCCATGCGGCTATGTCGCTGACCCGTACATCCCTGGCACAGGTACTTCAGGACAGCATTCCGCGCTGGGAAAAGCAGGCAACCCAGCGCCAGCTCACCCTGAATGTGCTGCTACCTCAGAAAATGCCGATGGTGGTCAGTGACCCCACAATGCTGGATCAGGCATTAACCAGCCTGATTGAGCGATTTACCCGCAATTTACCCGTAGGCAGTCATATTAAAGTCGAAGTCACGCCTGCCGGAAGCCAACTTAAACTGCAACTGGAGTCGAACCCGCAAGACTCCTTAGGTAGTCAAAATCACCATTTTATGGCGCAATCTGTTCACCAACCGTTGTTAAAAGCGATCGGACAACTGCTCATGTTTCAGCCAGAAACGGGCAGCCTCAGCCTCAATCTGTCCGTAACTAAGAATCTATTTCAGGCACTAGGAGGCAAGCTGATTGTAAAACAACGTCCTCAGCAGGGCGAAGTCATGACTGTGTTTTTGCCCCTGGAGATGAACAGTTCTAATGTGGTAGATGTGTGAGGGGTGTTCGCCCTTGGCGTTCCCGCAGGGTGGGGTAAGAGTCAGTAGTCAGTAGTCAGTAGTCAGTGGTCAGTGGTCATTTTGTTCTCGTTGCCAAGCTCCTGCTTGGCAATGTCTATTGGAAGCTCCAGCTTCCCGTGCTTTGTTAGTTGTTAGTAGCAGAGCTTCCCAGACCTCCGAGGTTTTCAAAACCTCAGAGGTCTAGCCCTAGCCTTCATCCCTTCCCCAACTTTCAAATCCAAACTTTCATCCTTCCCCTTTCCCTTCCCTCTCCCCTCTCCCCTCTCCTCATTTTGGTTTGCTGATTGTCTCAAACGGTTCACTACCCAGGGGACCGGGGACCCAACCTTCAACGGTTTTGCGTTTTGCCAGCAGGGGTTGGGAGTGAACAATCGGGATACGTAGAACCTCCCGGTACAGGATCTCGTCAAGCTGAGCATAGATTTTTGCTCTGGCAGCGCGATCGCCCGCTGCCCGTCCCTGGTTGAGAAGCTGGATCACCTTCGGGTTCTTCCAGTTACCCAGGTCACTGGTGCCGCCGGGACCGAAGTGAGGATAAAGGAAACTGTCGGGATCGCCAAAATCCCCTGTCCATCCCAGCATAAAAGACTGATAACCAGGAGGCTTGCGGCGGTCTGCCAAAAACGCTGCCCAGTCCTTGGTTTTCAAATTGACCCGAATTCCGATCGCACTCAGATCCGCAGCAAAGGCTTCGGCAATTGGTTTAGGGGTGGGGAAATAGGGGCGAGAGACAGGCATGTACCAGAGTTCCAGGTCAAACCCTTTGCCATAGCCTGCCTGAGCTAATAGTTGCTTTGCCTTTTGCGGATCGTGGGGATAGGCTTTGAGTTTATTTGAGCGTGCCCAGGATAGGGCGGGGGGTAGAAAATGGGCATCGTTCACTCCCAGGTCGCCCCAGAATGCCTGGACGATCGCCGGTTGGTTGATGGCGTGGGCGATCGCTTGCCGTACCCGCACATCGGTCAGGGGTTTGTAGCTGGGATTGAGTGCCAGATAGCCGACGTTAAAAGACGGACGGGGCAACACTTGCAGATTGGGGTCACTTTCCACTTCCCGCCGCTGGTCGGGCGTTAGTTCGACTGTAAAATCAAGCTGTCCAGCCCGCAGTTGCGCCAGTCGGGCAGCCGGGTCGGTGACAAACCGGACCACAAGCTGGTTCGTCTTTGGCAACCCAGACTGCCAGTAACCTGGATTTTTTTCCAGCAGGATACGATCGCCCGTGCGCCACTCTTTGAAGATGAATGGTCCCGTCCCAACCGCCAGAGAACCGGGGGTGCCATAGCGTGCGCCTGCCTGCTGAATTGCGGTGGGGCTGGCAATGCCAAAGAAACCAGCGGCGATCGCATTGGGGAATGCCGAAAACGGCTGCTTCAGCACCATTTGAACCGTTGCTGGATTGACAACGACGACCTGTTGCAGCAGAGAATTGGGGTCGCCTTTGAAACCCCCAAAAATTTGCTCCCAAATTTCATAGGTTCTACCTGCATTGCGGTAGCCATTGGGGTGTTTGGGATCCCACCAGCGCTCAATGTTGAACTTGACTGCTGCCGCATCAAAGGGGGTTCCATCGTGGAACTTGATGCCCTGACGCAGCTTAAATGTCCAGGTTTTGCCATCTTTGGAAACCGCCCAATTGGTTGCCAGAGCCGGAACCAGTTCGGTTGAACCGGACTTAAACTCCATCAGTCGGTTATAGATCTGATCTTGAACAATGATGGAATTGCCATCGGTAATATTGCCCGGTTCCAGGTTGACGGGTTGCCCACTGGACCCATAGACCAGTGCCCCTTGGGGGATGGGTGCCGGGGAAGTAACCGTCTCACCGGGAATGACAGGGGTTTCCGGTTGGGGAGTGGTACAGTTTGCCAGGACGATCGCCAGTAGGGGGGCGATCGCCAGAAAGGCACGTCTCCGAAATCTGCCCGTCATTTCCCCGGTTGCCTCGCCTGCTTCACCATCGCAATCAGGGTTTGATGGGCATCTTCAGCATCCCGTAGCTGATGGTCAAAGGCAACCCGCAGGGGAGTTTGGGAACCATTCGCTTGACTCAGCAAATTCATCCCCTGGGCATCAATCGAAACCATCTCTGCCGCAGTGGCTTCAGAAGCATTGCCAAACACTCTGGCATAGAGTAGGACTGCATCCGCATGGTCATCATTCATATGTTTGCAGATGCGATCGCTGATTTCGGGGCTAAATGATTCAGACATGGTACAAATTTCGGGTCAGTCCTTGCGGCGAATAAAGTATTCAGAAGTTTGTTGGGTAGGGGAACGGTAGAGAAACAACTCCTTACCATTGGGCAGGTTAAAGATGTAATAAACCACCTCAGACCAGGATAGCTGCTGATCGCGAGGAATGCCTCGATTTTCGGGAAAGTATCCGCCGTTTTTGACCACGATGTAGCCGTCTAGAATGGTAGTGGCAGCATTCACAACTGTCTGGAAATTACCTTCAAAATGAGGATCCGTTCGTAAATCCACCAGAGTGCCACCCGATAGAGTCGTGCTGCGTGCCGAGAGCATCCTGACCTGATTCCGCAGTAAAACCCCTTTCCGAATTGAGGTTTGAGCGATCGCGATGGGATTCAGAGCGGCAAGCAAAACCGCTAAAGTCACTAACCTGAGTAAGCGATGGAGATTCACGATCATGCCTGACTCCTCTATGAGCAAATGGGTTTTCAAGCCTATCTAGAAAAACCCTAACCGCCAAAGTCCAGTAATCCATCTAGTGTTGCAAACACTAAATTTTGCAACATGGGGGCTTGGGGGCTTTGCCCCCGAGAAGGGGTGGAACCCCTTCACCCCTTGCAAAACTTTCGTTTTGTTGTACTAGTGAAGTTTTCGGATAGGCTTTTAGGGGCACCCAATGAGTAGACGATTTTCCCTACCTAGCATCATGCGCTATGGCAGACGAATTTGGATCGCCAAGTGGACAGTAGTACACTAGTATTAATTAATTGGTCGTAGTTTTTGGGCAAGCTGGGGGCAACCATATGCGATATGAAGACGATGGACACGACCACGGTAGTCGAGTTGGGTATCTGTTCAAGAGCCTGGGCTTGATGATGGTCGGTGGAGCGATGGCAGCCGCCATGCTAATTTCGTTTGGGGCATGGCGGATGGGCGATCGCTTCCTCAATGCCCTCAGTAGCGTTCTTAACGCCCCTCCACCCCAACCCAAAGTGAATGTGCAGTCGGTGGTGATTCAGCAGATGCGGGAAGCCAGTGAACTGACGACAGCAGCCTTCACTATGCAAGCCGTGGTGCCCACCAGTCAGGACAACAGCGTCGGTGGGTTTGTGTTTGGCACCACCAAGCTACTGTATATTGCCTACGGTGAAGTCAAGGCAGGGGTTGACCTGAGCCAGTTGACCCAGGAAAACGTCCGGGTTTCGGGAGAAACCATCCAGATCCAGCTACCACCGCCCCGGATTCTGGACAGCAAGATTGATGTCAACCGTTCCAGCGTTTACGACTACGACCGGGGGATGCTGGGTCTGGGACCAGATGTTGCCCCTGACTTGCAACAACTGGCACAACAGGAAGCGCTCACGAAGGTCGTGGAGGCTGCCTGCAAGGATGGGTTGTTGACGAAGGCGAGCGATCGCGCCCAACTGGTGGTTACCCAACTGATGAACACCAGCGGTTATCGGGAAGTGGCGGTGCAGGTTCAGCCACCTGAGGCGGGTGCCTGTGCGGTTGCAGGGAGGAGTGGGAACTCAGAGGTCAGGAGTCAGGAGTCAGAATTTGGGAGTCAGAGTTCGGGAGTCAGGAACGAGGAAGCAGCAAGGACTGGGAATGATAGCGATTTTCAAATGAATGAACCACAGTAGTGGGTGGATGGGTGGTTTATGCCAGGGAAAACGGCTGCAAGTAGGGTTACACGATGCTAACCAGATTAAATTTAGACCCGATTACAACGCTGACCCGGCAACAGTTTTATCAGTTGTGTTTGGCGAATCCGGATGTGCCGATGGAGCGATCGCCGAATGGAAGACTGATTATCATGACCCCTATTGGTGGCGAGGGTGGGAATCAGGAAGCCAATTTAATTACAAAAGTTGGGATCTGGAATGAGCAAACTGGGCTGGGGGTGGTGTTTAGCTCCCAGACGGTGTTTAGTTTGCCCGGTGGGGGCGATCGCTCGCCGGATGTGGCGTGGGTAGCGTTAGACCACTGGCAGAGCCTGAGCCAGGAGGAGCGGGAAGGGTTTCCGCCGCTCTGTCCTGATTTTGTGATTGAGTTGCGCTCTCGCAGCGATCGGCTGGCTCCCTTACAGGAGAAGATGCAGGAGTATGTAGCCTGCGGATTGCGCTTGGGCTGGCTGATCAATCGGCAGAATCAGCAAGTAGAGATTTACCCGGCTGGGCAGTATGTCGAGGTGGTTTCAATGCCCGTTACCCTTTCTGGAGAGGATGTCTTGTCTGGTTTTAGCTTGGAGGTTCGGTAAAGAATAACGCGGTGGGCGACAATCCCAAAGGATGAACTGGAGAAGTTTATTGACCAGTGCATTTCTGACTCAAAGTTTCAGCAGTACCTAGAGATGAAGCAGCCTGGAACTAGCGTAGGGATTTTTGTCGTTGTTGGCTTGGAAGAGATGGGATACGTTTAAGTTGACTGATTTTGCCATGTAAGAACTGCCCTATTTTCTTTACAGGCGACAGTAGCCCTCTGGATTGTGAAAGGTGTGTAAGCGGACGTAAATACTGTTTAATAGGTTCAATTGAGTCTTCTAAACGTTTGTTGAAGGTATCAGATGGGTCGAAGCTATCCGCTAAAGTATAAGCATTTTCAGGATTGGTACTTAACAAAATCTCCTGTACTGCCGCCTTTTCTGCATTACTTGTGTAAGGGCTATGCATTGTCAAGTGATGTTTAATCATAATGGACAGAATAGCCTGAAGTTCTCGCAAACCCTTAAATAGAGAACGTAAATCTTTTTCCCATAAGACTTCTGCTGTGATAAGTTCTGTCTCTAATTCACTAATCTTACTGTCTACATTTTCTATACGTTTCATATAAATAGCATGAATGCGGTCAAATTTTATTTCTTTCAGACTCTTAGAAGCAGTAACAAATTCCTGCTCTATATACTCATATAAACATGGGGATCGTACTGCTTTTAGGGCTTTTTCAGTTAGTAAAGTTAGTACCATGATGCGTCGTGCAAGCTCGTACTCATCCTTGCCACGCATCTGCCGTTTCCAAGTATTTAGACCAGACAACCCAATATACATTGCAACAAAAGCCGCAGCAGTCGTAACAACATCCTTGACCAGTGTGACTACTTGAGAAGCGTCCATCAAACTGCCCGTAAGTGTTTGTTAGTGACTACACAACACATATGGTGATTTCCGGCTCGGACAGGAAAAATTGTCACTCAGGACTTCTTTGGCTTGGGTTGTCTTGGAGGAATAACTGGACTAAGTGCGTCAGCAGCTTTCTTGTACTTGTTCCTCGTACTGGATTTTAATCTCCTTAAAGAACCTATTAGACTCATCTTGCAATTGAAATTCTTGGTCAATCACTTTCTGAGCTTCTTTATGAAGACCATTATAAAACTCCTTATATTGCAAATTTTGTAAATCAACTTCTTCGAGATTACCTTGCTGATCTTTCTTAGTTGCTGTTCGCTCCCCTTTCCTTACTGTAAGTTCCATTCCATCTTGATTAGTAAGGATTAATGCTTCCTGTTCGTTATTAATAATAGATAGACTAGCAGTGTATCTCCTATTCTTATAAGAAAATTTTGTCATAGCTCCTGCCTCTGTAAGCTTTTATGGATAAACCTGATGTAAATACACCCTGACTAGATTCAGAGGATGTCTGAAAAGGGTTACCTCTAACGGAGAAATCAGGGTTTCAGCACCCACAGCTTAACGAGAAAATCGAGGTTTTAACCGTTTAAATCGACTTCTCAGACATCCTCTCAGAGTTGATCTTTACTCATTCCTCTACTAGTTGAATATTACAAGAAGAATTATTAGTTTAATGCTTAGTAAGAATATTAAATATGCTGTTATACGCGAAATTTAGCGTCTTAACATCTTTCATCACTTTTTCGGCATCAATACCACTCATATCTTCCTCAATTAGAGAACATTCAAAACTATGTTTTAACTTTATAAATTCATTCAAAACTTTCTGCCGTGTGTGTTGCATATCATTAGCTAAACCATGTGAATTCTCATCATTTGAGTCCCTAAGATAGCTATTGAATTGCTAAGAAATTTAATATAATTAACTACCTTGGCTGAGGATATAATAAACACTTCTGTCGGAATATCTTGAATAAATTTTGCAGCACTAGAACTTGTTACAGCACCTAGCAATCCTCCACCCCCAACAAGTACTGCAAAACCTCCTGCCATACCAAATCCACCAGCAGCAATAGCACCACCCCCGAAGAAGGCTAAACCAGCAGAAGTTGCAGCAGCACCAGAAAGCCCCATAAGCCCTCCTACAGTAGTTGCAATTGCAGGAGCAGCAAGTCCCGCCGTGAGCAAAGCAACTAATGTTCCACCAATAGTCCATTTAACAATTCGAGACCAATACCCGGTAACACTTTTCACAAATTCATCGGTATTAGCTAGAATTGAACGACCAATTTCTCGTTCAAAACCAAAAATACGACCGATTCTTTCACAATCGTCATAAATATCTACTTCCGTAAGATTGCTTTGATAACCTGCAATACCTGTATAAACTGGGGCAAGAACTGCCTCTTGCAATATCAGAAATCGCTTAAGTTTTAATGAGACATTTCTGCGAAACTCTTCTTCCAAATCACTCCACGTTTTTGTCTGTAAATTGGTAATATTACTACCCGGAATTTCGTTTATTTGCTGCCAAGCTTTATCACGCCAATCCTCAATCCATACTCTCTTATCTCGAATAGCTTGTGCTAGGTCTGAGATACGCTCTGCAAGCATTTCTTGACGAACACCTCTCAAAAAGGCATCTCGATTGTGTTCTAATTTTGTTAAATTCTCGTATTCTGTCTTCAATAACTTCTCTGTGTTCTCAATGTCATGAAACACACGAGCTTCAACAAGTTTTATAAAAATCGCAAAACCCAATCCGTCTATTTGAAATACTTCACTGGATTGCTCTATTGGAACCAGCATATAGCTTAAATCCTTCTTAATCAGGAATAGGAACAGAACACGTTGGACAATACATCTTTCGTTTCTGTGTTGCGATGTACCTGTAGAATTCCCTGATTACATAACTAAACTTAGCTCTAAGCTTAAATTCTCTTGGTAAAGCTATCCTAATCCCTGTTTTCAATGGTTCAGCAGGTTAAACAACAACAATTAACACTTGCTTTACATGAAAAGTCGTAGGGCACAAGCCATACCTGTCATTTCTTAGACTCACAACCGATACCGTCCTTATCTCCGTCAAATCTGTGAGGATCAGGTTGTAGGACTCTAAAATTTTTGTAAGGAATGTCCTTACAATCCAGGTCAGGAGGAGGGGACGGAATACAAACGCTGGGATAGGAGCGATCGCAATTTCTCTGAGCAAACGTAGCTTGTGGGTGAAGGCAAAGAGTAAAGCTAACCGCCAACGCAAAACCTAGCAGAATTCCAGTCATCCATTTCATTAATTAATGCCATCCTGGTCTGAGATCAGAAGCTCTACCCTAAAATGTTCAAGCGTATTCTTAGCGCTCAGGTAGAAATACTGAGCGGTATAGAAAAATTCACAGAACTCTTTATGAAATGGCTAACCGTTGTCCCTTTCTTAAACAAGAATTGGCTGTATCCCTAACTAACTCCTGAACAGCCGACTGTACTGCGTCTCATGCGCCATACTCGCCAGCGTTAGCCCCCAGCCACAGCTACTCAACTCATCATCCGATAAACTCAAAATTTCCTCAGTAGCGCGCTCTAGCTCCAGGTTGAGGCTCAAAATCAGTTTCTGACCAGCCGTTTGTCCTAACGGGATCAGTTTGATCCCCGCACCCACCAGATTCGTCACCCAACTGTGCAAGTAACCCAAAATCGCCGATCGCAGATCAATCTGCCACTCAGCCGCCACCACCCCAAACGCGATCGCAAAATTACACCCTTCCCCTTTTAACAACTCAAACTTCTGTCCATCCATTGCCGTTGGCTGCAAATCTTGAAATAACCGCAGCAGCGATCGCCCCATCTGCCAACTCTGCGATCGCAACTCCTCCGTTTCTCGCGCCGCAGATAACCAGCGATTCCACCCACAAACTGCCTCAAAATCCCCCAACTCCAGCGATCGGTAACTGCGTACCATCACCGCCGCATCCAACCTCGCTGCCCCATAGCGCAATTCCTGAACTAACCACTGCTCCAGACTATCCTGATCCTGAATTTTTCCACCGTAAACCAGAAACTCCAGCCCCTCCGAGTAACTGTAAGCCCCCACCGGCAACCCCGGACTCACCAACTGCAACAACCGTAGCAACACTACCTCAGTACCCTTCCCTCTTCGACTTCACTCAGCACAGGCTTCATCCCTCATCCTTCATCCTTTACGAGTGCCCATGCCCATAAGCCCCAACCTCCGGCTGAAACGGTTGGGTTTCCTCTACAACCTGTAACCCCCGATGCTCCAACATATCCCACAACACCGGATCGGGCGATAGCCGCAAGTAATCGGGCGTAATCTCCAGCGGCACATGACGATTCCCCAAATGATAGGCAGCCTTCAGCAACTCCAACGGCGTATCGGCTGTCACAGTCAGTACAGGTTCCGGTTTAGCAACGACTCGAATCACCTCATCCCCATCCGCTTGCAGCAGATCACCATCTCGTAAAACGGTGCCCCTGGGTAACTGAAGATAGACTGGCTGACCCGTTGTGGTCTCAAAGCGATGGCGCGATCGCGTCCGCTCCTCCGCCGTCAACAACAGGGTTAGACTCGTTGCCACCTCTGAATCATTGACCAACCGCTGCGTCAAGGTGATTACCACAGGCTTAGCCTCAATATCTTCAACAAACTGCATTAGTAAAACTCAGCTTACAGCGGTTTTCAGACGAGTGCCAGACAGTCGATGCCTTTAGATGAATGCGAAACAAACAAAAAGTCACAAAACTGTAACCCTAAATTCTCCGGAGAAGCTTAAATCCCTGACGAATCTATACTCACCTTCTTCAAACCCTAGTAGAGCCTGGCATAAATCTCGCTACCATTCCTGACACCTGACATCTAAGGGACTCGCAAATTAATAAAGTCCCAACGTCATTCCCGCGCAGGCGGGAATCCATCGTGGAGCAGCTTGTCTAGCGGGTACTTTATTTTGGGGCACATCCCTAACACCTAACACCTAACACCT
>NZ_JBXBCF010000092.1:0-47544 GCF_056784235.1 Kovacikia sp. CALU 1929
CCCACGCTCATCCATCCCGAACTGAGTGGTGAAACGCATCCGCGGCGAAGATAGTCGGACGGTAGCGTCCCGCAAAAATAGCTCGATGCCAGGTTAACCTTCCAGACCCCCGCTCCACTGAGGAGCGGGGGTCTCTGTTTGGAATTAAACCACTTGATAAACGAAACGAAAGCTTGCCCAGGTGTTTACATCTAGAGCAAATGACTCAGGGGAGGTGCCAACGACTTTCGCTGCTGTGTCGCTTGTCTGATGTAGGTCTTGCAAAACTGCTTGAGCAACTTCTAATGGGTTGGATAAAGGGTAAAAGGCTGGATTGTTGCTTGCTGTATGTATTGAGACTTCAAGCAGAGTTTGAGTTTGGGTGAAGGGGGTACGGCAGCAGATGAGATAAGTTTCGGCAATGCCAGGGGGACCGTTCAAAGTCCACTGAACTGAGGGCAAGGAACGGGGAAGCGTGACGATTCCACCAGGTTGGATGCTTGTAGGAAAGGAGAAGGGTGGAGTGGTTGGAGCTTCCTCTGGAGAGGGAATGAGGACTGTTGATGCCGGTTTAGTGGACGAATTTTGATCTGGTTGGGTAGAGGAAGGATAAAGGACAATCAGGTTGCCACTAGTATCCAAGCTCAGCAGAATGCAGTAAAGGGGCTGAGTATTGTGGTTTTCTAGTCGATATTGGATTTGGCTGCCGATTGGCAAGCTAAGCAGCCCATCGGTTACAACTGGAGCCGGATTTCCATTTCTTTTCGAGGAGGATGTTTCTGAGCGATCGCCTCGTTGCATACCCCAGGTTTCATGGTGCACCAATGCTTGAGGTTGAGGATCAAGTTTTTCCAGGGTGATCCGAACTGCCAGTTGGGAAGAGGTTTCATTAGCCGTTAGGTTTAGCAATTTGGCTGCTAACAGGGTTTGTAGTTTGGGAACCAGACGACGAACTGCAAACTTGACAGCTTCTTCGCCATCTCCAGTTGTGTTGGGAATAGCATCCTGTCCCAGAGAAAATAGTCCATAGCTACTTTGGATGGGAGGGGGATTGTTGACAATGGCGTTCAGGTTCGTCGAAGATGCAATCTGGGTAGGTGCGATTGCCTGAATTTTGCTGAACAGATAGTCGGCGGCTTGCTCTCCGGCGATCGCAGACGACACTCGTGGAATCGCTGTAAAGGCACTGATGGCATCTACCCGCTCAATCCGCCCCAAACTACTATCGAGTGCTATGGTTAGCCCAATATTATGGGGCAGCACCCGCACCCGTTCTCGGACAAACTGACCAACTTTGAGAACTGGTGTAGTTTCTGATGGTTCCAAAGTAGAGCTAACCCGAAGCACCTTTGCTTTGGCAGTTAGCCCTTCCCTGGAGAGGATTTGGAGATAAATGGATGAATCGGTCTCTAAGGAAGTGCTGTCATCAACCAAAGTTAGCAGGGAGTTGACGCCGTATTGCTCTAAGACAACGGTGGGCAATCCGGCTAACCAGATTTGAACGGTTTTGCTACCATCTTCCCCTTCAATGATGGCTCCGTTAGCTCCAGCAACGGTTAAAGGGAGGTAATAGGGCTGTGACAATTGGCTTTTCTGACCACCCAGTTGGGGCTGTTGCTCCTGGCTTGCCAATTGTTCAACATGCCTTTTTGTGCGGCTAAAAACCACCTGTAATGTAGTGGCTGGTGCAGCTTCCCATAGGTTGCGGGTTAAGGCATAGGTAAACAATCCAGCGCTGAAGCCGTTCCAGTGTGCCTCTGTTGCCATTTGACCGGGAGCAGCAGCAGAGAGCAAAATGCCGGGGAGCGTCGGGTGAGGGGACGTTGGAATGCGGGGGTGGGGGGAATTTTTACCTGCTAGCTGTTGCTGAAAGGCAAACTCTGCTTCATCAGGCTGAAGGGGAAGCAGACTAGGGCGGGCACGAATCCGCAGGTTACCTTGAAGGGACTTGCCGGGGTAAATGGGACTGCTATCCAAGATTGTGGTGACTTTATTGGTCGCCAGCGATCGCACGAGGAGCCAGAGAGTATCTTCCAGAACATCATTGGTCATGGTTGGTTCACTCTCGGCAATTTTCCCATCTACTGGCACTAAACTGGTTTGAGTGAATTCCGGTGAGGTTCCCAGGGCAACATTTCCGCCATAGCCACTGAAGTGAAAAACGACCACATCACCCGACTGAGCCTGGTGAATCAGGTGGGAAACGAAAGCGGACTCGATTGCTTCTCGGGTCGCTTGCTGGTCGGTCAGGGTCAGAATGTCTTGAGGGTGAAACCCAAAGCGGTGTATCAGAAGCTCCCGCTGAAGTTCAACATCCGTTACACAACCACTCAGGGGAGCCGTGTGATATTGGTTGATACCAACAAGGAGTGCCAGTTTTCGGTTAGTGGGTGCAGCAAGCACCTGATGATAGCGAGATGAGAGCACGGATAGGCTGGCTTCACTCAGCCCCCATGCTGCCACTGCCAAACTTGTTTGCTGTAAAAACGCTCGCCGCTTCATGTTGGCTGTTTGCGATCGCCCGTTACTGCTGTAGCATCCCCAATAAGGTTCATTAATTCAAGATTATCTGAGAAGTTCTTTTACTGGAAAAGCTTCTCTCGATCCAAAAAGGATTTGCTATAGCTACCAGGGTAACTGATAAAGCCTCCTCTCTGGTGCTTAACCATTTTGGATTGTAGATTTTGGCTTGCAGAAGCCTATCTAAACCTCACCAACTTAGAAACCCATAGTTTTTTCTGGGAAAAATCTCCACTTCTTAACTTTAGAGTAGGTTTAGCAGTGGTTTTAGTCTTCATCTGCCGCATCTCCTATTCTTTAAAGTGGTGTTAGATTTCGTAGGAAATTTCCTGAATCTTCATTGCTTTGGTGAGTTCAGCCGCAACTTCTGGGCGAGAAAACTCTGGTGGCGGCAGTTCACCCCGACGTAGCATTTCCCGAACTTTTGTTCCGGATAGATGAATCCGTTCTTCCCGCGTACTAGGACTGGTCTTCGTCGTTGCCATTTGTCTGGTGCGGAGGCAGTAAAAGGCGTGCTCAAATTTTAGGGGAGTGATACCCAGTTCCTCTGGATTAAATTCATCGAAAATATGCTGGGCATCGTAGGTACCGTAATAATCACCTACACCCGCATGATCCCGTCCGACAATGAAATGGGTACAGCCATAGTTTTTCCGTACCAGAGCATGGAAAATGGCTTCTCTAGGACCGGCATAGCGCATCGCTGCTGGGTTAATTGCCAGGATAACCCGTTCCTTGGGAAAGTAATGCTCCAGCATGATCTCGTAGCACCGCATCCGGACATCAGCCGGAATGTCGTCTTCTTTGGTCGCACCGACCAGCGGGTGAAGGAACAAGCCGTCTACGATTTCCAGCGCACATTTAATAATATATTCGTGTGCCCGATGAATTGGGTTACGGGTCTGGAAGCCGACAATTGTTTTCCAGCCTTTGTCTTGAAATAGCTTGCGGGATTCGGCGGGATCAATCTGGTAAGTCGGAAAGCGGGGGTCCATGTCCCGTTGGAGCAGCCAGATGTCTCCTGCCAGATTAACGGCTCCTTGACGGTAAACAACCGCAACCCCAGGATGTTTCTCTTCGTTGGTGCGATAAACCATTAGCGCTTCGTGGCGCTTGTCGTATGGATATTTTTGAGTCAGTTGCAGCACACCTATGAAACGCCCCTGGGGATTGTCCAGGCGCACCAGGGTTCCCTCTTTCAGGGGTTCTGCGACCTCTGCTGAAACGGAAAGGGTGACGGGAATTGACCAGGGCAAGCCGTTTGCTAGATGCATCTCGTTGACGACGCGATCGTAGTCTGCCTGCTCCATAAAGCCGGTCAGGGGACTGAATCCACCGATCGCAATCAAATCGAGGTCAGAAACAGCCCGTTCATCCAGTTGCACTCTGGGCAGGTACTCGGCTTTATCGAGAAATTCTGCTTGCTGCTGTGAGGTAGCGATGCGGTTGATCAGGGTTCCACCGTGGGGGGTGATGCTGTCTGGATGAGTCATGGGGTGCCCGTTACGGATTGCATTTTTAGAATTTGTTCACAATCCAATCCTACTAGGCTGGGGGGTCATCGATCGCCCGCCCATCAATTTGATAAACCAGTAGGCGTAGGCTAAGCATTTTGCTCAAGTTCATCTTGAATTGGTGTGAACTACCCAACTCAAAACTCAAAACTTTTAATTTTTCACGCTCAACTTTCCACTTCTCCTCCCTCTCTTTGCCTAAAGCCGCCGCTCTAGATGGAGCGCCTGCCCTTCAGGGAGAATTTTTACCTGATCTGTCAAATCTAGCCAGGGTTGCAATTGTCCTTTTTGAAAAGTGCGGCTCATGACGACGTAGATGGAAGTCTGGTCACAACCAATTCCTATGCTTTGAACGGATGCCCAGGAGTTAGCTTGTAAATCGTCCGTCACAGCCCAGTGACCCTCCTGCCAGCTCAGGCGACGATGGAAGTGGAAAGGGGCGGCTTTTTTGCCGGTAATCAGTATTTTCTGGAGCAATTTGCGGATCAGGTTTGGAAAAAAGCGTCCAAAAGTAAGCATCACCATCCGCAGAATGATTAGATTGAAGGGAGTCATCTGCTTTTGCTTTGCCCAGCCCAGTTTCCCCTGGACCGAAATCTCGTTTTTATCTATACAAAGCTTGTAATCACTAATCAGGTGGGCAACGGCATTCCTAATCTTCCTGCCTTCTGAGACTTGAACTGAGAATTGGGTGTCCGAGGTAACTAGTTGAGAGCCATGAAATAGCTTGAAAACTCCTCCTTTGTTCAGTGCCAGGTAAAGTTCAGTCCCGTTGCGTCGGTCTATCAAAATTCCAGCATTCTTGAGCCAGAGGCGACCTGTCGTGCGAGGGGCAGGTGTGGGGCGTTCTGGAACAAAGTCTCGCCATGCCAGCAAGTAGTTCCAGGTATGGTGACCGATGATATGGTCGTCAGCATAACAGGGAGCCAGCCCATTTTTCAGCCCAATCAGAAATTGGTCGTTGATGCTTAACGCGGCGGGTAGCCAGCGTCCGACCAGTTCAAAGCCGTGGGGAAAAAAGTTGTAGGTGTTGCGGCTACCGTATTCTCCGCCGTAGGAACCATCGGGATGGATAAAATGGGCTGCCAGTTCTACAGCTTTGACAAGTGCTTCTTCAATCGCAGGATCGGGTCTTTGCTGATAAATTCGCGCCAGACAGGAAATGGTTAGCGTGTGATAGCCAGGATCACACCCCTCGTACTCTTGAAACCAGCCCTCTGGATTTTGCCAGGAAAGTACTCGCTCTAATCGCTCAGTGCGGAATCTTTCCCAGCGGGAAGTTTGCAGTAACTTTCCCAGTAAATCCAGACAGAGGACGATTAATGCTTGATGGTTTGTCAGTTGTCCACTTTCATGGTGGTGGGCGAGCCATTCTGCTCGTTGAACTAAGAAACGCAGGATTTCCTCATGCTTGAGTTCCAGCATTAAAAAACTATCGATGCAGGCAAGTAGGGAAAAAGCAGCAGCTCCGCCTGCCCGCTCAAATGGGAAGTAATCATCACAGGAGCCATCAATGTGAGCACTGCGAGCGGCATAGAGAATGCCAGCTTCTACCCAATCCCGTAATACTGACTGCTGGTAGAAGGGATTATCTGGTAAATCAGTCTGGTATGCCAGTGCCAGGGGCAGCACAAACTCCTGTGCCATCCCACTGGGAAAATCAATGATTTTGTATTGCCAGAAATTTCGGTCAAAGCAACCATAGGTTGGGCTATGGGGATTGCGATCCAGCAGGGTGAGGATTTTAGGAATTTGGGCGATCGCTTCTCTGGCAAATAGATCTCTAGTCATTAGGGCATCTTCCCCCCTGCTCAACTTCTGCCCGCCGTAACCGAAGCTGAATGTCTTCCAAAATTCTGCGGTTAACGGACATCAGATCGGCGACCAGACCAAAGATCCAGAGTTGAAAGCCAATCAGAATCAAGATGGCTGCCAGTACAAGGCTGGGAACCCTTGCCCTCAGGGACTCTTCCATAAAAAACAAAATTAGCCACCGGACTCCCAGCAGTGTTCCCAGGGCAAATGGCAGACTGCCCAGCAAGAAAAAGAACTTGAGTGGCTTGTAGGTCATGAAGATGCGTAGGATCGTCAAGATCGATCGCTGCACATAAACCGGAACACTTTTTACCAACCGGGAGGGGCGCAGGTAACCATTGGTACGAATGGGAACAGACGTAATTGCCATCCCTCTTTGCCCTGCCTGAATAATCATTTCCAGAGTATAGGTGTACGGATTAAACACGTTGATTTGGAATGCGGCATTGCGGCTGATGGCACGGAATCCGCTGGGTGCATCCGGGATATTGGTGTTGCTCACCATTCGCACAATCCAACTACCGAACTCTTGAAGAAATTTCTTAGTGGGCGAGAAATGCTTGATCTGACGAATCGGGCGTGCGCCAATTACGATTTCTGCCTGCCCCAATAGGATTGGCTCTAGCAGTAAGGGAATGTCAGCAGCGCAGTACTGGTTATCTGCATCCGTGTTCACGATGATATCGGCTCCAGCTTTGAGGCTGGCTTCCAGTCCTGCCATGAAGGCTTTGGCAAGCCCCTGGTTATGCTCAAAGCTAACAATATGATTGACACCCAGCGATCTCGCCACCTCTACCGTCCTGTCCACGCTGCCATCGTTAATAACCAACCACTCAACCGTATCCATCCCCGGCACTTGACGCGGCAGTTCTGAAAGAGTCAACCCTAAAGTTGCCTCCTCGTTGTAGCAGGGAATCTGAATAATTAGCTTCGTCATAAGTAGAAGGGACAGGAGTTTTGGGTTGAGAGTTTTGAGTTTTGAGATCTGTAAAAGTGGGGTGTACCAGGGATGGCTAATGCTCCTCTCCTCTGCCCCCCTCCTGCCCCCTTGCTCTCCTCTTCCCTACCTCCCTCTCTCGTCTAAAGTTTACCGTCATAATGTCCACTATCGAGGGCTTTGGAGGCTGTTTGCTTCGCAAGAGTCATCAAGTCGTGATTATATCCAGTTCAAGTTATCTATAATTGCTCTAATGCCGTTCTTAAATTTACCGGACTACCCGTTTGAACCTAGCTAATTTATCCATAGCCCCTGCTTCCCTTCACTTTCCAGCAAACCTGCTGCGGCTGGACAATGGGCTAACCCTCATCCACCAACATACGCCCGCTACTCCTGTCGTTGCGGTTGATGTGTGGGTCAAGGCAGGTGCGATCGCAGAACCGGATGAGTGGTCGGGGATGGCTCACTTTTTGGAACACATGATTTTCAAGGGTACGGAAGTGTTGCCGCCTGGAGTGTTTGACCTGGTGATTGAAAGCCAGGGTGGCATGACCAATGCGGCGACCAGTCATGACTATGCTCACTTCTTTATTACAACGGCTGCTCAACACCTGGAGGAATGCCTACCCTATCTGGCAGAACTGCTAATGAATGCGGCAATTCCCGATGGCGAGTTTGAACGGGAGCGTTGCGTGGTAGTGGAAGAAATTCGTCAGGCATACGACAACCCCGACTGGGTTGCATTTCAGGCATTAACTGAGAGTGTTTATCAAAAACATCCCTACGGCAGACCCATTCTGGGTACTGAAGAGATTTTGCTGGGGCGATCGCCCGCAGAAATGCGGCAGTTTCATCGGGCACATTACCAGCCAGAGAATATGGCAGTCGTGATTGTTGGTGATATTACTCAAGATGCGGCTTTAAGCCTGGTGAGTCAGGCTTTTCAGGCAACCTCTGGTTCGGTCGCCTGTCCCCGCTGTATCTCAGAAGCAGAACCGCCTATTACCGATATTCGCCGCCAGGAACTCTGGCTTCCCCGGTTAGAGCAGGCACGCTTGATGATGGGATGGTTGGGACCGGGTATTGACTCTCCCCTCCAGGGATTGGATGATCAATTGCAAGATGCCTACGGGCTGGACATTTTATCGGTACTTCTGGCAGAAGGGCGGACATCCCGCCTGGTAAGGGAACTGCGGGAAGAACGCAACTTGGTACAGGCAGTTAGCAGTAGCTTTTCACTCCAGCGAGAGTCTGGCTTATTCACCATTAGTGCCTGGTTAGATGCAGATAACCTGGAGCGGGTGGAGGCAATCATCTGCGATCGCCTTTCCGAACTGACACAAGTTCCTGTCTCCGATGCCGAACTGGCGCGCTGCAAACGCCTACTCTGCAATGACTATGCCTTTTCAACCGAAACTCCCAGCCAATTGGCAGGGCTTTACGGCTATTACAGCATTCTTGCTAAACCTGAGATTGCCACCACCTATCCTCAACGCATTCAGGCAGTTCAAGCAAAAGATCTACAACGCCTTGCCAGTCATTATCTTTCTCCCTATCACTATGCAGTAACTGTGATGAAGCCAATGGAGGAGTAATGGGGGTTAGAGGTGCAAGGAGAAGGGGAAGTCGTTAAGGGTGAGCGTGACCTGTGAAAAGGTAAATCTCCCTAGGAGGCTGTTTGAAAACTGTCTGGCGGTTAAAACCGCGACTATAGTAAGGACAATTTCGTGAATCAAAGTTCAGTTTATTCCCCCCAGGTACGGACAGTTTTGGACAATGGCATGACTGTACTGACCTGGGAAAACCCAGCCGCTGATATTATTGCCGCCCGCATTTTTATTCGGGTGGGCAGTCGATGGGAACAAAAGCACGAGGCAGGACTCTCCCATTTACTGTCCGCCGTTCTAACAAAGGGCACAGGAAAACTCTCTTCCTTAGAAATCGCGGAGCAGGTAGAGTCTTTGGGCGCAAGTCTGAGCGCTGATTCCACTACAGATTATTTTCTCCTTAGCATCAAGACAGTCTCCTCCGATTTTGAGGAATTGCTGCATCTGGCAGGAGATTTGCTGCGATCGCCCAGCTTCCCTGCCCAGGAGATTGAACTGGAGCGGCGACTCACGATTCAGGCAATCCGCTCTCAGCAAGAGCAACCCTTTACCGTTGCCTTTGACCAATTGCGGCAGATTATGTATCGGGATCATCCCTATGCCCTGTCCGGACTAGGAACGGAGGAATCGGTTGCCCAGTTAAGTCGAGAACACCTGGTGAACTATCACCAGACTCACTTTCGCCCCGACAACATGGTAGTCAGTCTGTCTGGGCGAATCGATCCAGAAACCGCGATCGCTCTAGTAAACAACGTTTTTGGCAACTGGCAACCTCCTTCAGAACCGCTGCCTTGGCTTAACCTGCCCGTGCTGATATCGGACCCAGTTCGGGCGGCGATCGCCCAGGAAACCCAACAGTCGATTGTGATGATAGGTTATCTGGCACCAGCGGTAGGAGTTAGAGAAGTAGAGGAGATGGGGCGCAGAGGGGCAGAGGGGCAGAGGAGCAGAGGGGCAGGGGATATCGGGGGGGAGACAGGGGACACACTAAACCCCATCACAACCAACAGCCAAAAACTAACCACTAATAATTTCACCCCCAACGCCCACTCCATCAAAGATTACGTCGCCCTCAAATTGCTTAACAGCTACCTGGGGAATGGACTTTCTAGCCGCCTGTTTGTAGAGCTGCGAGAAAAACGGGGATTGGCATACGAAGTGTCTGCTTTTTACCCCACAAGGCTAGATCCGGCTCAGTTTGTGGTCTACATGGGAACCGCACCCGAAAATACTGCAATTGCCTTGGAGGGATTACAGGCGGAGGTGGATCGCCTGCGAACCCAGCCGCTCGATCCTGAAGATTTGCAAGCAGCTAAAAACAAGGTGCTAGGACAATATGCCCTGGGCAAACAGACCAATGCCCAAATCGCTCAAATTTATGGATGGTACGAGACCCTGGGCTTGGGAATTGAATTTGATACTCACTTTCAGGAACAGGTGACCGCCGTTTCTCCTGAAGATGCTTACGAGATTGCGATGAAATATCTGACTTTACCCTACGTTTCTTTGGTCGGTCCTTCCGCGATTGTCAAGGGGTTAGCTAACCCCCTGTGAAAAACACGGATTAATCCGTAAGCTACCTATCGGTAAACATAGAAGGATCACCGAGTTTTCGGTTGCTCAGAAGCGATAGCCTGAACTGTATCAGAGGACTGCTCTATCCGGGAGCCAATTTTGCAGGTGTCACAGAATACCTTCGGGATCAATTTCTGACCAGCAAAAATTTATTGGCAGCGATCGCCCTATCTATTAAAGCAATCTGCACCCGGTTTAACCAGCAGCTCTAAAAGTACTACCAGTACCGGCGATAGAAATATCGTTCAGAGCTGTAGACCCAAACTCAGTTGAGCCAACATCAGTGAGGCACAAAGGATGTATAGCCAATCACAGTACCCCACAGGTGAACCACCTAATGGCGAACTTCATCCAGTCTCCATCCCTTCACGGGAGACAATCTTTCCTTCTGAGAAGGATTCAGCGGACAACGATACCTTAAGCCAAGACAGCCCCGAACCAGGGACCCCCGAATTAGAAGCCCCGAATATTTTGGCAGATCGGCTTCTAAAACAGGGGCTAGAGCAACATCAGACAGGTCAGTTTGAGGCAGCGATTAAATCCTTGCAGGAGGCTTATCGTACCTATCGCGAGATTGGCAACGAGCAGGGACAGGGAAAAGCCCTGAGCAACCTGGGATTGACCTATTACAATCTGAAGCACTATTCCAAGGCGATTGAGTATTCCCAGCAAGGTCTGGAATATGCCCAAAAATTGCTTGATCGGCGCAGTATCGTCAAGATTTTAAGCACACTAGGCAATGCCTACCGACATTTAAAGGATCAGGCAAAAGCAATTGAATGCCAGCAGCAAAGTCTGGCGATTGCCCAGGAAATTGAAGACCGCCGGGGTGAAATGGCAGCCCTGAATAATTTGGGACTGGCTTACAAAGCGTTAGGCGAACACGAAACTGCCATTCGCTATGAAGAGCAGAGCCTGGAAATTGTTCGAGAACTGGGAGATGACCAGATAGAGGAACAAATTCTAAAAAATCTGGGAAACGCCTGCTACGCTTTGGGAGATTATGTACGGGCGATTTCCTACTATCAGCAACGACTGGTGCTGGCACGGGAAATTCATGATCGCCGCACTGAAGGACAGATTTTGCGGAACCTGGGAAATACCTGCTACGCCCTGGCAGACTACCCCCAGTCCATTGAATACAGCCGCCAGTGGTTAGCCGTATCCCGTGAAATGCAAGATCGTCGGGGTGAAGAACAGGCACTCGGCAGTATTGGCGTTGCCTACGATGCCCTCGGCAACTATACAAAAGCAATCGATTACTACGAACAGCGGCTCGCGATCGCCCGTATGATGCAAGACCATCGGATTGAAGAGCAAGTCTTGGGTAGTCTTAAAATCGCTTACTATGCCCTGGGTGACTATGCCAAAGCCTCTGATTATTCAAACCAGCGCCAGACAATTTTGCAAGCAAGCTGAAAGAGGGCTGTTGGTTGCTGGTTGTTAGCTATTGGCAGTTGGTTGTTAGCCTTTATCCTTCATCCTTAACCCATTGCCCTAACTATCCCCGATTCCTCTCTCCCCACTTCCACAGACTGCTTGAAATCCAATTGGTTGAAATATGTGCCACAATTGGTACCAGCAAATTGCCGGTTGCGATCGCACTTGCCCCTAGAGCTACCCCAATTACCGTAGCCCAAACGACGTAGGGACACTGCTTCAAGCTGCTTAAATGCAACACTCCAAAGCATAGACTGGATAGCAGCAATCCCTCCATATTGAGACCAAAAGCGGGTAGCATCACGCCACGAAATAGTAGCTCCTCACTTAGACCTGGCAATAGCCCTAACCAGATCAAATCAGGCAATACCAGGGGCTTTAACACCAGTTCCAGATAATAATCTGCACTCTGACGGTAGGCACGCCAGATGTAATACACCAGGGAACTGGCAGCCGTAATCGCAACCCCCAACCCTACTCCCTGCAATACCGCGATCGCTGACCACCGGAAAGCCATTAAGGGAACCGAGCCAAATTGCATCCACAGTTTAGCGACCATTAGTAATACAATCGCAGTTACCCCCATTGCAATCAAAACTTGGGTGCGGCTGAGGGGTTCAAATTCAGGGTTGTCAGGAAACTGTTCTGCCACGAAAAACTTAGATGAATAAACGTCTATCAGATCAAAATTAAACTTGAAAGTCTCTCAATCCTACCAGTCTTCAGACCACTCAGGCAGTAGGTAATTCTGTTCAGAGGTAAGGTTGAAAGAATGGTTTGAGAAATGCAGAATATTCCCATTCTTCCAGCATTACTCCTGAGCATAGTTTTGTAGAGAGACGAAGGATGGCTTAAGCGCCTCTGGGCTAATTCCCGCCCGATCAGCCACAAGAAGTCCCAGCGCTTCCAGGTAGGAGTTGACCCGAACAGCAGGAATTTTCAGTGCCTCCGGCTGAACCTGCATGACTGTCGTATTTTCATTCACTGCAATGATACGAGTGCGGGTCTGGCTCAGACTCAAGATTGCACTGCCACCACAGGCTGTGGCAGGCACTACCACAGCATCGATCTGATTTGACCAGATATCACCCATCTGAGGATGGACTTCTGAATGCGATCGCACCGCGAACTGGGGAGCACGGCTCAGCCCTACCAGCACACAGGGCAAAAAGGTATAGCCTAACTCCTCTGCCGCTGAGCGGGGAGATAGGGCAGGATCGAGCGGCAGAGGTGACAAAGCAGGGGCATGGGCACAGGGAATTTGAAAGTGCCGCACCACCAGATGACTGATGACTGCTTCTGCCCCAGCTAGCGGGTCAACTCCCTGACCATGCCGGTAGTTTTGGAGCGCTTCACTGCCAGAGTCATCGGGGAAACGAGCAACCACCGCGATCGCCTCTGCCCCCGCTTTTTGGATCAATGCTGCAACTGCCCGTAACAGGCTATCAGGATTTTGAATCGTACCCCAGGTGGCTCCCGATGCGGCTGTTTTCAGACTGACTTCCAACGGAGTATCTGTGACAATATAGCCCGTCAGGTTTAATCCTAGCGTTGACCGGGTTGCATCCGCTGCCTGAAGCTGCCGCAGTCTCAACTCCGGCTCAATTCCCTGATCTAGCACCAGCCCAAGCCGATTTTGATGCACTGGACGCAATCCCCACTTGCCAGCCGCGAATTGATCCAGTCCGTAACCTTCTACATACAGGGCATTGGGCAAATTCCAATACAACTGTGCCCCATTCAGGACATTGGGATGGGTAATCAAGACATCGGCGATGGGGGCGATCGCCCGCGCCACAGGCAAAGCATCTCCGGCATATCCTCCAATCGCCGCTCCAACCCCAGTTGGCACAATCAACATCACAGTGTAAGGGCGTTCGGACATCTTTTTTGGCATAGCTGGATTTAGGTCACTTGTATTGGTAGGCTGGAAAAACTTCTCCTTAAAAGTAGTCCTCAATGTCCTTTGATAATCTTTGCAAACTACTTTCAGAAAAGTATCCAGACCGTTATGCCGCCTGGATTTTGGGTGAACCATTGGCATCAGTCAATGTCCTAAAAACGGAGTTGAGCATCGAACCGATCCGAGCCGACTCAGTCACCTTTTTGCAGACCCATGAGCGCATCTTACACTTGGAGTTTCAGGTTAAATTACAATCTGATCCGCCACTGCCATTCAGAATGCTGGACTACTGGGTGAGGTTACATCGCCTCTACCGTTTGCCGATTACCCAGGTTGTGATTCTTCTGCTCCCTCCTCCAGACAATACCGTAATTGAAACCGTATTTGCATTGGAATCAACTCGCCACGAATACCGCATCCTATATATGTGGGAGCAAGACCCCACCATTTTTCTTAATGACATAGCACTGCTCCCCCTTGCTTCCCTGGCAAAGACCTCTGCCCCCGCCCAGCTATTAAATCGTGTCGCCCAGCAGGTCAGCAGAATAGAATCAATACAACAGCGGCAGGAAGTTTCTGGTTACACCCAGCTAATGGCAGGACTAAAATTTAGGAAAGATATAATCCGTCAGGTATTTCAGGAGGGCATGATGCGGGAGTCGGTCATTTATCAAGAAATTCTTGAAGAAGGCAGACAGGAAGGCAGACAGGAAGGGGAGTTAGCATTAGTCCTACGTCTATTAATCCGGCGGTTTGGGACACTGGAAGAAGCCATCAAAATGCAAGTCTCTAACTTGCCCCT
This sequence comes from Kovacikia sp. CALU 1929, assembly GCF_056784235.1. Taxonomy (NCBI): domain Bacteria; kingdom Bacillati; phylum Cyanobacteriota; class Cyanophyceae; order Leptolyngbyales; family Leptolyngbyaceae; genus Kovacikia; species Kovacikia sp. CALU 1929. Next base: position 14,093 of record NZ_JBXBCF010000092.1, read on the forward strand.
TACATTATTGGAAGAACTGGGCGAAGCAATTCTTGACTTCCAACACTTGGACGATCTTCAAAGCTGGTTAATAGATCATCCAGTTGAACGGTAAATACTTCAACCCACCTCAATCTGCCTGACTACAGTTAGTGCCGAATAGCTAACACCTGCTGTACCTTCGCCTGGATGAGTGGAGTCGCCCACCAACCAGAGGTTTTGAATGGGCGTGCGGTTAGCAAAGCCAAAGGGTCCAAAAGTGGAGATCCGCTGACCAATACCGCCTACAATTCCCCGATCGCGCCCTGTGTAACGCGCAAAAGTGCGAGGAGTGGCGGCTTCAACATAAAGCAGGGTTTGTTCGTTCAGGTTGAAGAACTGGCTGAGACGGGCGATCGCTTCGTTGGTATAGCGTTGTTTGAGGGAGGAGTAGGGAGTGGGGGGTAGGCGGTAGGGGGTAGGTTCAAAGGTTAGATCTGGAACATACTGCTCTGCTCCTCCACTGTTATGCTCCTCCACTGCTCTGCCCCGCCGCCCCTCTACTTCCTCCGCTCCCCCCCACAGCGCAACATCCGTAAACGACGACGCAATCACGGTTGCTTTCCCCGTCGGAGCACGTCCATCACCCGGTTGACTCACGGAAACAAAGAGAGAGTTATTCTCAGCAATGGGACCATCGTAGTCGTAGAGAAACTGAAGATGGGCTGGGCAGTTAGACGGCAGAGCATCGCTGTCTACCCCCAGGTAAACGACGAAGGCACCCGATGCCGCAGGTAGTTTCTCAACCCGATGCTGATATCCCTTCGGAGCTTGATCACCCAAAAGCCGCACCAAATTTTGCACCGTTACGTTTGCCACGACTTGATCCGCAGACTCTATCCAGGTTTCACCCGTTTTTTGATTATGGATTCTGACACTCATCCCGTTTCCAGTTTCAGTGTCAATCTGTTCAACGGTGTGACGCATCAGGAGCTTACCGCCATCACGTTCCAACGCGGCCACGAGGCGATCGCTCAACGCCTGCATACTCCCGTGTAGATGGTAAAGTCCCTGAGGCTGTTGAGAAACACTTAATGCGGTTGCAGCATAAAGCAACGCCGTTTCCTCTGCATCTACCTGGGAATACAGCTTTAACTGCATATCCAAAAACGTCTTTAGTCGTCGGTTGTCTGCCAGACGATAACCTCGCAAAGCATCCCCAACCGTTGAAAAGGTGTGGGGCAGAGTCATTAATGTATCGGGACGGACTGCTTGAGCCAGTTGCCATAAATCCCACAGATTGCGGGGGGGTAGCACCGGATCGCGGGACTGAAATGCCCAACTGGCACGAAACAGATCGGACAACAGCTTCCAGAAAGGCTCACTACCAGGAAACTGCCGTTGCCGTTCTGCCTGCCATTTTTCTGGATCCCGCCAGACCTTAATGGGTTCTGTTTCCCCCGGCAAATAGACGGCACAGGCAGGATCGCAGGGGGTTGCGGCAGGCAAATCAATTTCTAGTTCTGAGAAGATGCGATGGTGAATACCGCCAGGTTCCAGTCCCGCAACCTGAGTTGCCCCCACATCAAAGGTAAAGCCCTTACGCTGAAAGGTAGAAGCACACCCACCGGGCACAATTGCCTGATCCAGTACCAGCACCGAGTAGCCCCGGTGCGCCAGCAGTGCAGCGGCAGTCAACCCACCAATTCCGGCTCCGATTACGACAATTCGAGCGGATACTCGATTTCCAGCCCTATCCAGCACCATAGGAGATAGTTTACATTTTGTAATATCTCTATCATATAGGGATTCGAGTGTGCCGCTCAGATCTCCAACTTCCCTGAGAAGTTGGAGATCATTTAAACTATCCCACCGCTGCCGCCTCGCGGGCTGCTGCTGCTTCATCTGGATGAATACCCAGACGAGTCAGGTTAACCCGTCCCCGGTTGTCAATTTCGCGGACTTTGACAATCACCTCATCACCCACGGTGACTTCATCTTCGACTTTGCCCACCCGGTAGTCCGCCAGTTGGGAGATGTGGATCATTCCTTCTTTTCCAGGTAAGAATTCCACAAAGGCACCAATGGGAATGATGCGCGTGACCTTTCCAGCGTAAACATCGCCGGCATTGAGCTTGCGAGTCATACCCTGAATAATCGACCGGGCACGTTTTGCACTTTCACCATCAATGGAGGAGATAGTAACCGTTCCATCGTCTTCGATGTCGATTTTTGCTCCCGTTTCTTCGGTAATGCCCTTGATCGTCTTGCCTCCAGGACCAATGATCATCCCAATCAGATCGGGGTCAATCTTGATTGTTAGCAGGCGAGGGGCATAGGGCGACATCTCTGAGCGGGGACTGTTAATCGCCTCCAGCATTTTGGAGAGAATGTGCAGACGGGCAGGTTTTGCCTCGGTGATTGCCTTGGCAATTACGTCCATTGGCAACCCATTAATCTTCATGTCGAGCTGGAGGGCGGTAATGCCAGTTTCAGTTCCAGCAACCTTAAAATCCATATCGCCCAGGAAGTCTTCAATGCCCTGAATATCAGTCAGAATCCGAATTTCGTCTCCTTCCCGAATTAACCCCATGGCAGCACCACTGACGGGTTTAATGATGGGTACTCCAGCATCCATCAGCGCCAGGGTAGACCCCGAAACCGAACCCATTGAGGTGGAACCATTAGAGGATAAGACTTCAGATACAACCCGGATGACATAGGGGAAGTCTTCTTTTTTAGGCAGGACAGGAACAAGTGCCCGTTCCGCTAGAGCACCGTGACCAATTTCACGGCGACCGGGCGATCGCATCGGTTTGGTTTCACCTACTGAGTAGGGGGGCATGTTGTAATGATGCAAATAGCGCTTTTGTTCATCTGGGTGCAGGTCATCTAATTCCTGCGCCTCTCCCGGTGTACCAAGGGTTACCGCAGACATGACCTGGGTTTGCCCCCGGTTAAATAAACCACTGCCATGCACTCTTCGGGGCAGCACCCCAACCTGGCAAGAAATAGGGCGTACCTCATCCAGCTTCCGCCCATCCACACGCACGCCATCTTCAACCACCTGACGACGCATCAACTTTTTAGTGACATCTTTGAAGACATTGCTCAACGCCTTGTCGTTGCTGGTAGCAGCAACTTTTACCGAGTCTTCGTCGGGTAGTTCGGCGATCTCGGTGGCGATCGCGTCTTTCACCTTGTCTAAAGCAGCATCCCGTACTTTTTTGTCGGTTTCAAACTGCCCCAGAATTTCTTTCACTGGAGCCGTTGCCCGCTCCCGGATGAAGTTTTCCAGGGTCATATCAACCACAGGTGGCTCTTCCTGAACCATTTCGATGCCCATTTCCTGAAGCAGATCTCGCTGAGCCTGGATCAAATCGCGCACAGCTTCATAACCAAAGTCGATCGCTTCAATCATGTCATGCTCAGGCAACTGGTTCGCGCCTGCTTCCACCATGATGATGCCTTCAGGAGAACCTGCCACCACCAGATCCAGGTCGCCTTCTTCGATTTCCTTGTAAGTCGGATTAATGATAAAGTCATCCCCAACCAGACCTACGCGCACGGCTGCCATTGGTCCATTAAAGGGAATTTTTGCCAGCAGAACTGCGATCGATGCTCCGGTCACTGCCAGCACATCAGGAGGCACCCGCTCATCCATCGATAAAGTCGTCGCAACGACCTGAATATCATCTCGTAACCAGCTTGGGAATAATGGACGCAGGGGGCGATCAATCAAGCGGCAGGTGAGCGTTGCTTTTTCTGGAGGACGACCTTCTCGACGTAAGAAGCCCCCTGGAATACGCCCTGCCGCATACATGCGCTCTTCATAGTCCACCAATAGAGGCAGGAAATCAATTCCTTCCCTACCCGTAGAGCGAGTCGCGGCAACCAAAACAGCCGTTTCTTCTGATTCGAGCAAAACTGCGCCGCCCGCCTGTGGAGCAAGCAAACCAACTTTCAGTCGAATATCCCTTCCATCGAAGGATATCGACTTCTCGAACTCTTCCATGTAATGTGTTATCCTCTTCTTTCTCTCTTTTTGTTCTGTCGCAATCCTAACATTGATAAACGGATACGGCTTTTTTGTCCCAGTGATTGCCGAAGGTGAGCAAATATGGAGAGTAGCAGGCAAGAAAGTAGAGATACCGGGGGTACTGGATAGATAGGGACAGGGGGCAAATAGAAGTTGTATTTAATCAACTTTTCCGCCATGACTGTTTATTTTTTTAAAAAATTTTGACATTGTTCTCCTAAGTTCTGCTCCCTCACCCAGTATTCGAGGTTGTACAATAGCAGTACTGACGCAGTCAGAATCTTCGTTGCTGCTACAGTTTGGGGAGAAAACCTTAAGCTGGAAATATTTTTAATATATTGATCTATTTAGTGCCTGTTGTAATCAATTGGCTAAACCGAACAGGTAGGAGCCAAGGTTGAGAAACCTATAAGGTCGGTGTGATGCCATCAATCAGGTTTTCTGTCAGCAGATCTTTTGTAGAGATGGTTAGCAAAAGCTCGAATTTAACCAATATCTATTTTTTGAAGTTTTTATTCTGAGCCTGTTTTTAGTGTTCTATTTATAGGAACTTTGTTCAGGCTGATATTTGAATTGCGTCATTGATGGGCAAAAAAGTAAGAAATTCAGGATTGGAAGTGGAACTCGATTGGAAAAGGAATGCTTGTGCCGCATTACCTCACTGAGTAACTTATTAAAATTAGTCGCTAAGGATGAGTCGCCAAAGGTTCCCAATTTTAGTAGATACTCAATGCTGCCAGGGAATTATCCTCCTGATTCTGACTAACTGCTGGCTTTGCAGCACAATTTGAGAAACCGTAATCCAAATGGCAATATTACACGGAAGCTGGTTACTTCATCCCCCACAGAACAGGTCTGATGCTAAAGGCAGCGATGGCGGGACGCAGACAGTAGATATAAAAACAAGTAATAGAGAAGAAACCGCAGCAGAGACTTTGTCTGCTTTCTCCTCAGGCTACTTATTTATTTGGGGAGAGACCTGGCGCAGAATTACGCCGGAAATGATCCAGGCTGGTTTTAAAGACAGTCCTGCTCTTGCAGAGAGCGGGGGAGTTTTGCCCCATCTGTTTGCTATGACAGCGGCTGAATTGCTCAGTTTTTTGCGATCGCTGCAACAGTCCGGTAGTCTAAAACTGCCTGAAACACTTTTCGAGGCTCCAGTGGCATCCTCTGGAAAACCGGGTAAGCGATCGCGCGGTACACTCTCGATTGCCGCTGAAGCCATGCCAACTCCAGTGACTGCTTATGGAGCCAATTCCTGGTGCTGGTCTAGCCAAACACTTGCTATCCCCTCGCACAAGGGAGATCAAACCGCAGAGGATTCTATTTCAACGGCAATCATTCCCCAGCTTTCAGCCGCCTCTGCTCCGGATGATGCCTCATTTCTTTACCCTTGGTCTGTTGAAGGTATTTGCCTGGCTCCCATTGCAGCCGTTTCGTTGCTCAATTCCTTACCACTAGGTGGGATCAACGATGGAGACTCCTTTCTGGCTGGAGACTTGCGTTACTGGTCTCACGTCGCCCGCTGGAGCCTGGACTTGATGGCACGCTCCAAATTCCTTCCCGCACTTGAGCCTTTGAACCCAGGGGACTCCCCAGATGCCGATCGCAAATTATGGACTGGCTGGCAACCCTTGTTGGATAGTGGTCTGGATCAGTCCCGACTGAATCGGTTTCTTGAACAGATGCCTGCGGCGTGTCGGTTTTATGAACAGGGTACGGGGGATGGGGTAACGGGTAGCGGAGGAGCGCAGGGGGCAGAGGGGCAAGGGAGAAGCGGAGCCGAGGAGAAGCGGAGCCGAGGAGAAGCGGGAGAGGAAGAACAGGGTAAAGGGTACAGCGTGCAGGGCACGGAAGATAATCAGGAACCATTAGCCTCCAACAACCAACCGCTAACAACTCCCTCCTCCCACTCGCTAGCAGTCATCAATCTACCAACGGACCCACCTGCGCTGCTACAACACTTTCTCAGCAAGATCCTGGATACGCAGGTGCGGGCAGTCGTTGAGGGCTATCCCCTACAAACTTTGGAGCGGGCAGCGGCAAGGGGTTCCAGCAAAGGAACGGTTATTAACGCTGCCGTGCGGGAGTGGTTGCAGTCCTTGGGAGGGGCAGGGATTTTACTCGAAAACCATCTGGCATCGCTGCAAACTGCGCTTAAAACCTGGACGGCTCCCTTGCAGCAGCATGGGTTTGAGCAAAGTCTATTTCGCACCTGTCTCTATTTGCATCCTCCCCAGTCGGGGCAATCAAGCTGGACGTTAGAATATTTTCTACAAGCAGTGGATGATCCAGAGTTTCTGGTCAGTGCCTCAACTATCTGGAGCAATCCAGTGGAGCGACTGATGCATCGGGGACGGGCGATCACGCGCCCTCAAGAGACTTTCCTGATGGGATTGGGGTTGGCATCGCGCCTTTACCCACTAATTGAGCCAAGCCTTCAGGAAGCTCGTCCCCAGTTCTGCCCCCTGGAACCCCTTCAGGCTTACGACTTTCTCCGGTCTGTTGCATGGCGTTTGCAGGATAGCGGATTGGGTGTGGTGATGCCCCCTAGTCTGGCAAATCAGGGTGGCTGGGCAAGCCGTTTGGGGCTAAAGATTCAGGCACAGACGGGAAAGGCAAAAAAGGGCGATCGCTTGGGTCTGCAAAGTTTACTGAACTTCCGCTGGGAGCTTTCTATTGGTGGGCAAACCCTATCCAAAGAAGAGTTCGATCGCCTGGTTGCCCTCAACATGCCCCTGGTTGAAATTAATGGTGAATGGGTTGAACTGCGTCCCCAAGACATCCGCGCTGCCCAGGCTTTCTTTGCCAGCCGCAAAGACCAGACTGCCCTCTCCTTAGAAGATGCGTTGCGGATCAGCACGGGCGATACTCAGATGATCGAAAAGCTGCCGGTTGTCAGTTTTGAAGCATCGGGTTCCCTGCAAGATCTGATCAACACAATCAGCGGCAAACGCACTCTGGAGCCGATTACAACTCCAGAAACTTTTCGGGGAGAGTTACGCCCCTACCAGTCACGCGGCGTCGGTTGGCTGGCTTTCCTGGAGCAATGGGGCTTGGGAGCTTGCCTTGCGGATGACATGGGTTTGGGTAAGACCATTCAGCTAATTGCATTTCTGCTTCATCTAAAGCAGCAGGATGCCCTGGAAGCCCCGACTCTGCTGGTCTGTCCGACTTCGGTTTTGGGTAACTGGGAGCGAGAAGTGAAAAAATTTGGTCCCAATTTGAAGGTGGTACAACATCATGGCGATGGTCGTGCTCGAGGTAAATCCTTTGCAAAGGCAATTCAGGGCAAGGATTTAGTGATTACCAGCTATGCGCTGATTCACCGGGATTTACAGGATTTGCAAACCATTCCCTGGCAGGGTGTGGTGCTGGATGAAGCGCAGAATATTAAGAATCCCGACGCGAAACAGTCTCAAGCAGCGAGGCAACTGGAAACCCAGTTTCGGATTGCCCTGACGGGAACTCCCGTTGAAAACCGCTTGTCGGAACTGTGGTCAATTATGGATTTCCTCAATCCAGGCTACCTGGGACCAAAAAATTTCTTTCAGCGCCGGTTTGCCACCCCAATCGAGCGCTATGGCGATACGGATTCCTTAAAAACATTGCGATCGCTGGTTCAACCCTTCATCCTACGTCGGCTTAAAACCGATCGCGCCATCATTCAGGATCTGCCCGAAAAGCAGGAAATGGCTGTCTTCTGTGGACTCACGTCAGAACAGGCAACACTCTATCAGAACATCGTTGAAAAATCGATGGAGCAGATCGAAGCCGCCGAAGGCATCCAGCGCAAGGGCATCATCCTGGCACTGCTGGTCAAGTTGAAGCAAGTCTGTAACCATCCGGCACTTTTCTTGAAGGAGGAAGGAGGAAGGAGGAAGGAGGAAGAGAGTAATTCAGCCTTCAGCCTTCAGCCTTCAGCCTTTCAAAGTCGTTCTGGGAAGTTGCAACGACTGGAGGCGATGCTGGAAGAACTGGTGCTGGAGGGCGATCGCGCCCTGATCTTTACCCAATTTGCCGAGTGGGGGAAGCTGCTGAAAGTGCACCTGGAACGCCAGATGGGACAGGAAGTGTTGTTCCTCTATGGCAGCACTCCCAAGAAACAACGGGAAGAAATGGTCGATCGCTTTCAGCATGACCCCCAGGCACCCCGAATCTTTATTCTTTCTCTCAAGGCGGGTGGGGTAGGCTTAAACCTGACTCGCGCCAACCATGTGTTTCACTTCGATCGCTGGTGGAACCCGGCAGTGGAAAATCAGGCAACCGATCGGGTCTTCCGCATCGGGCAAACTCGCAATGTGCAGGTTCACAAATTTGTCTGCAATGGCACGCTGGAAGAGAAGATCCACGACTTGATTGAGAGCAAAAAAGCGTTAGCAGAAAACGTCGTGGGCGCGGGTGAAAATTGGCTGACTGAACTGGATACCGATAACTTGCGTAACCTGCTGCTGCTCGATCGCAGTGCCATTATCGGTGAAGAATAGTTAGCTAGTTTGAGTTTGCCTGCACGATAGTGGCTTGAACATTACTTTTTTAGGTTCGGTATCAAGTCAGACGACGATGGTTAAGAGTGCAGTTGCTGAGGGTACCCTGATAAAGTTCCGTGCCTTAACCATAGTGATGAAGTTGCTTCAATAGTCGAAAGGGGATTGCGATTCCAATTACCCCAGCAATCACTAAGAAAAGGCAAGCCTGCACCACAAATATGTCTAACGCATCAATTAACTGCCCGGGTTGAGCGATCGCAATTCCCGCAGGCGTGGTCAACGTTTTGATCAGCAAGGCAGTTACCACTGTTTGGGCAGCAATCAGGATCAACAATAAACCGATTAAGTTTGCACTCACTCCCCTTTCTAAGGCTTGGGTTACAGAGGCACGGCTGGGATGCTGATGGGAAACGTGAGAAAGCAACTGTTTCGAGAGAACCACGTAATGCCACGACCAGTAGATTCCATAGGCAAGAAATGCTAAGCCCGCGATCGTAGGAACCAAACGAAAGATTGATTTCAAACTAATGTTGAAACCGGGGTCAGCAAAGGCAAAAAGTAGAATAATCGTACTGGAAACGACCAGTACAAGTTGTACCCAAAAGGCAATCCAGCCGCCCCTTCGCAATGCTTTAGCCGCAAGCTGTTTGTTTTCAAGAGAGGTATGTACTTCAGACATAGTTTCCCTTTATTTTCAAGACTCAACCCTGATTGAAGTTTAGTGGATTAAGGGGTACTAATGAGAGTGCAGTATTGTTGTGCCTCCAATTTGCGTTTTCTACCTTTTGCGAGTAAGCATTGGTCTTACAGCGATTCTCAGATGAATAAGCCAGAGTGAGCCAACTAACCAAGCACATCATCATCGGAAATAGATTTATTGATAATCTTGGTTAAAGCTCCCCTCCCCTCCGGTTTGTTGGGCAAAGCGCTCACACAACTCTTCGAGCAGAGGCTCCGGTTGAGCCGTGACCAGGGCTTCAACGATGGGTAAGTGTTGTTTGCCCAACTTGGCAACGGCTCCTCCCCCATGTGGTTTAGCCTGCACCAAACCTGTTTCACGCTGGTGTCGCCTCAGTTCTCGGATGAAAGCCAAGCTCACCTTGAAACGCTTTGCTAATTGCCGTTGGGATCCTTCTTTCGCCTCATAGGCGGCGAGAATTCGTTGCCGTAAATCCTCAGGCAGAGGGGCAGGCATGAGCGGCTATTTTCTATCTTGCCGGGCTTGCTTAGCCTGCCAAATTGGGGCTTACTCATTCAATAACCGCTGTAATTTACTCTCTCCAGAATTGAGCCAGTTAGGGGGTGCTGAATAGCAAAATGAATTGGCACGAAGTTTCAATGAATACAACTCTCAATTCATAACCAAAATCAGCAATGCCCTAGAATTGAGCCAGTTATCCCTTTGCTCTGAATTTAGAGAACCATGATCAGGAACCTTTTTGCTCCCTCAAACCGTTGGACAAACCCAATCGCCGCAGGTGTTGCGGCTGGATTGGTTGCCGTGGGCATTGTTGTTGTTGCCCCTGTGACCCATCGCTCAACCCTTGCTGCCACCCAGAAAGCGACCACTATCAGCGAAGGTCAGATCCGCACTATTCTGGAGCAAATGCAGGTTGCCAGTAACAAGCGGGATACCAAAACCATCCTGAACTTTCTGGCTCCCAATGCAACAGTACTCATGACCATCGAGGGGATGGGGCAATCGCAAACCATGAACTTGACGCGATCGCAGTATTACCAGTACTTGCAACAGGGCTTTTATATTACAGAAAACTATAAAGGCACCTACTCTGACCTGAAAATCCAGGTGATGCCCAATCGAAAAGCGGCGATCGCCACCTACGTGCTGAATGAGGAAGTCACTATCAAAAGCCAACCGGGAACTATTGTCTCTTCCTCCGATGCCTCCATGAAATTTGAGATCGTGAAGGATCAGATCCTGGTGACCCAGATCAAATCGACCTCCAGACTGGGATTTAAGAGCATCTCCAAGTAACCGCACTGAATCTACCCATTCATTCACAATCTGACGGCAAAGGCGATCTATTGGCGTACCTGAAAACCCGTCCCTAGATTCCTAAGTCCAAGTAAGTGAAGGTTTATAGCTTTAGAGATTTAGTTAATATGCGATTTACTCACTTTATGAAACACGCAGCCATCTTAACTATCTTGCTATTTTTAGCTAGTTGCTCAAATTCAAGCAGTCAAAATGCAAGCCAGTCATCACCTGCAAGTCCTTCCAGTTCTCCAGTTACTCCTGAAGCCCCAACAAAACAGGTTGACTCATTCGCTGATGGAGTAAATAAAGCTACTAATGCAGCAAAGCTTGCTCAAACAGCAAAGTCTTCAGGCGAATGGAGTCAAGTGGCGGCAGAATGGCGATCTTCTATTAGTTTCATGCAGTCTGTACCCTCATCAAGCTCAAATTATGAGGCTGCAAGACAGAGAGCAGAGGCATATCAGAAGAATTTGGCTTATGCTCAACAAAATGCTAATCCATTGCAACAAGGGCAGATGAAAATCCAAAAAGCTCAGATTATCCGTGGGGAAAAAGTTTTCACAAGCCTTAAAGGGATTTATCAAACTGCTGGAGAAGCTACTGATACACCTGTCGTTAGAGTCATTATTCCTCAGACAAGATGGCAAAAACTATCTAAATCAGATCGAATTAGCTTAACGATGTATACGGAAAGTTTGGTTTCAGTTGTTAAGTCCAATCCCTCGAAGTATGTCTCAACTCCTTCATCTACCCCTACATACAATACTTTTGTGAGTAAAATCGCAAATCTATGTCAAGATTGTTGGTCAATTGTCCTGAGTTACAAAGATAGTCAACCTTACGGTATTGATGAAACTATCGTTCAAGGGGACACGCCATGGATGAGCGATGACCCGTGCTGTAGAGGAATCAAATCGTCTGAGTTTCGCAAGTAGACAACATATTGATCATGGCTGCATAACAACCCCAATGCACACCGATCGCCGAGAGGCTAGCTGCGGAGCGTTGAAGGTTACTGGCGGCGGGTGATTGGGAACGTTATGTAGCTTTAAATATCGGTGGGGGCGCAAGCGGAAACCTGTCTGGTGGGGTGCGATGACCAAATCGCTATGAATCTTTCGTGGAGAAGTAATTGGGAGGTGATTGGTGAGATACAATCCCCAATAGGTTCTTCTTTGCGTTACAGGTTGAGTAATGAGGCAACAGGAAGCCCTTGCAGTACTAACAAACCATCAGAACACGCTGAAGACTTTTGGCGTGAAGTCTTTGATCCTATTTGGCTCCGTGGCAAGGGATGAAGCGCGAAAAGACAGCGATGTCGATCTGCTAGTAGAGTTTGATCGTCCGGTTGGGTTGTTCACGTTTGTACGCTTAAAACGTTACCTAGAGGAAATTTTAGAAAGTTCGGTTGATCTGGGTACGCCCGACTCCCTCAAACCTTATCTACAAGAACCCGTTTTCCGGGAGGCGATTCGTGCCTTCTAGAGATTGGCAGAATAGAGTAAGAGACGTGCTCGCCGGGATCGCGGAGATTCGGGACTTCACAAACGAAATAACCTTTGAGGAGTTTCAAGGCGATCGAAAAACGATCAGGGCAGTCTTGTATAACCTTGCAATCATTGGTGAAGCAGTTCGTAGCATACCACCCGATGTGGAGGCTTCACACCCTGAAATTCCCTGGGACGATGCACGTGGAATGCGAAATATTGTGATTCATGAATATTTTCAGGTGAATCTATCTATCATCTGGCACACGATTCAAGAAGACCTTGTTTCATTAGAGTTATCACTTCGCCAGTTGATAAACCCTTAAGGAAATCTGTGATGGCGAACGAGGAACACTTAGAAATTCTTAGCCAGGGTATTGAAATTTGGAATGACTGGACAGGTGAAAATCCAAACATTGTGCCTGATTTAAGTGGCGTAATTTTAAGCGGGGCAGTTTTAAGTAAAGCGAATTTTTTTGGTAGTAACCTTAATGGAGCAATTCTAAGTGGAGTAATTTTAAGTGAAGCTGATTTCACAGGTGCTGATCTCAGTGGAGTGGTTTTGATTGGAGCGATTTTAAGTAAGGCAGTTCTTTTCGGCGCTAATCTTAGAGGAGCTAATTTGGGTGAAGCAAATTTAAACAAAAGTATTCTAAGTCAAGCTGATCTTAGTAGAACTATTTTACGAGGAGTAAATTTAAGTGACGCCACCCTTAGCGGAGCAAACCTACGCCAAACTAATTTAAGTGGAGCTAATATTAATGATTCTGACTTTGTTAATGCTGATCTGACTGGTGCCAACTTAAGCAGAACTCAAGCATTAGGAACAGATTTCACAGGAGCAATTTTTACAGCTACTTGTTTAGAAGATTGGAATATCAATACCGGCACTATTTTAGATGATACTGATTGCCAGTATGTCTATTTGAAATCGGGAAATCAAGAGCGCCGTCCCAGTAGTGGAGCTTTTGCTCCCGGTGATTTCAACAAGCTTTTCCAAAAAGCTTTAGGTACAGTCGATCTAATTTTCAGAAGTGGAGTAGATTGGAATGCCTTACTGATTTCTTTAGAGAAACTAAGAGTTGAAGCAGAAGGCAGGGAGTTATCAATTCAGGCGATTGAAAATAAAAAAGATGGGGCATTTGTCGTTCGAGTGAATGTGCCCCTAGGAGCAGATAAAGCAAAATTAGAAAAATCTCTGAAACAGAAATATGAAACAGCTCTCAAGTCTATCAGCGAAAAATATCGGTATCAACTACAGGCGAAAGATCGGGAAATCGAAGCTTATCGATACCAAAATGCTAATTTGATGGAGATTGCCAGACTAATGGCGAGTAGACCAATTAATGTGGAAACAAAGGCAACAGTGGAGAATCAGATAGTGTGTGGAGACCGACACATCGATACAGGTGGTGGCAATTATATTGAATCTAACACCGGGACATATGTTCAGGGTAATTACATTAATATGAGTAACGACTTAAGCAGCGCAGCAATGCAAATTCAAGACTTGATTGAGCAGTTGCAAAAGAGAGGTGTGACAGTCGATGTGGCTCAAGAGCAAGTAGCGGAAGACATCGCAACTCAGTCCCAAACAAATTCGACAGTCAAAGCAAAGTTGTTAAAGTGGGGGCAATCATTGGGGGATGCAACAGTGAGTGATGTCGTCAAAGGGGCTGTTAAATTGGCTATTCGTTCCGCAGGAATTCCCTTGCCTTGAGCTTGTAGAGAAGCGATGGAAGCATAACATAAACCCCAATGCACCCGACCGCCGAGAGGTTATCGGTTAGATCTCAGGTCTATGTGCGGCGGGTGATTAGGAACGTTGTTCTGCTTAAGTTTTTGGTGAGGTAGCCCTGTTAGCTTCTAGAGAACTTGGGCGGAGTTTGGAAAAAAACACCCCCACCCGAATTATCGACTCCCCAAACAAGGGAGAAAGGGTGAGGGCTGAGGGTGTGAGGAAGGGGCAAGGCAAAAGGCAAAACCCTAAGCGTCGTTCAGGGCTGCAATGCCGGGAAGTTCTTTGCCTTCCAGCAGTTCCAGGCTGGCACCACCGCCGGTAGAAATGTGGCTCATTTGATCGGCAACACCGACCTTTTCAACTGCTGCGACAGAATCTCCACCCCCAATGATGGTCGTGGTTCCGGTTTTGGTCAAGTCTGCCAGGGTATGGGCGATCGCCTCTGTCCCTGCCGCAAATTTATCAAACTCAAACACGCCCATTGGTCCATTCCAGATCACTGATTTGCAGTCTGCCAATGCTTGCTGGAAAACCTTGATTGAGTCAGGACCGATATCCAGACCCATCCAACCATCGGGAATGCTTTCGACACTGACCGTCTGGGCATTGGCATCGGGAGAGAAGTTGTCAGCTACAACGACATCCGTCGGTAGCAGAAGGGCTACGCCTTTTTCCTTCGCCTTTGCTTCCAGCGACTTCGCCAGATCCAGGAATTCATCCTCAACCAGGGATTTACCCACACTCAGACCACGAGCTTTGTAGAAGGTGAAGATCATGCCACCGCCGATCAGCAGTTTGTCTACCTTTTCCAGCAGGCTCTCAATTACGGTAATCTTGCTGGAAACTTTGGAACCACCAATGATTGCTGCCAGGGGACGCTGCGGATTATCGATCGCCGCCTGCAAATATTTCAGTTCTTTCTCAATTAGAAAGCCAGCCACCGACGGGCTAAGGTAATGAGTCACCCCTTCTGTGGAGGCGTGGGCGCGGTGGGCGGTGCCAAACGCATCATTGACATATAGATCAGCCACCGATGCCAACTGTTTGGCAAATGCCGGATCATTCTTTTCTTCCCCAGGATGGAAACGGACATTTTCTAACAAAAGCACATCCCCGTTTTGCAACGCCGAGACCGCTGTTGTCACCTCATCCCCAATACAATCGCTGGGTTTTGCAACCGGCTTACCCAATAGTTCTGAGAGCCGCTTTGCAACGGGAGTTAAACGAAACTTATCCTGGGAACGGGCAGCAAAGTCATCACCCTTGGGACGCCCAAAGTGACTGGTTAAAATGACCTTTGCACCCTTGGACGTAAGCTCTTGAATTGTTGGCAGGGCAGCCCGAATGCGCGTATCGTCTGTAATGCTGCCCTGATCGTCCAGCGGCACATTAAAATCAACCCTGACCAAAACCCGCTTACCTGATAAATCAGAGGACGATAAATTTGCTACAGTCTTTTTGGGCACCGGACCAACCTCCTAACTGAATTAATAAGTTTTTTTACCTATTGTCATCTTCTCATGAACTTAACAAAATTTGTCATTTTGGTTATGGGTCATTTGTTAGGGGGAGCAGGGTCGGGTGTCAGGTGTTATAGAACAATCAACCACTAAAAACTAACAACTAGCGCCAAGTGACCAACAACCAAGGAGCGATCGCTGATGTTTAAGACCATTCTTTTTCCGATTGATCAGAGCCGTGAGTCGCGGCAGGCGGCTGAAACAGTTGCCAAGCTTGCCAAAATCCACGGTAGCCGTCTGATTTTACTGTCGGTTGTAGAGGTGCCGGATGGGGAGGTGCCGGGGGATGTGATGACCTCGCCAGAGGCGATCGCTGAACTCCTGGAAAGTGCCAAAACTCTTTTTTCCCAACAAGGGCTTGAAGCTGAAGCGGTTGAACGCGAAGGCAAACCCGCCTTCACCATTTGCGACGTTGCGGATGAAGTTGAAGCCGATTTAATTGTGATGGGCTGTCGGGGGTTGGGGCTAACGGACGAAGGGGTTTCCGATAGCGTGACCAACCGGGTGATTAACCTATCTCCCTGTCCAGTGTTGATTGTGCCTTAAAGCCTATCCAAAAAGCCTTAACCGCTAAAGCCCAACACTAAACCCCAGGAAGTTTTCGGATAGGCTTTTAGGGTGGTAGATCGTGGGTCGTAGGGGAGAGAAATGCCAGTTGTTGGTTGTTGCAGAAGGGAGGTGTTCGATGTCTGGTGTTAATGTCTATAGTTATGGCTTGGCTGTGAGCCTCAGCCAAACGGTCAGTAACACAGCGCGTTTACTTTTAACTCTTTACCCCCACTACTTGGTTACCTGCACCTAATACCAATTCTTTATGCGGCTCCACTGAACAAGAGGCTTAAGCCCCTTGCCTGACATAGGTTAATTCTGCTCATCCTGAAATGAAATTGGTATAACGCCCAACCCTCAACTCAAAACTCTCCACTCTCAACTCTTCCCCCTTCCCCTTCCCCTATTTCTAATGTCTTCCCCTCCAATTCAGTGGTATCCCGGTCACATTGCCAAGGCTGAGAAGGCTCTACGGGAGCAGCTTAAGCTGGTTGATGTCGTGCTGGAAGTGCGAGATGCCCGCATTCCGTTATCGACTGAGCACCCTCAGGTTAAGGAATGGCTTGGCAGTAAAGAACGGGTACTGGTTCTGAACCGGCTGGATATGATTCCGGTACCAGTGCGGGAGCAATGGACTACCTGGTTTAGGGCGCAGGGAGAAGAACCCTATTTCACCGATGCCCAGCATGGCAAGGGGATCGAAGCTGTCACGAAAGCCGCGCAAGCAGCGGGGTTACAGATGAATCAGCGGCGGCACGATCGCGGGATGCTGCCCCGTCCTGTCCGTGCTGTGGTGATTGGCTTTCCCAATGTGGGCAAATCTGCCCTGATTAATCGATTACTCAAGCGGCGCGTGGTGGAAAGTGCCCGCCGTGCGGGTGTGACCCGCCAACTACGATGGGTCAGAATTTCTGAGCAGATTGAATTGCTGGATGCCCCTGGTGTTTTGCCTTCTCGCTTGGATGACCAGCAAGCCGCAATAAAACTAGCCATTTGTGACGACATCGGCGAGGCGGGCTACGACAATCAGCGAGTTGCCGCTGCGCTTGTCGATCTATTGAAGGAGCTTCAAGTTTCCTCCCTATTGCAGAACCGTTATCAACTGGATGCTACATCTATGACCGGCGAAGATTACCTGCACAGTCTGGCAGAAGTTCGCCATCAGGGGAATGTAGAACGCACTGCCCGCGAATTTCTCCATGACTTTCGCAAAGGTACTTTAGGCGCGATCGCCCTCGAATTGCCACCAGAGTAGGGGCAGGGAACGTTGAGAGTTGAAAGTTGAGAGTTGAGAGTTAGGAGTTTTTAACTCTTCCCTTCCCCCTTCCCCCACTACTTACCCCTCACCCCTCACCCCTCACAGAATCCCCATTCCCTTGAGAGTCTGCCGTAACCGTTCTGCTTCAGGGGAACTCTGCTGGGCATGAAGCGCGATCGCCTGTTGAAAGGCTTTGACACTTTCTCCTACCCTGCCAATTTTCAATAGCACCACACCCAGGTTTTGATAGGCATCGGCATAGCTGGGATTCAGAGCAATTGCCTGCTGGTAACGGGCGATCGCTCCCTCCAGATCTCCGGTTGCTTTTAGTGCCAACCCCAGATTGAACTGTCCAATGGCAAATGATGGGTCAATGTCTACAGCCTGTTGAAAAAGGGCTGTGGCACCAGCGGAATCTCCCTGCTCCTGACGCAAGCTGCCCCAGTTGGTGTATGCTCCTAACTTTAAACGGGGCGAAACGGGTTGCTCGGTTGCCATCCGGTAGTGGTGTTCTGCTTGGGGCATTGCTTGCAACTGACGGTAGGCACTGCCGAGATGATAATGCAACTCACACAGAACCGGAGGTTCAACCAGAGAGGATGCCAACCCCTGTTCCAGCAGTTTTAGTCCCTGGGAGAAGTTACCGCAGTCAAGATACAGCGCTCCCAGTTTGTTGCAAATATAGGCATCATCTGGATGAGTAGTGAGATAGTGTTCCATTGTGGTGCGGGCACGGTCTAGCTTACGACGATGGGTAATTGCATCAGTGCCGTAACCCGTATGGGCGATCGCCACTCCTGGTAGTTCCACCACCTGCCAGTGGGGTTCCTGGTTTAAAATGGTTGCCACGCTGTCATCGATCAACTCGTGATAAGGGCGAGAAAATCGGATATCGGGACGATTGCGAAATACCCGTGAAATCAGCGAATTGGGATGGTTGCCGACCTCCCGCCTGAGGAGAGTAACGACCAGTGCATCTTTGTGCTCAATCGCCTGTTTTAATCGAGAACCCATCCCCGGTTCTAAGATCTCGTCGGCATCCAGAACCAGCACCCATTCACCTTTGACGTATTGCAGGGACTCATTCCGGGCAGCCGCAAAGTCGTTGCCCCAGGTAAATGAATAAACCCTGGCTCCGTAATGGCTGGCAACTTCAACGGTGCGATCGGTGGAGCCAGTATCAACGACCACTATTTCATCCACAACTTCCTGAACGCTTTCCAGGCATTGGGGTAGTGCTTCTTCCTCATCCTTCACAATCATGCAAAGGCTCAATTTCATCTCCTACTCCTCCCTTAACTCATACCAATTTGAATTGCAACCACAACAGATCCCGTTACGGGCTTGGCACTGCCAAGCCCCTCCTGAACTTTGATGTGCCTACGAATTCGTTTAACTCGGTATCACCCTTATTCTCCAATCTTCCTGGTTTAAGAGGATGTTATAAAGAGTGTTTCCGGCGGTTAAACACGCCTGCACAAGTAAAGTCTGCCCCCACAGCCTCCACAGACTTTTTGTGTTTGTGAGTCTGGGATAGGAAAAGGGTGATTATCTTGGGATTTTCAACCCAAAAAATAATTTTTGACAGACCATTAGAATTTTCAAGATTCTGGGGATCTGAAAAAGTGAAAGCTCCAGTTCGGTGATGGACTGGAGCTTTCACTTTCCTAACTGCGTCTTAGCCGAGAAACTTTTAACCTAAAAGCTTAAAGGTTTGCCAAAATATCCAACATTCCATGCCCAGTCAGAATTTCAAGTGCAATTAAGGCAACAAAGCCGAGCATTGCCAGCCTCCCACTGTGCCTTTACTGATTTTGTCATTTGACTCAGTAATTGTCGTTTTGACAGAACTTTGTCGTTCAATCAACTGAGGCTCGTTTCGCTTGTATCACAAGGTTTCTAGCGATTTTAGCTGAATTTTCGCTCTGAAAAAGTTTGACACAGTGGTTGTCGCCTATCAAATTTTTGTCACGTTTGGTGACGTTTTTTAGAACTCTGCCAACCAGTTCCTCTCAACTAAGTTTGCCAAGTTGACTGCCGTTTATTAGAGGTTTATAGTAATTTTGTACTGCTTATCATGTCCTTAAAGCCTTCCTTAGAAGAGGAGTTATCAGAGTCGCCAGAAGATCATAGTTCTGAAGAACTGGTAGATACGCCCCGTGAATCCAATGTTATCCATCTTGAGCTTTCACAAGAGTCGAGACGTTGGGTGGAGGCGATTACGAAATTGCGTGAGCCATGCGATCGCAAAACCTATGGTCAGAGGAAGAGGGCAATCGCTAAACAATTTGGTGCCAGTCTGAAGACCATTGAGCGCAAGGTGAAGGATTGGGAAGAGAAGGGCATCGCTGCTTTTACAGAAATCGTGTAGATAAAGGTAAAACACGTGTTAGTGATTATTGGCAAGAATTTGTCCTCAATCAATACAAGCAAGTTACTAAAGAGGGAAAGCGTCGTACGCGACGCCAGGTCGCAATTCAGGTTG
Organism: Kovacikia sp. CALU 1929; assembly: GCF_056784235.1. Taxonomy (NCBI): domain Bacteria; kingdom Bacillati; phylum Cyanobacteriota; class Cyanophyceae; order Leptolyngbyales; family Leptolyngbyaceae; genus Kovacikia; species Kovacikia sp. CALU 1929. Next base: position 33,619 of record NZ_JBXBCF010000092.1, read on the forward strand.
AAACACGTGACGATGAATTGTTTGAGAAAGAGCTAAAGCAAAAAAGACCTGAGCTAATTGAATCGTGTGCTGGGTTACCTTACAAAGAGCGTAAAGAGGCAAGATACCAAGAGAAGCTTAGGCTCATTGATTCAGGTGAGATCGATAGTTTTGAGTACCGCAAGGGTTGTGGGACTCCGCCAACTGAGCGAACTGTTTATAGGATGTTGAAGTTGCATGGGAAGCCAACGCAGAAGCCTTAGAGAATCTGAGTGTTTTCAAGGTGACTTCAATATGGGATAAATTCGGCAATTCGTACAATATAGAATTACCAAAATTTAAGAATTAGCCTAAAAGCTGGTTACGATCGCTAGGTCGCTGAAGCTGAGCAGGCACCAAGAACGTTTGATGGCTAGAAAAAAGAAAACCGAATTGCGCCTGTACGTCACGCCTAACCTGGATCGGCTGCTGAAGACGCTCTCTGGTCTGAGTGATCAAACGGTCAGCAGTATTGTTGAGGACACGCTCAGGGACGGTCTGCCTCAGCGCTATAAGGGTTTAATGGAGACGCACAATCTTGGCAAGCTTTTGGAGGATGAGGATGAGGCTTAAGCTCCAGCACTTTTCGTTCGTCTCAACTCGATCGCCACTGCTCGAATCCCTTCCGCAATCTCTTGAAAAGCGGCATCACGATCGCCCCAACTGGTCACAGACTGATGATTCCTGGGTAACACAGGCAACTGGCTAAAGGGCGCACCTTGCCAATCTACCGGACGCAGCAAAATCGGGATGACGCGGGCTTCGCCTGCTTGATGGCGTTCCATTGCCCGGTTAATTTCGATGTTGTAGCAGGTGTGGTCAGCGATCGAGTCGGCACTGATGAGTAGCAATATAATGTCGGCGCTGTTGAGGCGATCGTTGATGACCTGAGCGCGTTCGTCGCCGGGAAGGATTTGGCGGTGGTGCCAACTGGTAATAATTTTTGCTGTTCTAGCAGATTAAGGTGGTTGCCGAGTTGGATTTGCAGGTCGGCATCGCTGGGGGAAATTAGCCAGAGTTGGCTCTAGACGCTAAACATATTCATCAGGAAGGTCGATCGTGATTTGCATAGTTTGAGTTTGCTTAGTTCAATGGTTGTTACTTCCCATCTTCACTGACACCTTCGAGAAAGGCGATACGTGCTACCGCACAGGCGAACGCCAACGCACCTTTTGCCCAGACATTGTTTTCAGCAAAGTGTTCGCCAACTTTGATGCCTGCTTTCTTGCTGCTGTGCCAAAGTCGTTTGAGATTGAGGAAATTTTGCCACCGCTGTTGATCTTGGGCTTCGAGCAGTTTTGCTTCGACTTCAATTATTTGCGGAACGGTGGTCGCATCTGCCAGGGTGGGGTATTTCTGCTGAAGTTGCTCAATAAATTGCTTGTAGTCTGTCAATAGAATCTCAAGATTTTGCTCAGACACATTTTGAAGGTGAGCAATCTGGTCGCCTTGAACGGTTTCGGCAAGGTTGCCAATGTTTGCACCACGGAGATCAAATTTAGGGGCGTTGGACATTGCGGTAATAGTCTTGAAGAAGTTGCTGGACGAGAGTTTGGGAAACGTGAAAGGAGGTTTGTTGAAGTTGAGCGATCGCTGTCGGAAAGTCGATCAGTCCCGTAATTCCGGCACGGTATAGAATGCCAAGTGTGCCAATGATCGGGAGATTGAGTTGTTGAGCGGCAGTTCGAGCATCCAGATCGTCGATGATGACTAAATCGGCTTGAAGTAAGACTGCGAGAGAGATTGCTTCGCATTCTCCAGCACCGAGATAATTGGGCAATGAGAGCAGGGGTTGAGGAACAGTCTGAATATTCAACCATGTAGGAGGATTCATAATCCACTCATGAATGGAGTCGCCAGCCTCTTCATTCAAAAGCTCATTACACACTGCAACTGGAATGGTGACTGATCGAAAGAGTTGCGGGAGTAGGTCAATCTGACCAATGAGAATGAGATAGCAAATCGGAGAGGTGTCACAAAGAACGATCATGGAGAACTTGATCGAGGGTTTGAATCTCTTGCTGAACGTCTTCTAAGGTGAGAGAGCGAATGACTCCGTGCTGTTTGAGAAAGGCATCGGTAGCAAGATGGGAGGGAAGTTGCAGCAGAGCTTGGACTTCGGCAGCACTCATGAGGCGATTTGTGTAGGCTTCGATCGCGATCGCTTCGAGGGCACGTTGGCAGAGTTGGGGGAGATGGGACTGAAAACGGTGTTCCAGGTCTTCGGGGAGGGGGATCTTCATGAGAGTTCCTCTGGTTGGGTAATTTGGTTGCCGTGGACTGTATGGGCAAGGTTGGCGATCGCGGCTCCTCTTAGATCATAGATAATTGGATTGGTCGGGGCGATCGCGGTTTGGGTGGGTTGGGCGATCGGCTTTCTGTGCTGCTAGATGAGCTTGAAAGATTTCGTAGTTGTAGAACTTGCAACGGTTTTGGATAGCAGAAATAGCATTCCAAAAATAATCCTCGCCATGCTGGTGACATAATTGCCACAGATCAGCCAATGATAGGGGATTGCCGATTTTGCTCACCGCCTTTGCTGCACAAAAACGCCTAACCCCGCTTGAATCGTGGAGGGTAGCGAGCAAACCCTCCACAGCTTGTTCACCACCAATATTTCCCAAAGCCTCTGCGACCCTCTCAGGCACCGATATGCCTGAGTCCTGGAGAGCAGCGAGCAACCCCGCTACAGCTTGTTCACTGCCGATGTTCCCCAAAGCCTCTGCTGCCCTCTCACGCACAGCAGTGTCTGAGTCCTGGAGGGCATCAAGCAGCCCTGCCACGGCTTGTTCACTGCCGATGTTCCCCAAAGCCTCTGCTGCCTTTCTACGTACAGAGTTGTCTGAATCTTGGAGGGCAGTGAGCAAACCCGCCACAGCTTGTTCACCACCGATGTTCCCCAACATCTCTGCTGTACTCTCACGCACAAAGTCATCTAAGTCTTGGAGAGCAGTGAGTAGCCCTACCACAGCTTGTTCACTACCAATGTTCCCTAGCGCATCTGCTGCACTCCAACGCACAGCAGTGTCTGGGTCTTGGAGGGCAGTGAGTAGCCCTACCACGGCTTGATCACTACCGATGTTCCCCAGCGCATCTGCTGCTCTCCAACGCACATGGTAATTTGAGTCTTGGAGGGCAGTGAGCAAACCCGCCACGGCGTTTTCACTGCCAATTTCCCCCAACGCCGTTGCTGCACTCTCACGCACAGAGTCGTTTGAGTCTTGGAGGGTAGTGAGCAAACCCGTTACGGCGTTTTCACTGCCGATGTTCCCCAACGCCGTTGCTGCACTCTCACGCACACGGTAATCTGAATCCCGGAGAGCAGTGAGTAACTCTGCTATGGTTTGTTTATTGTCGATTACCCTCAACGCATCTGCTGCACTCCCACGCACACGGTAATCTGAATCCTGGAGAGCAGTGAGTAACCCCGTTACAGCTTGTTCACTGCCGATTTTCCCCAAAGCCTCTGCTGCCCTCCTACGCACATCGTAATTTGAGTGCTGGAGGGCACGGAGCAATCCTGCCACGGTTGGGTCACTGCCGATTGCCCCCAACGCCCCTGCTGCCCTCTCACGCACATGGCCTGCTGCCCTCTCACGCACACGCCAGAATGCCTTCTCACGCACAAATTTGTCTGAGTCTTGTAGGGCACGGAGCAACCCATCCACGGCTTGGTCACTGCCGATTGCTCTCAATGCATCTGCTACACTCTGACGCACAGAGTCGTTTGAGTCTTGTAGGGCACGGAGCAATCCCTCCACGGCTTGGTCACTGCCGATTGTCCCCAACGCCTTTGCTGCCCTCTTACGCACCTGGTAGTCTGAGTTTTGAAGAGCAGTGAGCAACCCCGCCACAGCTTTATCAGAATGACTGGTTTCCCAGCATTGAACTTTAAGGTTGATGGGTAGGAGTTTCGCATCAATCCAGCCGACGGTGGTAGCTTGCCAAGTGGGTTTTACTTCCCCTGCTAACCTTGCCCCCAGCATCAAGTCCACTTCGTCCATTGCCAGCTTGTCTACGCGCAGGGCTTGGTTTTCCTCATCCACCAACGCCAGCATTAATGAAATGGGTTCTGTCCACTTCAGGTAGTTGAGGTAGTCTCGCTTCAGTTGCTCATCGGTCAGGGTTGGCAATAACTTGAGGAGAGATTCCGCCGCGTAATATTCCTGAAGCAGTTGGTGACGAAACTCGATTTGGTCGGTGGTTTGATTTTGCAGTAGGTGATATTTGAGCAAGTCATCCAAGATGTCTCGAACTGGGAATGGCTCATTTGGAAAGACTCGGCTGAGTTCGCTTTCGACTTCATCTCGGTGAATTGCCACTCGAAAATCAACGGGTGTTTTTCCCTGCATCATAATGGCTGCGATCGCCATCAATGCTTTTTTCCACAGGCGGCGATCTGTCAGTGGTTTAACGTCTCCCTTTAGGGCTGCGACTTCGTGCTTCCGCACACTGCTCTCTTCATAGGTACGAGTAAAAACTTGAAATATGCCACCCAAATTATTGGGTAACTGCTGTACGGGCGATTGCTTAAAGACTTCACATAACATCCATAGCAAAAGCGGTGTTTGCCCAAACTCCCGCAACCGATCCTTGAATTGCCGCAGCATCGCCTCCGCCTGCGCTGGAATATAGGCTCGGATGAACGCTTGCATCTGCGGTTCCGTCAGCGGCAACATTTCCAGCTTGCGCTCAATCCCCAGATCGCCGCCCAAGCTCAAATCCCGCGTGGTGAAGATCATTGGGAGTTTGGGATGGTTGTGGCGAAAGGCGATCAGTTCGGTTCGCGCTGGTTCTGAGGGCAATTCATTCACCCCATCAAACAGAAGCAACGCATGGGTCAGCAACCGATCCAGGGGCACAGCCTTGAGGGTCGGGTCGTGGCGGGCAATGGCATTGTGAATCAGGTCGGCGATCGATCCTTGCCAATAACGCAATTCCACCAACACCGGGATGCGAGGCGAGTGGGTTAAGACCTCGGAGGTTTTGGAAACCTCCGAGGTCTGGGAACGCGCTTCTTCTAACAGCAGCTTTGCTAAGGCGGTAGACTTGCCCGAACCCGGTCGCCCAACCAACAACACAGACTCCGGCTTCTCCCCCAGCGCATACTTCCGCAACCCGTCCAATACCGAAAACCGTTCGACCTTTTCTTGCGCTGGCTGCTCTTGTTGCGGCTGTTCTCGCTCCTGCTTTGGCACCGTCTGCACCATCAACCCAACAAAGTCAAACAGCGGGGCTGATTCCTCTACCTGCCGTTGCTTGCCTTCCGCATCGGTCAGCGTGTAATATCGCTGCCACTTTGCGTAGGTGGTGGCGATGGAATTCAAGTAGGGCTGAACGTCAATTTCAGGTTGCTTGTTAATCAGATTGACCCAGCGCCGATCGCCCCCATGAAACGCCTGCTGGAGCGATCGCAATTCAGGAAACTGCTCCAGGATCACACGAGTCGGAATCGCACCTCCACCCAAGTCAAAAGAGCGATCGCGGGTAAATTTCACAATCCCACAAACCTTACCCGTCCGTTGGTTCAGCAGGGGCGACCCACTCATCCCCGGTCGCACCTGCCCCAGGTTAAACAAAATCGAGGCAATCTCACTACCCGTAATGCCATCGCAGTTAAACGTGCGCGGCTCTCCCTGGCGATCGCCTTCATCTGGATAGCCAAACAGATACAGCGGGTCACGAGAGCGAATTTCTTCATCCAGGTAGACACAAGGGGCATTGACATCGGACGGACGGGCTACTTGCAACAGTGCTAAATCGTAGGGGTTCGGTAGCGATCGCTCCACTACTGCTTCCAGTTCCTCCTTCTGCCACCACACCTGAACAGACTCACCTTTTGCCTCCTGCACCACATGAGCACAGGTGAGAATCCAGCTAGGAGCCACAAAGAAGCCCGTGCCCCAGCCCATGCGGCCGGACACGGAAAGCTTCACTGTGCACTGTTGTAGTAAATCCTCTAGCTGACTCATGGTTCAGGCTTCGGCTGGGTTTCCCATTCCAACGTAATTTCCAGGTTGGCTTTACCGGAGCCTTTGACAATAATTGCGGTCAGTTGCCCCGCCTCGATCGCCAGTTCCATGCCAAACTTTACTGTCGCCTTCTTCGGTCTCACCTTTTGAATCGGGGCAGCAATCATCTGCACCACACCCTCGATCGCATCGGCAACCGGCTGAAATTGCTTCGTGTCAAAACTGACATCCTCTCGCCCGGTATTTGTCACCTCAACTTTGACGATTGCTCCATTGGGAAGCTGCACCGGCACAGTTTCGCTACGGGATTCGGCAAAGGTCATGTTCTTCATCTCCTCGCTTGAGTTGCCACATCGACGTTGTTAGGGTTGCTCCGATGCCGTTGGCACTGCCGCCTTCAGGCTCCGAATAAATTCGCGAATCACATCTGACTGAGAGCGATGAGTTGCTTCGCAGTACTGTCTGAGGAGTGCCATCTCTAAAGTCGGCACCCTGACGTTTAAATATTCGATGTAGCGTTTGCCAAGGCGGGGCATTCTGTAAAGATGAGTGAGTTACGCTATGGAACAACTATAATCTCTGGTTGCGGCAGGAGCCAGGTATTCAAACTGGAAACAGGCAGCAGTCTGAGAGTGTGAACCGGAAGCATGGCACGAAAAAAAAACGAGACCAACGGTAAGAACGGCAATGGGGCAAACCTGGGGTTTGAGCAAACCTTGTGGGCAGCAGCAGACAAGATGCGCGGTCACATGGATGCTGCGGAATACAAGCACGTTGCCCTGGGGCTGATTTTCCTCAAGTACATCTCGGATGCGTTCCAGGAACTCTACGATGACCTAGCGGCGCGGCAGGAGACGGACTACACCGACCCGGAAGATCGGGATGAGTATCTGGGGGTGAATGTTTTCTGGGTGCCGAAGGAGGCGCGGTGGTCGCACATTCAGGCGAACGCGAAGCAACCGACGATCGGCAAGTTGATTGATGAGGCGATGCTGGCGATCGAGAAGGAGAACCCGCGACTCAAGGGAGTGTTGCCGATTCAGTATGCCCGACCGGATCTGGATAAGCAGCGGTTGGGGGAACTGATTGACCTGATCAGCAAGATTGCTTTGGGAGATTCTTCTAGTCGATCGAAGGACATTCTGGGACGGGTATATGAGTATTTCCTGGGGCAGTTTGCTGAGAAGGAAGGCAAGGGCGGTGGAGAGTTCTATACGCCTCAGTCGGTAGTGAAGCTGCTGGTCGCCATGATTGAGCCGTACAAGGGACGGATCTATGACCCCTGCTGTGGTTCAGGTGGTATGTTTGTGCAGTCGGAGAAGTTTGTGGAGGCGCACGGCGGACGCAAGGGTGATATTGCCATCTATGGACAGGAGTCGAATCCGACCACGCGGCGACTGTGTTTGATGAACCTGGCAATTCGGGGGATTGATGGCAACATTGGCGATCGCCAAGCAGACAGCTTCATCAATGACCTGCACAAGGACTTGAAGGCAGACTACATTCTGGCAAATCCGCCGTTTAACATCAGCGATTGGTGGAATAACTCGCTCTCCGACGATGTGCGCTGGCAGTATGGCACACCGCCCAAGGGTAACGCCAACTATGGCTGGGTGGAGCACATGATCCATCACCTCGCGCCGAATGGAATTGCCGGGTTTGTGTTGGCGAATGGCTCGATGAGTTCTAACCAGTCAGGAGAGGGGGAAATCCGCAGGGCGATCGCGGAGGCAGATCTGGTGGATTGCATGATTGCGCTGCCGGGGCAATTGTTTTACACGACGCAGATTCCCGCGTGTTTGTGGTTTGTGACGCGCAATAAGAAGGGAATGGTGGGGACAAAGGGCTTTACCACTTTGCGCGATCGCCGGGGTGAGACGCTGTTTATTGATGCCCGAAAGCTGGGTTATCTGGTCGATCGCACCCACCGGGAGTTGACAGATAAGCCTGATGGAGGCGAGATTGCCCGGATTGCAAACACCTATCATGCATGGCGTGGGGAAGCGGGATCGGGTGAGTATGCAGATGTGCCGGGGTTCTGCAAGAGTGCGACGTTGAAGGAGATCCAGTCGCACGGGTATGTGCTGACTCCAGGGCGTTATGTGGGGGCGGAGGAAGTGGAGGATGACGATGAGCCGTTTGAAGAGAAGATGCAACGGTTGACGCAGAAGTTAGAGGAGCAGTTTGCTGAGAGTGCCAGACTAGAAGCAGCCATCCGACAAAACCTGAAAGCGTTGGGGATGTAGGAGGAGCCTGTAAAGCTGGAGCAAGAATGCCTAAAAAAGTGAGAGAGTTGAAGGCAATGCTGCGGAAGGTAGGCTTTGAATGTGTTCGCATTCGAGGCAGTCATGAAGGTGGGTTCATCCGAAGTTGCCAGAATTACCAGTTACGCTGGCGGGTAAAGATGGGAAGGATGCTAAGCCTTATCTAGAAAAGCTAGTGAATGATGCGTTGCAACAGCTAGAAGCCAAGGAGCAGGAAGAAGATGAGTCAACTTAAGTATCGGATGAATATTATTTGGTCTGAGACAGATCAGGCTTACCTGGTGGAGTTGCCTGAATTTGCGACTGAAATTCAGCGCTATTTTACTGATGGCGATACCTACGAGGAAGCTCTTCAGAATGCTCAAGAGGTGCTGGAATTGCTGATTGAAAGCTACCAGGTGGAAGGGAGAGCTTTACCCCAACCGCAAACGTTACAGGCAGCCTGAGAAGATGGAAGCTCAAGTTGACCTGGGAATGGATGATTTAGTCAAGCCCAAGCGGGAGCAGATTCTAGCGATCGCTGCCAAGCATGGTGCTTACAATGTGCGGGTGTTTGGCTCGGTAGCACGGGGGGAAGCGACAGAGGAAAGCGATATTGATTTTTTGGTGGATTATGATTTGGAGAAAATCACGCCCTGGTTTCCGGGTGGGTTGTTGCTGGATTTAGAACAGCTCCTAAACCGCAAGGTGGATATCGCGACGGTGGATATGTTGAAGGAGCGGATTCGCGATCGCGTGTTGGGTGAGGCTGTGGCGCTATGAGGCGTGAGGCGGAACGGCTGCAAGACATGTTGGATGCCATCGAGGCGATCGAGCGATAGACCAGTCAGGGACGGCAGGCGTTTGATGAGCAAGAGTTGATTCAGGTTTGGGTGGTGCATCATCTCCAAATCATTGGAGAAGCGGCAAATTCGTTATCGGCTGACTTGATGAATCAGTACGCAGAGGTGCCGTGGGCGCAGATTGTAGCGTTTAGAAATATTGTGGTGCATGAATATTTCCGGGTATCGCTGAATTTAATCTGGGCGATCGTGCAGAATAATTTGCCAGCGTTGAAGGCGACAGTGGAAAGGATGGTTCAGGAGTTTGGGGGCGCGTGAGGAGAAGATGCAGCGGTTAACAGCAAAGTTGGAGGAGCAGTTTAGGGAGTCATCACGACTGGAGAAAGAAATTCGTCTGAACCTGGGAAGGTTAAGATATCGCAGGTAGAGACGATAACTGGTCAGTCACAACACTAAAGGATTGCGCTGATTGGTATTCTGGGGGAACTCCAAGTACTTCAGTTGTAGAGTACTGGAATGGTGATATTCCTTGGATCACAGCAAGCAGCCTACACGACTTCTACATCAAGGATTCTGAGCGCCGTATAACATCTTTGGGTATGGCTAATGGTACTCGCTTAATGCCTAAAGATACGATTCTGTTTGTAGTTCGAGGCATGAGTCTTAAAACAGAATTCCGTGTGGGCATCACTCGTCGTCCAATGGCATTTGGGCAAGATTGCAAAGCACTGGTTGCAAAAGACGGTGTTGACCCGCTTTTCTTGGCAAATGTTTTAAGAGCAAAGGCTGAGGAAATTTTGGGATTTGTAGATGAGGCGAGTCATGGTACTGGACGGTTAGCGACTGATGCGATTCAAAAGTTAGAGATCCTACTGCCACCACTTGATGAGCAGAAGGCGATCGCCCACATTCTCGGCACCCTCGACGACAAAATCGAACTCAACCAGCAGATGAACCACACGCTAGAGAGCATTGCCCGTGCCCTCTTCAAATCCTGGTTCATCGACTTTGATCTCGTCCGCGCCAAGATAGATGGACGACAACCCTATGGCATGGATGCTGAAACTGCTTCTCTATTTCCTGATGAGTTTGAGGATTCAGCGATCGGCAAAATCCCGAAGGGTTGGAAGGTTGGAGTGATGGAGGATGAGTTCCAAATCACAATGGGGCAGTCGCCTCCAGGCTCAACCTACAACAAAGAAACTGATGGATTGCCTTTTTATCAAGGGTGTACAGATTTTGGCTTTCGCTATCCGTCGGTTCGAGTTTATTGCAATGCTCCGACACGCTTTGCAGATTCAGGAGATACCTTAATTAGTGTTCGTGCCCCGGTTGGAAGTATCAATATGGCAAATGAGAAGTGCTCTATTGGTCGGGGAGTTGCTGCGGCTAGGCACAAACAGGGTAGCCGATCCTACACCTACTACACAATGCACGGACTCAATGAACACTTTGCCCGTTTTGAAGCAGAGGGAACTGTGTTTGGCTCAATGAATAAAAAAGACTTTCTTTCCATTCCTTGCTTTATTCCTCCAGCAGTAATCATAAGTGCATTCGAGCAATCAGCATTTCTGCTAGATCAACGTATAGAGAACCAAGAGCACCAAACATTAACTCTTACTTCAATCCGTGATGCCCTACTGCCAAAACTGCTCTCTGGCGAGATCCGCGTCAAGGATGCTGAGAAAGTTGTCGAGGAGGTGGCGTGAAGATTCCAGAGAATGCCATCATTCCTGCTGCCAAGCTGACCCGCTATTTGCTGGTGCTGCGTCCTCGTAATGACAAGTCTAAATTTTTGGCTCAAGCAGGATTTACCGCCGAAAACCCTCAAGACCTGATGGCGGCATTGCGCCAACTCATACGATTGAATGATGCGTTGGAAGACCGTACTGATGAATATGGCACTTACTATCAAGTTAAAGGCATTTTGCAAGGTGCTAATGGTATTTCTCTCAATGTCGTCACAGTTTGGCTACAACGGATGATAGACCAGCAATTTCAATTCATTACCCTGATTCCCAACAAGGAGGCAGATTCATGAAACTAGAGCTATACCAGGAAATTGCCCTCAATCGAGACTTTTCTGAATACAACTTACATCGGGGTGATATTGCCACTCTAATTGACTATGTGCCCCATCCATCAGGGGGTGAAGAAGGAGCCGTTTTGGAGATATTCAATGCTCTGGGAGAATCTGTTTCAGTGGTCACGGTTCCTGTTTCCAGCCTGGATGCCCTGCAACCCAACGATATTTTGTCAATCCGTCGCTTAGCTCAGGCATCATAGAATGAAGCTCCTAGACGCAGTTGCTCTAACCGAAGATTTACCCGATCTCAACCTATACAAGGGGCAGGTGGGTACGATCGTCGAAGTCTATGAACCTAACGTCTTTGAAGTCGAATTTGTTGACCTCAAGGGCAAAACCTATGCTTTAGAAACCCTAAATGCCCAGCAGTTAATGCAACTCTACTATGCTCCCCTACCCCAAATCGCATGATATTTGGATTTTGATGCCATGTTGAATGATATTGTTGCGGTCAATCCTTTAGAAGACTACAAACTCTATTTGAAATTTGAAGATGACGTTGAAGGGGTGGTTGACATTTCTGAGTTGATCTAGTTTACAGGTGTCTTTGAACCGCTCAGCAATCCAGCTTACTTTGCCCAAGTCACCGTCAACCCAGAACTCGGCACTATCTGCTGGGAAAACGGCGCAGACCTCGATCCAGATGTGTTGTATGCCCTTGTTGCCCAGCGACCTTTACCCGTATACGCTCAAACTCAAACCTAATGAAACTTTCAAAAGGACAGGGTCTAGCCTCTGGAACAACTGATTGGTTGGCTGCAAGTCCGATAAATTCCCAATTGCTGACAACTGGGCGATCGTTTAGAACCGTGCTGGAAGATATGGGAATCCTTGTAGAAAGAAATAGGTTCACCAGGACGGCACATGAGCAAGTTTACCGAATCAGACGTTGAAGAAGCTGCCCTCTATTACTTTGATCAGTTGAGCTATACCGTTCTGGGTGGTCCTGATATTGCCCCTGGTGAACCCTGTACCGAACAAAGCAGCTATGCCGATGTCGTGCTGGTCGATCGCCTCCGCTCTGCCCTGATTCGGCTCAACCCTCAAGTCCCACCCGACGAAATCCAATCGGCGATTCAGCAAGTCCTCCGCCCCGAAACTCACAACCTCTACGACAACAACCAACGCTTCCATCGGCTCCTGACCGAAGGCGTTCCCGTTTCCTACCCTGGCATAGATGGACGCACTCAACACGACCAGGTATGGCTGATCGACTGGAACAACCCTGACCATAACGACTGGCTCGTCGTTAACCAGTTCACCGTCATCGAAAACCACGCTGGTCGCCAAAACAGCCATCATCGCCCCGATGTCGTGGTCTTTGTCAACGGACTCCCCCTCGCCGTCATCGAACTCAAAAACGCCGCAGACGAAAACGCCGACATCGACAAAGCCTTTAACCAACTCCAGACCTACAAAAGTAACATTCCCAGCCTCTTCACCACTAACGAAATGCTGGTGGTTTCCGATGGCATTACCGCCCGCATTGGCTCCCTTACGAGCGATCGCGATCGCTTCATGCCCTGGCGCATTCCACCCCGTTCTCAGGCAGAAGTTTTGCCTTTTCCCTCCCAACCCAAAGCCGCTGAATCTGGTGGAACCTATGCCGTCAGCGTTTCACCCAATGCGCCTGAACTGGAAGTTCTAATCAGCGATGTGTTTGAGCGATCGCACTTTCTCGACCTGATCCGCTACTTTGTCGTGTTTGAAGTGGATGGCTAAGCTCTAGTCAAAAAGATGGCAGGCTATCACCAATACCACGCCGTCAACAAAGCCGTTACCGAAACCGTCACAGCCACCGCCCCCGAAGGCGATAAGAAGGTAGGCATCATCTGGCATACCCAGGGGTCTGGTAAAAGCTTATCGATGGCATTCTATGCCGGAAAAATCATCTAGCATCCGGCAATGGCAAACCCCACCCTGGTTGTGCTGACCGATCGCAACGACCTCGACGAGCAGCTTTTCACCACCTTCTCCAAATGCCACGAACTGCTGCGCCAGCAACCTGTCCAGGCAGTAGACCGGGCTGACCTCAAAGACAAACTCAACGTCGCCTCCGGTGGAGTCGTCTTTACCACCATCCAGAAATTTGCCCCAGACAAACCCGGTGGCGCATACGAAGTCATCTCCCCTCGCCGCAACATCGTCTTCATTGCCGACGAAGCCCACCGTTCCCAGTACGGGCTATCGGCACGAGTCATCAAAACCAAAGACAAGGAAACTGGGGAACAGGGAGCATACACCGCCTATGGGTTCGCCAAATATCTGCGCGATGCCCTGCCCAACGCCTCCTTCATCGGCTTTACCGGAACTCCGATCGAAGCCACCGATAAGAACACCAAACAAATCTTTGGCGACTATATCGACATCTACGACATCCAACGAGCCGTAGACGACAAAGCCACCGTCAAAATCTTCTACGAAGCTCGCCTTGCCAAATTCAGGTTAGAGCAAACGAAATTTTGGCTAAAACAGTTGCTCAACTTCGCTCACAGGGAACACAGGATACTACAACCCAAAAAGTAGATCACAAGAACAGTAGTGATGAAAACGACAAAAATGAGCGTTCAAAGACTAAACGCAAATTATCTGATTTGTTATTTGAAGCTTACGCTTCTGCTGAAGATAACCTCAGTCGATGTGCGATCGTCCACTTGCTAAAAAATAGACTTGTTGCGGAATAAGAATTTTTAAGGGAAATTCTTCCCTTGTCAGTTCCATCGAAGTTAAGCCGCCATCAAATAGAAGTTCCATAGCCCCGTTGCGGTCAACATCGAACGGTCATCAAAATTAGTCACACGATT
>NZ_JBXBCF010000093.1:0-46427 GCF_056784235.1 Kovacikia sp. CALU 1929
GCGATCGGCTTTGCATGAATTGCACTTCTCGCAGGCGGTCACCACGTTGTCCCAGGTATGGGTTCCGCCTTTTGAGCGGGGAATGACGTGATCTAGCGTCAGACGCTTGGTGCTGCCGCAGTATTGACAGGTGTGGTTGTCACGGCGAAAAACTTCCCGACGATTGACTGGAGGAAGCTTCCAGTGCCGCTCAGGATTATCACTCGTCAAACGAATGTGATCTGGGATTTGTAGTACGACACTGGGGGAGCGTACTTCCCACTGCTGGGTACTGCTAAACTCCAGAGTTTCTGCTTGCCCTGTGACGAGCAAAACAATTGCCCGTTTAAGGTTGATGCGTGCTACAGGTAGGTAGTTCTTAGAGAACACTACAACCTGGTTCTGGAGTATTGGAATTTTCTGTCGCTGTTCGGTCTGCATGAGTTTTCTCCTCAAAAAATAACCCCCGCCTCTGATGACCAGGAGCAGGGGTTGGGGAAGTTGATATAGCTTTCCCTATGTCGGTGTCAGGGTTGCCCTGCACCTGCCGCTGCTAGTGGGTTGATCCGGATTGAGCCATCCGGTGATATTGCTATCAATGCCTTCGCTGACGGATTTACCGCCGCCAAACCGATACGTCCCCTCAAACGCAAACAGCGCCGCTGCTCTACCCGAACAATGTTGGGGTCGAACATGGACGCTGGTTAAGGTGGCGAGGATGCGTATCATGGAAGGCTGTAGTATTTGTATTACAATTCTGGATGTCTAATACTACACTTGTAGTATTAGATTGTCCACCCTTAATTGAAATTCAGGATGTTCGGTTATGGATACACGTAAACGAGGTAGCACTTCGGAAATGCAGGTGACAAGTATCCGACTGGAACCAGAACTTAAAGAGCGATTGCGGGAGATTTCTAGAGAACAGGGCTATCAAACCCTGATTCGGGAAGTCCTTTGGCAGTTTGTGGAGCAACAGGCGGTGTCGGATGAGGTGAGTTGGCGTAGCCTCTCAAATGGAGAGTCGTATTCTGTTGAGGACAGGGGATTTTCTTCCCATTCCTCACAATTATCAATGTCAGATGTTCGAGCGACGTTTAGAGCAATCGCGCAACAGAAGGAACGGTGTGCAATTACGGATCAACTCATTGAGCCGCAACAACCGATGTGGTTAGGACTAACGATCGCAGGTGAACTTGTTCCCATCCGCTTGAGCGAGTAAGGGTAAGTCAGCATGAACTAAAAAACGGGTTAAACGACGTTCGGTTGGCTTGATACAGTGTGAGAGAGTTGTCGTTGAACACTGCTCACGCCATTCTCAAACGCTCAATATCTTTAATCGGTGGTGCACCAAACATTCGAGAATACTCACGGCTAAACTGTGAGGGACTTTCATACCCAACTTGGTAGGCAGCAGTGGTCGCATCAGCATTTTCGGCAAGCATCAGCCGACGTGCCTCCACCAGTTTTAGCTGCTTCTGATATTGCAGCGGACTCATCGAGGTGACTTCCTTGAAATGGCGATGGAATGATGCAGGAGACATATTCGCTTGCTCAGCTAATTCCTCAACCCGCAGCGATTTTGTGAAATCAGCCTTGATTTGTTTGATCACATCGGCGATGCGCTGCATGTTACTTCCTGATGTAGCGATTTGACGGACGGCTTCACCTTGTTCGCCCATCAGAAGGCGGTAATAGATCTCACGAATTATCATCGGTGCTAGAAA
Source organism: Kovacikia sp. CALU 1929 (assembly GCF_056784235.1). Classification (NCBI taxonomy): domain Bacteria; kingdom Bacillati; phylum Cyanobacteriota; class Cyanophyceae; order Leptolyngbyales; family Leptolyngbyaceae; genus Kovacikia; species Kovacikia sp. CALU 1929. Next base: position 1,707 of record NZ_JBXBCF010000093.1, read on the forward strand.
AGGGATGTCTTGCGGCGTATCTAAAAGACGTGTCAGTCTGATGGCGCAATCCATCAATAGGGCATCTACATCGCTGATAAACAACCCTCTGACTGAGCTTTCTTTTTTATTCGTGCTGGGTCGAACTTGGGCAATAATGTCGCAGAGTTGGGCTGGGTCTAAATTCAGCTTGAATCCTAGATATGGCTTGTTGGGTGTGGCTTCGAGCACAAATCCATTGAGGGGCAAATCGACCGAGACCACTAGATATTGACCCGCACCATACTGATAGGCTTCTTCACCCAGCAACGCTTCTTTTTTGCCTTGAATCACGATCGCCAAAATCGGCTCACACACTGCACACATCGTTGTAGAGACAACGGTTTCTCGCATGAACTCTAACTGAGCGATCGCCGTTGGGTGAGCGCCGTTTCCCTTACCGTCCGTGTGTCGCGTCACTAATGCTGCCAGTTCTTGGCACGCACTTCTGGTTCTATCAGACTTCGGTAAATCAATCATTCTGTTAGTTTCTGATTGTTTTAATCGCCCTCATGCACTCATTATAGAGAACATTCTCGCCTGTCCCGAACCAATTTGAGAGGATTAGGCAACACTATGCGAGATTTGTGTATTTAGAGCCAGCTTTCTCACTTCTATGATGAACCCATGCTCAAGACAGCAGTGAAAGGATAAGGCAATGGCACAAAACACTAAAAAAATCGCTTTGGTGACCGGATCGAGTCGCGGATTGGGCAAAAATACTGCTTTAGCGTTGGCTAAAAAAGGAGTTGATGTGATTGTGACCTATCGCAGCAACGAGGCAGAAGCCCAAAATGTTGTCGCTGAAATTGAAGCACTTGGTGGTAAGGCAATTGCGTTGCAACTAGATACGTCTAACACAAAAACCTTTGATGATTTTGCAACACAAATCCAGCGAGCGCTTCAGGAAAAATGGCAGGTAGAGCAGTTTGATTTCCTCGTTAACAATGCGGGAATTGGGGTTTATGCACCATTTGTAGAGACGACTGAAGAAGACTTCGATCGCTTGATGAACATTCATCTGCAGGGCGTTTTCTTCCTGACCCAGAAGTTGTTGCCGTTGATCAAAGATGGCGGGCGGATTGTCAATCTTTCGTCTGGTCTTGCCCGATTTGCTTTACCTGGTTATGCCGCTTATGGAGCAATGAAGGGGGCGATCGAGGTATTGACCCGATACATGGCGAAGGAATTGGGACACCGACAGATTGCGGTAAATGTGGTAGCTCCAGGTGCAATTGAAACGGATTTTGCCGATGGTGCAGTGCGTGACAATCCACAGATAAATCAGTTTATCGCCTCGCAAACAGCGTTGGGTCGAGTTGGGCTTCCCGACGATATTGGAGGGGCGATTGCAGCTTTACTCTCCGAAGACAACCGATGGGTCAATGCTCAGAGAATCGAAATCTCTGGCGGCATGTTTCTTTAATTCACACCAACTAAAACAAACAGGAAAATCAAAATGTTAAACGTAGAAAACAAAGTGGTGGTCATTACAGGAGCTAGTAGCGGTATTGGTGCAGCCACCGCAAAACTGCTGGCAAACAATGGGGCAAAAGTAGTTCTGGGCGCACGTCGCAGTGATCGACTGGAAGCACTTTCCAAAGAGATCCATGCAGCGGGTGGAATCGCTGAATATCAATCGCTCGATGTGACACAGCGGAACCAACTAGAGGCGATCGTCCAATATGCCCAGCAAAAGTTCGGTCGGGTCGATGTTTTGATTAACAATGCAGGCATCATGCCATTATCTGCCCTCGATCAATTGAAAGTGGAAGAATGGGATCGCATGATTGATGTCAATATCAAAGGAGTTTTGTACGGCATTGCCGCCGCACTTCCGATCATGAAAGCTCAGAAATCAGGTCAGATTATCAATCTCTCTTCAATCGGTGGACATGCCGTGTCTCCCACGGCGGCGGTTTACTGTGCGACGAAATTTGCGGTTGGTGCGATCTCAGAAGGGTTGAGACAAGAAGTGGGGGGTGATATTCGCGTCACCGTCATTTCACCAGGAGTTACAGAATCTGAGTTAGCTGACAGTATCACAGATGAAGCTGCCCAAACCGGAATGCGGGAATTCCGCAAAGTATCCATTCCCGCTGAGGCGATCGCCCGTGCCATCATGTTTGCGATCGCACAACCAGATGAGGTGGATGTGAGTGAAATCATCGTCAGACCCACAGCCAGTCCTTACTAACCCGACCCATTGAAGACTCTACAGGGCTAATCGGCGATCGCCATACCACTGGCTCAATTCCTGCTCAATTTCATCCAGAATAGCGATCGCCTTCCTGATTGATTCTGCATCTACCGTCAACAACACAGACACTGGCTAACTCGTTGCTGTTGCTTCGCATTCAAGACCGCACCAGAGGTGAACAACCAAGGCAAACAAACACTCCTCACTATAAACTACTGACGGGAGCGCATCTCCTGCTGACGCATCGGCATTGCATCGATCGTGTGGAATAGCATCGCTAAATCAATCGGAGTTTGGCTACGTTGCTTCTCCGTACCATCCTTACCCACAAGAATCACTGCGAACTCTTCAGGAGGAATCCCAAACTGTTGTCTCAGGCTCTCCGCTGATATTGCACTGAGCGATCGCCCATCAATCTGGCTCTCTCCAGTTCCCAAAATTTGCACCAGTTTCAGATCGCGATCGTTGGTTCCTGCCACATCAGCCTGCCATACCTGCATCTGTTGGCGATAATCCGCTGAACCAGCCGAGGGGGCAAAGATCAACAGGACACGGTGTTGCCATTGAAAGTCGCTCAGCTTAAATTCAATCCCCTGAGAACGACTGGGTTTTGCTGCGGCAACACTGGCTACCTCTGGTGACCGAGAATGAGAAGGGTTTGGCGAATCACTCATAGCAATAAAAGGCTGAGGAGAGGCACAGCCCTGTAGGAGGGACAAAAGGACAACGAGTACAGTTAAAGACTGCATTGGGGAACGGAGATAACTTTCTTACTGTAACCAGATCGCTGCAAGAGTATCTAATTCCCAAGGGAGAATTTGAGAGTACGCAGGTCAGGCAGAGAGGGGAAAACCTGCTGCCAGCAACCAACCGAAGAATAAAGCAGAGCCGATCGCATAGATCCATGCTCGATTCAACAAACCTGCAACCAGAGACAAGATTCCCATCAGTGGCGGAAATAGCGGCAACAGCAAAAACATAAATCCCAATTGAGGCAAAAAGTTGAGCGTCAACACGAAGCCGCCAATCAAAACGGCACTCTGTCCCAGCCACCAGAGAATGCGTTTGCCGACCCCAATATTCTCTTGCACGATTCCCGCCGCCAGAAACCAGGGAAAACAGGCGATCGCCACGGGCAACCACACTCTTAGCCGAATTGGAATCAGCCACCACTGAAGCCAAGTCATCTGTGCCAATGCACCAAAGGCAATCCAAAGGATGACAAACAGCGCAACTCCCAGCCCAACAGCACGCAGGGTAGGACGAGGTAGACGCGCCAGCACTCCCAGCCAGGTTAACCCGGCAATCAAAAACCAGACTCCAACCGCTCCACCGACTTGAACGCCACCCAGATTTTGGAGGTCAAACCGTAGGCTCAGAAGTACCAACCCTGCGGTTGCTGCCAGTGGTGCAACGATTAAGCCCGCCCATCGTCGGATAGGAGCTATTTTTGCGGCTATCGATGGAGAGTGGGTTAGGAGGGGTGAGATTGCTGCTAATCCGATTAACCAACCTAGCAGGTGTAGTCCATACCAGGCTATGCGGCGGTCGCGGTAGCGTTGACTCGTCAAATCGCGATACTGGCTACCATTTGCTCTGCCAAACGTTGCATCCAGCCACCGCAGTGCTGCCTGATGACTACCATCACTGAACAGGATTGTGATGTGTTCAACACCCGGAATGACCACCAGTTCTCGCCCCTGCCCTGTTGCCAGGTTTGTGTTTTCTCCCCCCGCCTGTGCCAGCAATCGCTCGGCATTGACCACAAATCCTCCCTCTCCATTCCCTGCCTGTAGTTGTAGATTTCGGGGAGATTGGGGAGTTACATTCGCCCCCGTTGGAGAAACCGCAACGGTTGCCGCAAAGCGATCGCGCTCACGAATGCCAGCATTCATCACAATGCCGCTGCCCATCGAGTGCCCCAGGAGTGCCAAGCGACTTGGGTCAACCTGGGGTTGTTCCAGGAGAGCTTGCAAAGCCACATCCAGATTCTGCTGTAGCTCATAACGCTGTAAGCGAGTTCCATTCGCGCCATGCCCATCAAAATCCCAGAGCATGACCGCATAACCTGCATGAGCCAGGACGTGCCCGTAGCCCAACATCAACTGTTTGGAGCCTGCAAACCCATGTGCAACCAATACCCCTGGGACTTCACTTGCCCCTTGAGGAGCCAGGTAGAGCAAAGGAACTGCCTCTTTTTGGAACGATCGCACCTCCAGTCCAGAGTGGGCGACAGCGATCCCCAACCAAGACGAAACAACCAGCAAAATCGCGAGTACCAGGAGTCCCAAGCGTTTATAGTTTAATTTCACAGACTTCAGCCAACGTCCAAACACCACCTACTGGTGTAACGCAAAATAATCTTAAGGATTGGGAACTCTACTCAACATCCCGAAGTTGGAAATTTATTGTAAAAAGTAAAAACAATTTTTTCTGGGCGATCGCCCCACCACTGCGATCAAACCAGCATTCCTTGAGCGGTGAGGCGAACTGAAACCGTGAAACTCACCACTCCAGTTCACCCGTGCGTGACAGATTGCCAATCTGGAACTAATTTTAACGGCTTCAAGCAAAAGTCAACGCTTTCGATCTATCTTCACCCGCTTAGTCGGGTCTTGCTTGTGAACCCATGCGAAGAATTTTTGTAGCTGTGGGTCTTGCTTCAGTTTTTCCAGCGTATTCAGATGTAGTGCCAGATGGGAGTTGTTGTAGAGCGTATGGATTTGTCGGTGGCAGGCAGAGCAAATTTGAATCGTGGGACTGGGGTCAAGCCCTTTGCGTTTCGTCTTTTGACGAGGAATCAGGTGGTGTTCGGTGATATCGGGCATTTCTCGCTGGCAAAGTTCGCAGGACTGCGGCATCGTTCAGGAATCAGTGGATAATGGGGAACAGTGACACATAACTTGATCCTAGCGATCGCCCTCCCGGTCCAACACTACCAGCCTATTCGGTTTACCTCCAACACACAGTCTGCAAGGATTTACTCCATGACGAAGTAAATGCCTCCTTTGGGGGCTATCGTCACTCTCTATCAAATCAGAGCTACGGAGATTTGCTCATCTCCTTATATTCGATTGGGACAGATTGAAGACATTTTTATTCACATCGGTCTCTAGTCGTTCGTTTTGCCGACCTGGAATTGAGTTCCGATGCGGGGATTTTACTGGCTCGACAAGCCGAACACCAGATGCAAGTTTGCCAAGGGATTGTCGAATGCATTGAGGAGTGGCGCGACCCCAACAAAATTACGCATAGCCTACAGCAGTTAGTGAGTCAACGAGTGTATCAGTTGGTGGGAGGCTACGAAGATGCCAATGACAGCAACCAACTGCGACATGATCCAATTTACAAACTTGCCTGTGACCGCCTGCCGCTTGCCCATCAAGCGCACCTAGCAAGCCAACCGACCATCACTCGCCTGGAGAACCCCATCAGTAAACGGGAAGTCCGCGGATGCGAAGCCGTATGGTTGATGGCTTTATCAGGCAATATCCGCAGGCACCGACAGACATTGTGTTGGACATTCTTGAGTGCTGGACCCATTTGTCCTCCTTTCTCACCTCTCATGAATAATGCAGGCTAAGCTACTTCGCTGTAGGGATAATGGCTAGTTGTTTTGGTAGTAACCCATTGCTTTGAGTGGTGGCAGGCAAGCAATCCACTACGCCGCCTGTTGGACGGACAGATCGGGGGATTGCGCCGGTTTCGACAACGCAGTGTCTATATAAGCCTGCATTTTGTCAGCAATTTGTTGCACATTCGGTTCCTGGAGCATACTGGAATGCCCACCGGGAACCTCATACACCTGTACGCCCTGGGTCACTCGTGGTCCCCATCCCAGCAGAGGGTCACTGAACATTTCGCTGAAGGGGGTGTCGTCAATGGCGGTGCCATCAAAGATGTTGTTCTTCTTGGTTGCCCGGAACAGCAAAATCTCACCTTTAAACACACGGTCGGGGGCATATTCCCGCTGGGCTTTGCCCAGGACTGGGCGAACCGGAATGTTTTTCAGAAATTCGGGCATCGGTAGCCCCTTATCCAGGCAGTAGCGGAATAGCTGAAGCTTCAGGCGATCGCGAATGTCCCCAAACTGCCTCTGAATTTCATAGGTCATCAGATTGGTGGTTTTACGGATTGCCTGGGTCAGAACATAAAGTCCCCGTTGGTAAGCTTTCAGATGTTTGCTGTCATGGAATACCTTGGAAAAACTGTCCAGTCGTTCCCCTGAGATATAACCGGGGCGCATGGTAGCTTCCACATCCGCTGCATCCAGAATGGCAACCATACCAAGGTCGTGACCTTGAATTTGGAGTTGGCGGGCAATTTCAAACGTGATAATGCCCCCAGAACACAGTCCGCCCAGGAAATAGGGACCCTGGGGCTGCACCTGCCGAATTTGTTGAATGTAGTAGTCCACGATGTCTGCAATCCGGGTGTGGAGGATGGGATGCTGGTCACAACGATAGGGTTGCACCCCATACACTGGAATTGCTGGGTCCAACCGATTTGCCAGGGTGCGATAGAGCAAGGTTTCGCCATCGCCATCATGGATTAAAAACAGCGGTGGTTTGCCCTGCCCTTGCTTCAGCAGCACGATTGATTTCTGGGCAGAAGGCTGGTCAGTTTGGGTGGCGGGTGCCAGCGTTTCGGCAAGCTGGGCGATCGTCGGGGCGCTAACCAATGTGCTCAAGGGGAGATGTTTGCCCACCAGTTGCTCCACCTGCGCCCACATGCGAACGGCTAAGAGAGAATGTCCACCCAATTCAAAGAAATCATCTTGAATACTAATTGGCTGAACTCTTAACGCTTCTTCCCAGAGGGCAACCAACTGGCTCTCTAGCTCATTTCTAGGGGCAGCGTAGGTGCTCTGATCTTCTCCACTCAGGCACAGGTCGGGCACCGGTAAAGCCTTCCGATCTACTTTGCCATTGGGGGTGAGGGGAAAGGCATCCAGAACCACAAAACCAGCGGGAACCATGTAAGCAGGTAATTGCTGTTTGAGAAACTGCCTCAGATCCATTGAGCTGGGAGCCAGATCGCCTTTAACCGTCAGATAGGCAACCAATCGCTGATCTCCCGGTACGTCTTCCCTCACTACGGAGACTGCCTGTTTCACCCCAGCGTGCCGCTCCAGCACAGATTCAATTTCGCCTAACTCAATTCGGAAACCCCGCAGTTTCACCTGATTGTCGATCCGACCCAGGAATTCCAGGGTTCCATCCGGGCGGAACCGTGCCAGGTCTCCGGTTTTGTAAAGGCGGGCACCGGGTTTCGGGGTAAAGGGATCGGGAATAAACCGTTCTGCGGTCAACTCAGGACGATTGAGATAGCCCCGTGCCAGTCCGTCGCCGCCAATATGCACTTCACCCGGTATGCCAACTGGAACAGGTCTAACGGAACCTTGAGGTAACTCCTCTAATACATAAATCTGAGTGTTGGCAATGGGACCGGCGACTGGCACAGCACCCGCCCCAGATTCTACCCGACAGGCGGCTGACCAGACGGTGGTTTCCGTTGGTCCGTACATATTCCAGAGGGAGCCACCCCGTGCCAGGAGTTGATCCGCCAGGTCGCGGGGCATCGCTTCCCCGCCGCACAGCATTTTGAGTTGGCGATCGCCCAGCCAGCCACCACTGATCAGCATCCGCCAGGTGGCAGGGGTGGCTTGCAACAGGGTTGCCCCCGATTGAACCATGAGAGCAGAGAGGCGAGCAGCATCGGCAGCTACTTCCCGACTGGCAATCACCGCCCGGGCACCCACCATCAACGGTAAGTAGAGTTCCAGAACCGCAATATCAAAGGAGATGGTGGTAACTGCCAGCAGCACATCTTGATCCGTGAGTCCTGGTTGGTGCCGCATCGAGTTGAGGAAGTTGACCACCGTATGGTGGCAAAGCTGCACTCCTTTGGGCTTGCCGGTCGAGCCGGAGGTATAGATGGTATATGCCAGGTTCGCGGGACCGACACCGCTGTTAGGATTATCACCAGGCTGTTGGGCGATCGCCTCCCAGTCAGTGTCGATGCAAACGATCCGCACAGGCTGCTGTGAAAACTGGTCGCAAAGTGTCCGTTGGGTCAAAAGTAGGGGTAATTGGGAGTCTTCGATCATCAGTGCCAGACGATCTTTGGGATAGGCGGGGTCAAGCGGGACGTAGGAGCCACCCGCCTTCAGAATACCGAGCAGTCCCACCACCATTTCCAGAGAGCGCTCCAGGCAGATACCCACCAGTGATTCTGGTCCCACGCCCATTGAGCGCAGATAGTGTGCCAACTGGTTCGCCCGCTGATTCAGTTCCCCATAGGTAAGATGGCTGTTCTCAAATACCATCGCGATCGCATCCGGTGTCCGGTTCACCTGGGACTCAAACAACTGATGGATGCAGGACTCTGGTGGATAGCTCATCTCAGTATCATTCCACTCCACCAGAAGCTGATGATGTTCCGACTTAGTCAGCAGGGGTAGTTCCGAAATGGGCTGCTCTGGATGGGCGGCGATCGCCTGCAATAGCACCTGGAAGTGCCCAATCATGCGGGTAATGGTTTCCCGTTCAAACAGATCACCGTTGTATTCAAAATCGGCTACCAGACCCGCTTCCGTTTCTTCTACCATCAAAGTGAGGTCGTATTTGGAAGTGCCGTGGTCTACCCGCCGTGGAGACACCTCCAAGCCAGGAAGATCCAGCGACTCCGCAGGCATATTTTGCAGAATCAGCAGGGCTTGAAACAGGGGGCTATAGCTCAGGTTCCGTTCTGGTTGCAGTGCCTCTACCACCTGGGCAAAGGGCACATCCTGGTTGGCATAGGCATCCAGGGCAACCTGTTTCACTCGCGCCAACAAGTCTAGAAAAGTGGGATTGCCCTTCAGATCCACCCGCAGTCCCAGCAGGTTAATAAAAAAGCCAATCATCGATTCAATTTCACTCCGCTTGCGGTTAGCAACCGGCGAACCAATCACAATATCCTGGTGCCCACTGTAGCGCGAGAGCAGGGTAGAAAAGGCTGCCAGCAGGGTCATGTACAGAGTGGCACCCGTGCGCTGGCTGAGTTGCTTTAACTGGCGGGTTAGTTGTGCATCCAGCAGACAGGATTCCGTACCGCCTTGGAAGGACTGCATGGCGGGACGGGAATGATCCGCAGGCAGTTCTAATAGGGGTGGCGCACCGGCTAACTGCTGTTTCCAGTAGGCTAATTGCTGCTCAACAAAGTCGCCTGCCAACCAGTTCTGTTGCCAGTGGGCAAAGTCGGCGTACTGAATCGGCAGCGGTTCCAGGGGAGAAGCTGCCTTCTCCAGGAAAGAAGGGTAGAGTGCTGCCAGTTCTTGCCGGAGCAGCGCCAGGGACCAACCATCGGAGGCGATGTGATGCATCGTCAGCAGTAGCACATACCTATCGGCTCCCAATTGCAACAATGTGCCCCTTAACAGCAAATCATTTGCCAGGTTAAAAGGACGTTGTGCCTCCTCCGTTGCCAGTCGGTCAACTTCTGCCCTGCGATCGCCTTCTGGTAAAGCTTGTAGGTCTACAACCGGTAGGCAGAATGGCTGGGGTGACAGAATCCGCTGAATCGGTGCCCCATTGACCACGGGAAAAGTGGTGCGCAGGGCTTCGTGCCGCCGCAGAATTTCGGTCAGACTTTGCGCCAGTGCTGGAATATGTAAAGTGCCTGTCAACTCAAAGGCAAGGGGAATGTTGTAGGCAACATCACCACCCTTCATCTGGCTCAGGAACCAGAGCTGTTCTTGGGAGAAGGACAGGGGCAGGGTTGTTTCCCGCGAAATGGGGACAATCGGTTCCAGTGCCGCAGAGGGGGTATCGGACTCATAGAGGGGAGTGAGATATTCTGCCAGGGCGGAGATCGTGGGTAATTCAAACAACCGACTGATGGAAACGTCCAGTTTCAAAGCTGCCTGCAAGCGGTAGATGACCTGAGCTGCCAGCAGGGAGTGTCCCCCGATCGCAAAGAAATCATCCTCAATGCCCACCTGCTCCAGCCCCAGGGTTTTTGCCCAGATGTTTACTAGAAGCTCTTCCAGATCCGTTCTGGGTGCGACATAGGAGGCGCTATCCACACCGGGTTTAACCAGGGTAGGGGCGGGTAGGGCACGGCGATCGATCTTCTGGTTCGCGTTCACTGGCATGGCATCCAGCACTTCAAACGTCGCGGGCACCATGTAATCGGGTAATTTCGTTTGCAGGAAGCGGCGCATCTGCTCAACGGTGGGTTTTTTCGCCTCATCCAGGACAACATAAGCGACCAATCCCTCTTCCCCATTCCACAGTTCGCGGGGAACCACTACACTTTCACGCACACCGGGAAATTGGCGCAGAGTGACTTCAATTTCACCCGGTTCAATCCGAATCCCCCGCAGTTGGATCTGGAAATCACTACGACCCAAAATTTCCAGGTCGCCATTGGCATTAAACCGTCCCAGATCGCCCGTGCGATAGAATCGTTGTCCATCGATTTCGACAAATTTCTCCTGGGTCAGTTCTTCGCGATTGAGGTATCCTTTCGTGATACCCGCTCCACCAAAATAGATCTCTCCAACTATACCGATGGGAACCAGACTTTGATGGGAATCGTACAATCGCACAGAAACATTATCAAAGGGTTTACCAACCCAGGTTTTGGTGACGGTATGTTCTCTTACAGCCGGGTAGGTACAGCCCATGCAACTGACTTCACTGCAACCGTAAATCACAAAAACTTCGGCATTCTGAAACACACGCTTCATCGTTTCCAGTAAATCGGCAGAAACCAAGTCGCCGCCGGAGGAGACGTGTTTGAGTTGATTAAATCTGGCAATGTCTAAACTATTATCCTGGATGTATGCCAGCAGTTTTCTGAGCAAGCTAGGTGAGGCATGAATGACGTTTACTTCTTCTAAGGTTTGCGTCATTCGTTTGAAATCTAAAATGTGATCTCGTTCCAGAATGACGAGTCTGCCACCCGCAACCAGGGGTGATAGTAGCTCGAAAAAAGTGATGCTAAAGGTAAAGCGGGCGATCGCAGGCATCACCATGTCCTGGTCAAACCCGTATTTGTCCTGCGCTACCCGGATGTAATTCACCAGATTACGGTGGCTTGCCATCACCCCTTTCGGCTTACCAGTGGTGCCAGAGGTGTAAACGATATACGCGGTCTGATCCAGGTCAGTTTTAATTTCAGGCTCGCAGGTCGGAAATGATGCAATCGTTGACCAGTCTTGATCTAAACAGAGGGTATGGTCTGCGATCGAGGGTAGATTCGGTAAAAGATGGGATTGGGTGAGTAAAGCCCTGGGTTGGGTGTCTTCTAAAATAACGGTCAGCCGATCCACTGGATAGGTTGGATCTAGTGGCACATAAACCGCTCCCGCTTTAAACACACCCAGTAAAACGATCGCAATATCTAAACAGGGTTCAACCGAAACCGCCACTCGATCTTCTGCACCAATGCCAAGACTATTTAAATAATGGGCAAGCTGATTAGCGCGTTGATTGAGCGCTGCATAGCTGAGGCATTGATTTTTGAATGTGATCGCGATCGCATCCGGTTGCTGAACGGCATGAGCCTCAACCAATCGGTCAATTGGGATCTCAGGGTAATTGGTGTGTGGGCTTTGCCATTCCATCACTAGCTGATGTTCCTCGGTGGTTGTGACAAGAGGCAACTGGGCAATGGGGCAATTGAGATTACAGATAATCCCCTCAATTAGTATCTGAAAGTGCCCACAAAAACGTTGAATGGTGTCTCGTTTGAACAGTCCAGCATTGTATTGTACCGTGGCTGAAATCGTTTGTCCCCTTTGAACAATCAAGAGATGCAGGTCTGGGCTATCCCCTAACGTCGAGGCTTGTGACTGTAGTGCGGTCAGCCATTGATCTGGCTTTTCCTGGGGTAGACCCTCTACGTAGGTGAGCGCGATCGGTAACCTGGGGTGGGAAATAACTTGACGATGAACCAGTAGCCGATTCTGCAAGGCTTTTGACGTGCCTAGCAGCGGAACTCCTTTCAACGCCACTGAGGTGTAGCCGATTAATTCTCGAATATTTAAAGGCTCAGAGAAGCGTGTACAAATTTCTGTTGTGAAATGGCTGTCAGTGCTTGGTTCCTGCGTTGTGAAGTGCAGGTAAATGGTTTCCTGCTGCGTGTATCGATGTAGCAATGCACTTAAGGCAGCTAACAGGAGCGATCGCCCATCGATACCTTCCTGCCCAGCCTCTCCTTTAAGAAACGCCGTTAAGCGATTGGGCAGGATAACCGACTGGCACTCAGGTTGATACTGGGTTGTGGAAGTTTTGGGAAAATCGTACAGCGATCGCAACAGTGATTGCTCCTCATCGGTTCTTTGCTGGAACAAGTCTTCCTGAAGGCGATGATTAGACTTAATTTGAATCGATGGCTGCATCAGCAAATCTGTGTTCCTCCTTTCATGCCCTTCAGGTAGACCTTCAGCACCAGAAACAAACTTTCGATTAATAGCAATCACAGTGAAACTCCTAAAGTCCCCATAACAAACTTCTTCAAAGCCAATTAAAAATACGCAAAGAAACGGTATATTTTCACAGCTATCAGGTAAAGATTTAGCAAACCTGAACCATTAGAGAAACCGAAAACATACCGAGAAAAGCCTTTATCACCCAGGGAAACTTTTGAAAAGAACCTTCCAAATAAAAATTGGTTCTGTTCCTAGCATTGAAACCTAACATAGCTCTGGCTCTTCCAACCAGTTTCCCTCCCAGAAATTCATCAGAAAATCATTGAAATAACAGTCATATTACGGAAAACTCTGAGGAGTGGGTTGACTAGCCGCCTAAGTATCTTTTGAAACAGCCTCATTAAACAAATACTGAATCGCAGATAAGATGAAGCACAATTAAAGCCTGGTCAAAGTAAAGCAAAATCATTGGTTCCCTTGGCTTGGAGGGTACTTCATGAGATAGAAGCAAAATCCCAGTTTTTGTTTATGCTCTGGCAAAGCCTTAATAATTTCGCCCTTTTTGATGAAGACTACGTAGATTCACTGGCAGCTTTTCTTCCTGGCGGAATATGGTGGAATCTCAGATTTGCAAGAAACCCTTCTCAGGAACTCGTGGGACTTAGATTATCTTCGATATAGACTTTTCCCCTCTACTTTTCTTTCTACTACGCCATATTTTGAGGAAGTTGTAATGAACGACATCTGCCCAATTAAAGGATTGGATCATCTGGAGTTTTATGTTGGTAATGCTAAGCAGGCAGCCAGCTATTACTCAAAGTGTTTTGGCTTTACCACCACGGCTTATCGGGGATTAGAAACAGGTGAACGGAAAACAACTTCCTACGTCATGGAGCAGGGAGACATTCGATTTGTTCTAAGTTCAACTTTAATTTCAGACCATCCCATTGCTCAAAGCGTGTTGAAGCATGGAGACACGATCGCCGTGATTGCCCTGGAAGTTCCAAATGCCGCCGCCGCTTATCAGCAGGCAGTTGCCAGGGGCGCAGTGGGTGCCATTCCACCAACTCACCAGGAAGATGAATATGGCAGGTTTCAGTATGCTGCCATTTGTGCCTACGGAGATACCCTGATTAAATTTGTCGATCGCAGCCAGTATGCTACTAACTTTGCACCGGGCTTTGTTGCTCGTACTTCCGCCCCTACCCATTCAATGGGATTGCGATCCGTTGATCATGTCGTGGGGAATGTGGAACAGGGTGAAATGGATCGCTGGGTCGATTTCTTTGTAGAGACAATGGGATTCGATGTGCGGATGCATTTTGATGATCATGCCATCTCCACAGAATATTCTGCTTTAATGTCAAAGGTGTTGGAAAATGGTGGCAAAACTATTTTCAACATCAATGAACCGGCTGAGGGCAAACGTAAATCCCAGATTCAGGAGTATCTGGATTTTCACAATGGTCCTGGTGTGCAACACATTGGTATCGCTACGGATGACATTGTGCAAACAGTAATTCAATTAAGGCAGGCAGGGGTCGAGTTTCTTCCTATCCCCAAAACCTACTACGAGGATCTACCCGATTGGGTTCAGGACATTCACCTTCCGGTTGCACAACTGGCAGAGTTGGGGATTCTCGCGGATCGGGATCAGGATGGCTATCTACTGCAACTGTTTACCAAACCTGTCGGCGATCGCCCCACCCTCTTCTTTGAAATCATTGAACGCCACGGCTCCCGTGGATTTGGAGCCGGAAATTTCAAATCCCTGTTTGTGGCTCTAGAACGAGAGCAAGCACTACGAGGAAACCTCTAGAACTATCCTACAGCGCAGAACCGACAGTAGGGAGAAGGATGAACGATGAACGATGAAGGATGAAAGCAACTAACAACTCTCCTCTCACTCCTCACTCCTCACCCACCACTCCACCCTGCGGGAACGCCAAAGGCGAACACTCCTCACCCACCACTCCTCACCCACCACTCCCATGCCCCTTCCTGAGCATCTCCAGCAAATCGATCGCGACTTAATCAACCTGTTGAATAAACGGATTGCAGTTCTGGCTGAGTCCAAACCGCCTTCAATTCAAGAACAACTGTCCAGCTACAGGGCGCAATTAATGCAATCTGGGATTCCAGAATCTACCTGGAGCGGTATTGTTGCAGGTTGTATGGCAGCGTTAGCCAGCACCCCATCTCTACACCCGCCGCAACAGCCACGCCGAATTACGGTTGTAGGAGGGCGGGGTGCAATGGGCTGCTTTTTTACAGAACGGCTGTCCGCTGCCGGTCATGATGTCAGTGTGCTGGAGCATGATGACTGGGGTAAGGCAGATACTTTGTTGGGAATGGCAGACCTGGTGCTGATCTGTGTCCCCCTGAAGGCAACGGTAGCAGTAATTCGCAGAGTTGCCCCCTACCTCTCGGCTAACACCATCCTGGCAGATATTGCCAGTACCAAGCGTGAAAGTGTTGAGGCAATGATGGAGTGTCACGCCGGTCCTGTGGTGGGGCTGCACCCTATGTTTGGTCCGGGAGTCGGTTCCTTTTTGGGACAGAAGGTGATGGTCTGCCCAGGACGCGAACCTGATGTATTCCAGTGGTTGTTAGATTTGATCGCGGCGGATGGGGGCAAACTCGTGCCCTGTACCCCAGAAGAACACGATCGCATCATGGTGTTTGTCCAGGCGATCCGTTTCTTTGCCAACTTTAGTCTAGGTACTTTCCTGGCAGCGGAAGGGCTGGATATTGAGCACAGTCTTGAGTTTGCCAGTCCCCTCTATCGGATTGAAATCAATACGGTGAATCGCTTACTGGCACAGGATGCGGCCCTCTATGTGGACATTTTGCTGGCATCGGATGAACGCTGTGAAGCGATTGAACGGCTGGTGAAAACCTGCGATCGCTTAGCAAAACTTCTGACTCAAGGTGACCGAGCAGCTTTAATTAGTGAATTTGAAACTGCCCGGACTGCTTTTCGAGATGATGCAGGGCAGGCACTCAAGGAAAGTAACCATGTGATCAATCACCTGAGTGCCTTTCTAGCGGCTAATGAAGTCGAACACCATTCATACTTTGATTCGGCACTGGTTCCGCTGAGTGACAAGACATAAAGGCTTAATATTGCTATATTACAGCGGTTCAGGCAACACCCCAACTCGATGACAATTCATTCCCACCGCTTTGAGGAAGTGATGAGTCCCTTCAATTCTAATGTCAGAGTTCTGGTGACAAGGATATGTCAACCAATGCTATGAGAAGGTTCCACGCCAAGTGCAGGTAATCCCTATCTCAGACTCCAAACACAAAGTTGACAGACCGCTAGCGATTCCCCTCACCTGACTCCCAACACCCTTCACATTCTGTCTGAAGATGGACGGAAGACTAAAACCAAATTGGATATGGTTGGAGAGATTGCGGTAATAACACTTTACGCCGCTTTCGCTGGTCACATTGGGTAATGTCTGAGAAGGTTTTGGGTATTGTAATATGACAATTGCTTTGAGTCCCGATCGCAGCATCAATGGGATGTCAAAATCGCTGCCATCTGCTTTAAAATTTCCTGATTACGCAGAAGTAGAGCAGCAGTTTCTCCAACTTTTGGTCATCGAAAATTTAGACCAGCAGGTTAATGAACGACCTGAATTGGTGAACAAATTTGAATCTACGATCGCATCTGCTCTGGAAACGGCTTATACCGAGCATTCTACAGCGGCAGATGCAGACATTGCCCATCTGTTTTTGCAGCGAATTCTCTACCACATTAATCGGCTCAACCTTTTTTGGTATGACGATTTGCAGCATTACGACAATGAGCGCTCATTTTACCTGCAACGGGTTCGCAATCGGATCGAAGAACCGTGGCAAGCCTGGGAATTAAAGCAACTGGATGTCGAGTCACTGAAGCAACTGGATGTCAACCAGGTAAAGCAGGTATTGACTGAACGGGGAAATGCAGACTTAGATCCACCCATTACCGAGAATAAGCGTTACCTGCGGGAAGAAATGCCGCTGGCAGGATACCGACATCTGTTAGCGATCGCCTCTCTCGATGGGCTGGTTGAAGCCAGTCGCCTGTCTCGGATTTTGGGTGGTGCCAGCAACGAAGTGCAGGCAACCCTGATTCGGGTGTTGTTAGAAGAATATGGCAATGGTCGGTTGAACCGCAAGCATTCCACCTTCTTTGCAAAAATGATGGCGGAACTGGATCTCAAAACAGAGCCAGAGAGTTACTTTGACATCGTACCTTGGGAAGTGTTGGCGACGATTAACCAAAATTTTCTGTTGACAGAACGTAAGCGTCATTTTCTGCGTTACAACGGCGGACTGACCTATTTTGAAATTGCCGGTCCCACTTTCTACACGGATTACCTGCTGGCTGCCCAACGCTTAAAGCTTTCGGACGTTGCCAGTGGCTATTGGGAACTGCACATTCGGGAAGATGAGCGGCACGGTCAGTGGATGCTGCAACAGGCGGGGCTACCCTTAGCCGAGATGTATCCAGCGAAAGCTTGGGAACTGGTTCTGGGGTACGACCAGGAGAAATTTATGGGCGATCGCGCGGGTGATGCGGTCATCCGGGCAATCAAGCAAACCATGCGTGGCTGAAAAGCAGGGTGGCTGGACACAAAGTTTTAAGCATCCAGCACCTTTTTCATCCCCAGAATTAGCAACGTCGCAAGTCAAATTAAAGATAGAAAACGAGATTTTTCCATGAAAGAAGCACTGTTGACCGTTAACCAAACGGTTAAATCCTACTCGCCTAATGACATTTTCTTTTGCCCTGAAGAGTCTCAGTTCTACTCCCAGTGTTTAGAGAAGATGGTGCTCAATCGCTGTAATTCCCTGGATTCCATCATCGAATTTGGGGCAGGGGATGGTAGTCCTGTGATTAACTGTCTATTGAAAATGAAATTTAATGGACTGATTCAAGGTTACGAATTGAATCAGGCTTCCTCTGAACTGGCTTTGTCGAGAATTGAGCAGTATCGCTTGAACCAGCAATACATCATTCACAACAAATGCTTCTTCAAACATTTACCGCCGAATGTTGACTATCTGATTTCTAATCCTCCTTATCTGCCCGCCCCAGATAACGATCTGCATATGCCTGCTCTACACGGTGGCACCGATGGCGCAGCGATTTCTAAACAGCTTTTGACTCTAAATTGCGACCACGTTTTGCTGATGCTCTCGGCATACTCTAACCCGATTGAAACTGTTGAACATGCGATCGCCCAGGGTTACCAGCTGATTGATTTCATGGTTTCACCTCTAAAGTTTGGCTACTATAGCAGCGAACCTAAGGTGAAGAACGCGATCGCAGAGTTGCGGCAAAACCGTAAAGCATTTTACTCCCAGAACATTTACCTGTTGGCAGGTGCTCTATTTAAGAAAAAAGCGCCGTCAGATGTGGATTTATCGACGGAATTTCTCCAGATCATGACGGCGCTGTAACCAACTATTAACTCCCAACTAAGTAGACAGACCTAATTAAATGTAAGATGCCTCCAAGCCGCCCTCACCCCCAACCCCTCGCCCTTTGGGCTACTGTGTATACACAAGTATGAAAGTTGAACCGGTAGGTGATCGCAGAGTCAACGGTGAATGCCAAAACCCTGCTTGGGGGCTGCCCCCCAAACCCCCCGTTGCAGAGGACGGTTGCGTCCCCCGCACCCCCTCCAAAACGATGCGATCTCGTCGTCAATCGCAACCTTCATCCCACTGGGTCTTTAAGCAAGGGCAAACGGATGGCAAGGGGAGCGGTTGGTTTTGAAGTTTAAGGCATTTTTAACTGATTCTCGTCGCACTAGACTTGAAGTCCCAACGCTAGACCCTTTCGGGGGGTTTGGGGGAGTTAGGACCCCAAAAGGCGGGGGACTGGGGGGAAGTCCCCCAGAGCCAGTTTCTAACGAAGCCGAGATCTGTACACACCGTAGCCTTGTATGGGAAAAGGGGTTAGGAGATGAGGGTCTTCAGTTTAATTTCACCCACCTACTTACTCAACCCGAAGCACAATCCGAACATTGCCTATGATCGTGGTTGGAGATCGCCAGATCAGGAGTAGTTTCCGAATTTCGTCGATTACGGTTTGTTCGGTCAGGGAAGAAGCCTGTTCATCCAGTACCACATGCCTTACCCGTCCTTGCTTGACCTGAAACTCAAACACCAAGTCACCGCTGAAGCCTGTTGGCAATTGTGCCGATTGTAGATGTTGGGTCAGAAGGGCGATCGCACGCTGATCCAGTCCAGTCACCTGAATCACTTGCAACTGATTAACTGGAGTACCCTGCTCCCAATTAGCAGGTGATAGGCTAAACAGTTCCACTTCTTCACCCTCACTTACTTCAACACTCATATCGCTTACCCTTGCAAAACCTGCACGATTTTCTTCTGGCGACAACTCTTCTACCGGAAGATCTAGCGAAAAATCATCAAGCCACCCCTCTGTGCTTGACCAGGCCAGTTCCAGGTCAGACAGAGATGCTTCGGGTGTCTGGCTTGGGCGAGCGATACTTTGTTTTCTACGCAACCCACCAGGGGCAGCCACGCCTCCCATTGTTGCTGGAGCATAGACAGCCTGACCAACCCCAACCTGACCAAAGATTCCCTGATGCTGAACCCCCTCTGGCATTTCCACGGGCACCTGTACCGACACAGAAGCCCAGTCCGGATTGACGCGCACCTGATCGCTGACGGCAACAAACGCGGTGTATTGCGATAGCAGTTGGTAGGCAAGGGCAGTATCAGTCACGGCTTCCACCCCTACTTTTTTCTCGCCGCTGACCATTTGATTCATCAGGTCTTTGATCCGCGCCCTTCCCCACAGTTGGGCAACCGCCGGATTTCCAGCCTGGTCAAAGTTGAGGGGAAAAGTTTGTTGGTAGCGCTTTCCACCAGCGGACATGCCTGTAATATGTAGCTTTCCAGGCTGGCGATCGCCCTTGCGCCCAAATAACACAAGTGGTTGTTCGGCAAATAGATCGGGAGCAACGGATGGATAAAGTACGGGAGCTTCGCCTTCACCTTCCCACCGCAATTCAATATTAGTCAGCACTGGATTGTTGATCTGGCGGAAAAACGTTTCTGTCACTGCCTCCACTGACTCATCATGGCGAACCACACGAGCCATGCCCCTACCAATTTCGGCAATTCGGTTTAGCAGAAATCGATTAACAGAACTGCCTGCACCGAAGCTATAAAGGCGGTTGCCTGGTTTCAAATTTCGCTGCACTTCTGCCAGAACTTGATTTTCATTGCCAATGTAACCATCGGTCAGCAGGACGATACTCCGTAACCGTTCTAAATTGGTGACTGGGAAATTCAGGACGGTCTGTATCCCTCGGAGCAGTTCAGTTCCACCATTGGCAGTTAATCCATTCACATACTGAATAGCCTGTGCCCGGGTTTGGGGGGTACTGGGTAAAGGTACTGGCGAAAACTGCCGGGTGGTATTGGCAAAATCAATGATGCTAAATGTGTCATTGGGATTGAGTCCATTGATGAAACGGCGCATCAATTCCTGACACTGCATCAGTGGCGCACCCATTTGAGAACCAGATGTATCGATCAGAAATATCACATCTTTAGGAACGACCTGCTCCGGCTGGTACTGAAGCGCTGGTATGAGATACAGGGCAAAGTGTCCACCCCGATCATCGGTTTCAGTCAATACCGTTGCCTGTGTCCGATCGCCGGCCACCTGATAGCGCAAAATCAGGTCTTTGTTGGGAATGGTGTCTGTTCCGCTTAGACTGACCCGTGCGATCGCTCCCTGCCGCTCAATATGAATCAGGTGGGAGGGCGATCGCAAATCTCGAATTTCCACCCCAGCATCAATTTCCACCGTCACATTAATGTCATGACGGGAGCGGGTTCCTGGCGGCAGAATGGGAGCATTCAGGTGAGACGCATCTGGCACCAGATCTGTATCTTGATTTTGAGTCAGGGGGTAGGGAGCCGAACCTCCACCAACCGTATTGTCTTCAATCCGGGTTCCTGGAATGTAGCGGGGACCGACCACCATGGGAAACACAAATTCGTAGTCTCCGCCCACAAACTTTAAGCTATCGGTGTAGCGAATGATCACATCAATTTGCTCACCCGGTTGGATATTGGCAAGGGATTGGGTAAAAATATTGTCCCGCTCCTGCTCCAACAGTCCGGCGGTACGACCCTGTCGTTTTGCCTGCTCGTAAATCTCCTGTGCTTCCTGGCGTTTTTTGATGCTGCCCTGAATGGTGCGATCGCCAATCCGAATTAGCATGTCATCTACGGCGGCTTCATCCGGTAGGGGAAAGATATAAACGGCTTCTAGCCTAGTTGTGAAGGGATTTTCAAAGCTCTGGGTGACTTCTACCCGCGAGAGATTTCCTGTCACGGTTGCCTGCACTTCCGTATGCTTGAGTGGAAATGCAATCCGTTCCTGGTCTGGAGTCTGAACGTATAAACCACCAGGCTGGCGTTCAAAAGTTTGAGTCATAGCGGTAACCTCCCTACGCTATTGTCTTATGTTTCCAGCGTAGGCGCGTTAATTAGCTAAACAGGCTCAGTGTTGTGCTCAGTCAATGCTCAGTCGTTGGCTCACTATGCCCATCTCCAGCCAGTGTTAGCGGCTTCTCTCCATGCATTTGCCTCAAACCATTTTGCCTCTTGCAGCCAGCGACTATCTGGATTCACTTCTTCGATCGCGGCTTCTGGACTAAAAAGCGGCTATTCGCCCCCACTACCACGCGATCGCCCCTTACAAATCAGCTCTGGCTTTCCCCGGACGGGTTACCTATTCAGCGGACTTCTGACTCCCTTACCTCACCCATTTCGTGAGGATGGCGCTTATTGTGAAACAGGATGTAACGACGAAACCATTGCACGTAAGTTTCTTCAGTGCGGTAGGCGTAGTGCTTGAGACGAATCGCATCCCGCACCTGATCCAGCAATTTCTTAGGAGGTGGCTGCATAGAGATAAGTAGATGTACCGCGTATCCAATAGTACATTTGATTATCTCCGTAAGGAATCTGGAATTATGCGGAAAGATTCTCGCGAATCAGCTTAAATTTCGTATTATGCGGAAATAATGGGCGTAAGTAGTAATTTGGGATCTTAGGCTGAATCATTCTGCCTATCCGCCCAATTTGGGATCTTAGACGGAAAAATTCCGTCTACTAATAGTTGGCCTGCTTAAGTTCTCAGTGGAGACAGTATTGAGAGGCTGTTTGTTAGACCCTAAAATCCAAGTCGCCTCAAAGTTACCAGTAGGCAGTGCTTTGAAGTTAGATTCTTACTGGGACACTTCAGGCTTGTCTATAAAGTCCCAGAATTCTATATCGCGTATTTGATCTTGGACATTCACCACATCACCCAGTTAGATTGGTGAGAGGAAAGAAATCTGTTTTTACTTGAGAGGCTAATCTTGACTGACAGTATCCCACCTCTATTACCTCTACAAAGTCTAGCCGAACGGCATCACGCTCTTCCTCCTCCAGTTGCCGAGTATCTACTTCAAGCTGCAAGAGTCTGCTTTGATCGGCATCATGTATCACCCAAAGAATTTACTTTGGAAGATGATAAAGTCGAATCTATAGCAAGGGTGGAATGGGAAACAACAGATGATAGAGCTAAGGGAGCATGGGATAAGGACGATGCCACAGAGGTTGGAGCCTGCGCTGTTGCAATTGCAGCCATAGAACTCACAAGAACCTTGTTTGCCATTCGACGTATGTCAAAAGGGACTGGTGCGGATTACTATCTTGCCCTGAGGAGCCAAGATTTAGAGGATTTGGAGAATTGTTTTCGATTGGAGGTTTCAGGAACACACTCTGATAAGCCAGAGGTTACCAAACGACTTCGTATAAAGATTGAACAAACACGACGGGGAAATAGCAATCTACCTGCTTTAGCAGCCATAGTCGGTTTTAAGGTACAGTTAGTTTTACTGCATACAGTTGATGAATCATCATGAGTTGGTTAGTGCATCATACTCGTAGTGAAGAGTATGCAAGCCAAGCAGAGCAATTTTTCAGACAGCGAGAAATTAATCGCGCTGGTAAACTGTATCGTTTGGCTGCGGAAGCAGAGACACATGCCCTAAATAATCTTGATGAAAGCAAAACACGAACTATTGGTATAACGGCTGTTAGTGCAGTATCTCTTTACTATAAAGCTCAGGAATTTGCACTGGCAAAACGTATTGCTCATAAGTGGCTAGCTACTGAATCTCTACCATCTTTTGCAATCGACGAGCTAGAAGATCTTTTACAAGTTATTCGTTATGAAGAATCCCGCGCAAAATCAGGAATTCAATTTATAGAAGGCGAAGTTTTAGTTTCAGTGAGCGGAGGGGAAATTTTATATGGTGCAGCTCCATTGGAGCTTATATTACATAAGGTTGAACGAATTAGAAGTATTTTCTATCGAACAACAGAGTTTCTCCTAGAAAAACCTCATCGAACTCGCGGATTACCAAGTCAAGATGTAAAAGATCAATGTGATCCTTGGTTATTCCAAGCTCCTGCTGGAAGCTATCAATTTGAAGTTCGAGTTCGCAGACCAAAAGACTTTGAGCAATTAATTTTAGATGGCATAGTAGATCCTGAATTGCGTGTTGAGCAAATCACTAAAAAATTTCTTGAGATTGTCAGAGCAACTACGCAAGATCCCGAAGGAGAGTTGATCGAAATTGTACCTCAAGAAAACTATAGGGAAACATTTTTGAAATTAACTCGCGAGCTTGCACCTCCTGTTTCAGGTAAATCTTTTGATCAGATGGAGATCAAGTCCACTAGCGATATGGATTCACAACCTGTTGTTCTCCGTCCCGATACTCGCGAAGCGATCAAAAACGTTTTGAGGAAACCAGAGATAATTTCTCAGGAAGTTTCTGAACATAAAATCAGGCAATTGAAAGGAACACTTCGTGGCTTGCAATTGGATAAAGACTGGATTGAAGTGAATATTGATGGAAAAACTGAGACGATTTATGAGGCTAAAGAAATTGATGATGTGATTGGACCGATGGTAGATCGTCGAGTTGTTGTGGAAGTCTTAGAACGCTCTGATAGACCTGTAGATAAGAAATATTCTCTACGCGACATTCAACTTGAAGAAGATTTGCTTTGAAACTTAATTCCATTCATGAGTAGCACGCATCCCAACATAGTCCCTGAGGTAGACGGAGTCAATAGAGAATTCTAAAGTATAGTGTTCAGCTAAGTTCTAGCCTTTTTGAGCACGAGAAGTTAGCTGGGATTGAGTCATAGATAGTTTTTATTCTCAAATCCAGTTTGAATCAATTCCTATTTTTAGACCTGCTTTATCTCTTCCTCATCTTTTTCTATTTGCTTGTGTATTCTCCTTTTTGATGTCTAGCTGATTCTTCGTCCAGTGGATGAACTATAAACCTGAACTCCTAAAGTGCTAATCGCTTGACCAGTGGTGATTGCTTTCGTTGCAGAGCCGCGACATATTTCTCCTCATCGTAAGGAATGTTGTCCTGCCAACAGCGCCACAAAATCCTCCCCCACTTGTAAGCCAATGCACGTATCGCTTTTTGATGGCTTTTACCCGCTTGTTTCTGTTGTTCATAAAACACTTGTGACCAAGTTGAAAACCGCCTTGCCTGGTTGACCCATTCCACAAACGTCTGTCTCAAGAAAATGGGACAAGACCAGCGCCAATGCACCCACCGCTTCTTCCCACTTTCCTCTTTAACTGGAGCAATCCCGATGTAGCTCATAAAGGCTTGGGCTGAGGCAAAGCGGGAACGATCTTCTCCAAACGCCACCAGTAATCGCGGGGCTAAATGAGGACCTGCCCCTGGCAATTCGGCAAATAAGGGTGCATCAGGGATTGCCTCAAACAACTGAGCAATCGTGTCATTAAAGCGGTTCAGTTGCTCGATGATGACCTTCAAAAGAGCAACCAGTGCCAGCGTCAGGGCTTGAGCGGGCACGACGATCACCTCGTCTGGCGTCAGCGGGGGACCTGCCTGTTGGATTTGTTGAATGCGACGGGTGATCGCGGTTTGCCTGATCCCTCCCCGAGAGCGGAAGAAGTCCGTTAACTGTTGCGGGGTGGCAGCTTGAGCGGATTGAACCTCTGGAAACTGTTGGAGAAAGTCACAGAAAACCAGAGTATCTTTATCCTCAAACCAATCGAGGACTTGAGGATAATAAGATTTGAGGGAGGCGGTGATGCGATTGGTTAGTCTGACCTTCTCACCCACGAGCATTCGCCGCGACTCCACCCATTGTCTGAGCGCACGGGTCTGGGGACAGCCTGCCACCCAAGCCTTCAGCTTCTCAGAATGCTTTTGCATCAGCTCGACCAGGATACGAGCATCCACGGGGTCAGACTTGGCACGAGAGGGTTGGAAAGCTTTGCGATAGTTTGCCACTAAGCGAGGATTGATCGGAAACAAGACTAGATTGTCATACTGGCAGAGCGCATAGAGTAACGGACCCCGTTTCTGTTCCAGGGCAACGGCAATCTTCCCGTGACCATATTGCGCTCTCAGTTGATTGACCCAATTGAGCAGGTCTTGCGGACGGGTGCCGATGAGAGATTCTTTCCAACTACCAGAGGCACAATCATAGAGGGCAATATCGTGTTTACGGTCTGCCCAATCAATTCCGATGTAAGCCACATAGTTGTCAGTTGTCATGGTAGATTAAAGTCCATTGTTTTTTGTGGAAGTGGGAGTCCCCGCCGCCTGCACACGCGAAAAGATTATGGAAACGGTTAAAGCCTTGTTCCCTGAGAATTCGTTAAGTTGTGATCGGACAAAGATGGAGAGGCGATACGATATGTTAGTAGTCATCAAATGACTTCTGGTGCATAGTCGTCCTCTATACCTGGTAGGTTCTCCCGCTTTTTACTCTAAGCTTTCGGTAGTCAATTCCGATCAAAAGTGAGGAGCGAACGATATGTTAGTAGACATGAGGGCTGTCATCCGCTGCATGGTCGTCTCCTCTGCTTTTATTGCTCGTCTCCCCATAAAGTCGCTGCACCGGAACGCAACGATATGGTCGGTTGAGTTGAAAAAGTTACCTGCGTCCGGTGAGCTTGGTCGTTATGCCGCTGAGTCCTCGGTGGGGTGTAACCGTAATCTTTTCTGTCAGCGCCACTTGATACAAAGTTACTTTGCTTATGATTAGTGAGCAGCATCGAGAGCATCTTGAAAAGTACTGGGTGCTTAGCCAGCGCTTTTTCCAAGAAGGTGATTATGCTCTTGCCACTTTTTTCGCTATTTCACTGATCGAAGAAGTAGGAAAAATTATTATTTTGGGCAACGAGAACATTACAGGAAATTTTGATAAGCAAGCATTTTATAGGCATCAAAGCAAATACATTTATGCGGTTTCCACAACATTGCTAATAAATTCGCGTGTTAGTCGAATCTATGGAGAGAATGAAAATCGTTTTGCAAAATGGTTTCGAGAAGAGGAAATATTTAAACTTCGGAATAAAGCTTTGTATGCAGAAATAAGTCCGGAAGGAGTATTGCTGCCTAGACAAATGATTGATCCTAAAGATTCTTTTCTTCTCGTGTGTATTGGAGGTGAGATATTGGCTGAAATTCAGGAAACATACACAGGGTCAGGAACTAATGTATGGAAGCGTCTTATAGACGAGGTTGATATCTTTAGAGAAAGTAATTCGCACTATATGATATGACCAAAACGCAGCATAACAACGTTGTTGCATCGGACTGCTGATTTGTACTCGTGTCGAAGCAAAGTTGGTTTGCTGCCGCTGAACAGCAACGTTAGCCCTCAAGTCCTCGGTTAGGGCTGAGCATGAGGCTTATCTGTCAATAGTAGTATGTACAAGTGTGCATACTACTATTGAGATGGCTTACCAATGGAGTAGAGACAAGGCAGTAGCCAATCTTTGCAAGCATGGTATCGACTTTGCTGATACGGTATCTCAAATCTTGCACCTTTCCCAATAAGCCAGGCAAGGCAAGGATTTGAGAACAGATTCTTGCTGACTACGATGACCTCGAATCAGATGATATTCTTGCCGTTCTTCTGTTTGCCGCTCGTCTGAGTCAGGTTAAGAGCATTCACAAGCTGGCATCATGAAGTTTCTCGTTGATGCCCAACTTCCGATTCGACTTGCCCGACTGTTGCGGGAAGCTAGTTATGACACCATCCATACTAGAGATGATTTGCTGTCTCAGCACAGTTACATTGAATTGAGTAGAGACTCCGTGATTGTCCATCAATAAGGCTAAATAGAACTTAGCTCAGTTGGTTTGTTGCTTTTTCCCAATTTCCGATATAAGAAACTAAAGAAAAACCTTTACAAACTAGAAAAACTTGCTTAGGATCTTTCTAAAGATATTCCTTTATAAACTATGACAACTACTTCAGATCGACCAAAATCCCTCATTCGTGCGGCAAGCCTGGCAGAACTTCAGGAGAAAGGGCAGTTGCTTGTTCGGCTGAATCAACAACCTGTTGCATTGTTTTACAGTAACGATCGCGTCTATGCCATCGATAATCGTTGTCCGCACATGGGTTTTCCGCTGCATGGCAGTGTTTGCAAAGACGGGATTGTTACCTGTCCCTGGCACTATGCCCGGTTTGACCTGGCAAGTGGTGGCACCTTCGACTCCTGGGCAGATGATGTGCGCTCGTTTCCAGTGCAGATTCAGGATGGGGAAATTTGGGTGGATGTTGCCCCATCGATGAATCCTAAAGCGCATCAGCAACAGCGCTTGCAAGATGGTTTAGAGCAAGGGATTTCGCTGGTGATTGCCAAGTCAGTCATTGCGTTGCTAGACCTGGGGGTTGCACCAACAGAACCGTTTCAGCTTGGCTTAGCCTTTGGCACTCGCTACAACAAAACCGGGTGGGATACTGGACTAACTATGCTCACCTGCATGATGAATTTGCTGCCCTATGTGGATGAGAGCGATCGCTCCCGCGCTCTGTATCAGGGACTTTCCGCTGTTGCCCGCGATAGTGCAAACGCACCGCCCCATTTTCGAGTCCATCCGCTACCAACGACAAACCTGGACTTCCCCACCTTAAAAGCCTGGTTTCGCCAATTTATCGACCAGCGCGATCGCGAAGCCGCCGAGCGATGTTTGGTGACGGCGTTACAGGCAGAAATGAGCCGCAGCCAGATTGCCGAAATGTTGTTTGCAGCGGCAACAGATCATCGCTACCTCGATATAGGTCATGTGCTGGATTTTATCAACAAGGCATTGGAAGCATTAGACATAATCAATTGGCAAGAAGCCGATTCCGTGCTGGCAAGCCTGGTGGCAGGATTAGCGAATGCCACCCGCATGGAGGAATCCAGTTCATGGCGTTATCCAGTCGATCTGGTGGCGATTCTGGATGCAGCATTTGAACAATTGCCTGGGGCACTGGCAACGGGGCAATCTCACCGGGGTCAGTGGACTCAAGCCACAGAGTTGTTGCCTGTGCTGTTGGGCGAGGATGCCCAGGCGATCGCCGATAGTTTGCTGAATGCGTTGCGATCGGGTTGTACGGAGGCAGAGTTAGCAGAACTCGTCACCTATGCCGCTGCCCTGCGGGTCGCCCGGTTTCACACCAATAATGATCATGGGGATTGGCACAGTGCTCACCATCCCTTTACCTTTGCCAATGCGGTACAGCAAGGGGTTCGCCGAGTGCCGACGCTTGAACTTTTAAGGGGCGTGTTTGACGCGGCAATGAGTGTCTACCTGAACCGATTTCTCAATGTGCCCCCTGCCCGCTTACCAGAACCCAAAGATACCGTTGCCAATCCAGAAGCGTTACTGGAGCAGTTGCCTGACCTGCTCGATCGCCAACAACAAGTCAACGAAACAGGGCGATTGGTAGCGAATTATCTCTACAGTGGCGGCAATCCCAAGCCGTTGATGGCAATGCTGGCAAAACTGATGCTGCGGGAGAATCGCGATTTCCATGTGATCCAATCCATTGAAGCTTCATTTCGCCTCTATAGCCAGTTGGCTGACCCACTGGAAGCGGTGCCTGTGCTGGTGGCAACCGCACGATACCTGGCGGCTCATGCCCCCACGATGCGATCGCAGGAGCAAACCTATCAGATGGCGTATCGGTTGCATCGGGGCGATCTGTTGTTTGAGGAAACGGAATAGCTTATTTCAGAGTGGCTCTCAAACAGGTAGACAACGGATTTGGGGGGCAGGGTACGGCGGACAGGGGATGGGTTATCCTGAGTAACCGCTCTATTTGCGCCATTGATTCGCTCGAATATTCTGATCGGCTAACTGGGCTGTTTCTTGAATCCGTTTAGCGCGAGTTTCTGGTTTCTTTGCTACCGCAATCCACTCCAGAATTCCGCGTTTGACGGATTTGGGAAATGCTTCAAAGTTCTGCTTTGCCGATTCCCAGGCAGTCAGTGCCTGTTCCAAATCCGGTGGAATTTCCAGGGCTTCGATCGCGTCCAGTGCATTCCAGGAACCATCCTGTTTGGCAGCTTCCACTTTTGCCAGACCCGCAGGCATCATTAGCTCCTGTTCAATCAGGCGCTCGACCCGCTCCTTATTCAACCTTGACCAACCTGTGCCTGGTTTTCGGGGAGCAAACCACAACAGCGATCGCTCATCATCCAATTTGTTCGGTTTACTGTCAATCCAACCAAAACAGAGAGCTTCTTCCACCGCTTCCTCATAGTCAAATCGGGGTTTGCCAGTACCTTTCTTGTAGCTAATTAACCAAACCCCTGAGCGGCGTGGGTAGTGTTCTGCTAACCAGGCACGCCAGCCGGCACGAGTTTCGGGGTGGATGGAATTATCAGGAACATTACCCATTGTTGAATTGCCTGATCTGATAAGCACAGCGCCGTTCTCCTGCAACAATATGCTCTACTCGTTGAACGCTAACCTCGTCTCCTAACAGAGATTGAAAGGTTTCCAGTTCCTTATCACAGAGTCCCGTGCAGGCGGTGGCGGCGGCACAAATGGGACAGTGATTTTCCACCAGCAAAAATGATCCATCTGGCTGGATTTGCACTTCTGCCATATACCCTTCCTGGCTGCGGATCTCTGCCAATTTATTTAAGCGTTGCTTCAGCGATCGCTTGCCTTTCATTTGCTGGTTATAACTTTCCAGTTGTTGCCGGGTTCGTTCCTCTAGCAAACGGTCTAACCCTGCTTCACCAAAGGCGGCTTTCGCAGAATTTAGCAAACTGAGCGTAAGTTCGGCATAGCCGTCAGGAAAGAGGCGATCGGCGGCGGCGGTCAACTGCCACAGCTTTGCGGGTCGCCCCATTGGACGGGATTCTTCCTGATAGTTGACCAGTTGTTCATTCTGCAAGGCATAGAGATGCTGCCGTACTGCCATCGCCGTAATCTCTAGCCGAACGGCGAGGGCTTCTGCATCCAGACTGCCCTCCTGTTTCAATAGGTGGACGATCGCCCGTTGTGTCCGTACAGGCATTGCTTGAGTTTGCGTTTTCTTTGCCATATTTAGTTCTTTACCATACTTACAAAGTAAAGAATTCTCTTTATCAAGTCAATGGCGATCGTTCCTTCAATTCATCCCCAAAACAGCACCACCAAACATGGTAGGCAGTGCGATCCCAGTATTTCTCCATTATTCTATTTGGCTCCTATGGCTGGGGACAACCCACCGAAGACTCTGATGTTGATTTATTGGTAATTTTGCCGTTTGAGGAACTGCCTGTTCAAAAAGCGATTGCCATTCGCCAACAAATTAAAGCTCCCTTCCCGTTAGACTTGATTGAATCTCAATCATTAATCAGATCCCATACGTGCATCAAAAATGTTTCCGAAGAGTAAGGTTTGGGCAAAAAGATATCTGCACCCGTGGCTAAAACTGATGTCTGATTGGCTGCCAACCCGCTTACAGCAATGATTTTAACCAGCGGATTGATTTTCTTAAGCCGTTGAATTAATGAAATCCCGTCCATTTTAGGCATCATGATATCCAGGATGACCAATTTAATTTGAGCTTGATGTTGAGTGTAAATTGCGATCGCCTCTACGCCATCATTAGCAACTAACGTTTTATAGTGATAGCTTTCTAGCAATGCCTGGGTGCCCCGTTGCACGGCTTCATCATCATCGACAATCAAAACCAGTTCCCCATTCCCAGTCAGCGGTTCCGCTAGCTCAATGGTGTCGGTGACCGCTCCTTCAATCACAGGTAAGTACACCTTGATTTGAGTGCCGCGCCCAACTTCACTGAAGACTTGCAGAAAACCTCCGTAGTTTTCCACAATTCCTAATACGGTCGCCAGTCCCAAGCCGGTGCCCTGACCAGGCGCTTTAGTGGTGAAAAATGGCTCGAAGATACGGTCACGCACTTCTGGGGAAATTCCAGTCCCCGTATCGGCAATCGTCACCATCACATAGTTGCCAACCTGGGCTTTCAGGTTCATTTGGGCAAAGGTTTGGTCCACAAAATAAGGCTCCACCGAAAGGGAGAGAACGCCCCCGTCAGGCATGGCATCACGGGCATTGACACAGAGATTGATAAAGACCTGATGCAGATGGGTCGAATCAGCCAAAACCAAACTGAGTGACTGGTTAGGCATATTTTGACGAATGCTGATCGATTTTGGAAACGTTTGTTGAACAACGTTAATGACTTCCTGCAACAAGGGGGCGACCTGGATGGGGCTGCGTTCTCCGCCGGTTCCGCGTGTGAAGGTCATAATTTGTTTGATCATGCCTGCACCTCGTTTGGCGCTATCCTCTAAAACTTGCAACATCTCCAGCGATCGCCTATCCAGATTTGGCTGCTTCAAGCGCAATAACTGAGCAATGGTCAGAATTGGGGTCAAAACATTGTTGAGATCGTGGGCAATCCCACTGGCGAGGGTGCCCATACTTTCCAACCGTTGAGCACGGTAAAACTGGGCTTCCAGTTGTTTTTTTTCGGTGATGTCGGTCGAGATGCCACAGATAGCGTAGGGTTTGCCTGCCTCGTCGCAGAGGGGAAACATGACAGTGATATAGGTGTGCAACTTTCCGTCTGGGTGAGGCACGGTTTCTTCGATTTGCAGAAGTTGACCTGTTTCCAGCACAGTTTGGTGATTAGCCGCAAAGGCATCGGCAATCTCGGTGGACCAGAACTCGTAAATACTCTTGCCAACCAACTCTTCTGGAGCCTTAGCACCCAATTCGGCACAAATGCGATTGGCAAATAGGAAATGGTTTTGGGGATCGAGCAGATAGATAGCGGCTGGAGAATTGTCTAAAATCGTCCGTAGCCGCTGTTCACTGTCTCGCAGAGCCGCTTCTGCCTGCTTACGTTCTGTGATATCCTCACCAATGCTGACATAGCCGATGGTTTCCCCTGTCACTGACTTCATCGCCGCCGCCTGGGTCGCCACCCATCGAATGATGCCCTGGGGAGTCAACAACCGAAACTCATGGAAAAACGGACCGTTGCCTTGAACATAGAGATTCCATGCATTAAACAGCCCCTCTTGTTCGTCAGGATGAACGGCATTCAGCCATCCGCTGCCGAGGGAATCTTCAAAACTGAGTCCTGACATTTCTTGCCAGCGAGCATTGTTATAGAGGCAAAATCCATCGGCGTTTGCCTGACAAATTGCAATCGGGGCAGCGGCATTAAGGGTGCGGAACCGTTCTTCACTTTCCTCCAGGACGGTCTGCATCTGCTTACGGGCAAACAACTCGCGCCGCGTTTGTTCATATAGTTCCGACTGTTGAATGGCAATGCCGAACGTTGTCGCTAATTGGCGCAGGAGATCAATTTCGGAGGGTTGCCATTGGCGGGGGGCAGAACACTGATGGGCAATCAGCAAGCCCCAGAGAACCTCTCCTTGAAAAATTGGAACGATCAGGTTGGCTCTGACCTGAAACTGGTGCAGTAGCTCAACGTAACAGGGTTCCAGATTTTCCGCATGGATATCAGGGATGGATGTAATTTGCCCCTGCCGATAGGGTTCAATGTAGCCATCGCGAAAACAGGGATCAGCGATGGTAGTGGATAGGAACGATTCCCACTCTGCCCCAACCGATTCCATGATCACATCCCCCTGCCAATCGGAGCGAAACCGGAAGATGATGACGCGATCGCTGTTCAATAGCGCTCGAACCCGTTTCACGGTGCGAGACAAGACATGCTCCAGACTCAGCGATCGCCGGATGTCCTGGGAAATGTCTGCCATCAGTTGTTCTCGCAAAAGCTGCTGCTGAAGGTTTAGTTCTGCCTGTTTCCGATCCGTAATGTCATGATTGACCATAGTTACAACCCAGTAATCTGCCTCCCCTTTCCGCGACGTATAGGAACTGGAAAACCAGCGAATTGAGCCGTCTTTTCGGCGGAACCGATACTCGGCAGTGGTATCCCGTTGGGCAAAAAAATCATCGAGTAGAGGCATTAAAATTTGTTCCCGGTCGTCGGGTAAGACCTGGGATATCCAAAAATATTGATCGGCAAATTCTGCCAGGGAATAGCCATACAGCCTTTCACATCCAGCAGACCAATATTCATATTCCCAGTCTCGGTTGGCATACAGTCGCAGGCTGCAAATGGCGGCGATCGCACTATCCAGAATCCGGCTCAGTTTCGCTTCGGAGGCATGGAGGGAAAGTTCTAGCTGCTTGCGATCGCTAATATCCAGGTTGATCCCGCTCAGGCGCATCGGTTCACCCTCCGGATTCAGGGTTAGATGCCCCAGACTGAGTATCCAGCGGACCCCTCGTTGGGGATGAACAATGCGAAACTCAAGCTGGAGGTCGGGCTGGCGTTCTTCCATCGCATGTGTGACATAAGCATTCACCCAGGGGCGATCGTCTGGATGCAGGATAGTGTTGTACCAGTCTTCGTAGTTCAGCACACCATCGGCGGGATCCAGTCCATAGATGCGATAAATTTCAGGCGACCAGGTGATTGTACCCGTTTCAATTTCCCAATCCCAGGACCCTGCATGGGCACCCGACATTGCCAACCGCAGCAGTTGCTGATTTTGGTATAGAGCACTTTCGGACTGTTTACGCTCAGTGATGTCGCGGAACAGAATAGCGACCTGGCGACGTTCCGGTTCTCCAACTCGAAAGGCATAAACGTCATACCAACGGTGTAACTGCTCAGCGCGATTCTCAAAGCGAACAGACTCACCAGTAAACGCAATGTTGCCGTAAATTTCAAACCAATACGCTTCATGGTTGGGTGCCAGTTCGCGCATCCGTTTTCCCTGGGCATCGATCAGTCCGGTCTGTTGCTCGAAGGCTGGGTTGATTTCTAAAAAACGATAGTCAATCGGCTTGTTGTTCTCGTCGAAGATCATTTCGATGATGTAAAAGCCCTCATCAATCGAATTGAACAGGGTACTATACTTGGCTTCCGATTCGCGTAAGGCGATTTCAGCTTGCTTGCGATCGCTAATATCGATCACTGAGCCGATATAGCCCTTAAGTTGACCATCCGCTCCAAACCAGGGGCTAGCCGTATCAATCACCCAGCAATATTCACCATCATGACGACGGAGGCGATAATCTAGCCGATATTCCTCCTGCCGCTGGTTGGCATCCAGAAAAATTCTTCTCGCTCCATCGCGATCGTCGGGGTGAACCACCTCCAGCCAGCCAAACCCCAGCCCCGCTTCCCTGGTTTGTCCAGAAAAGTCACACCAGCGTTGGCTCAGGTAAGTGCAATAGCCCGTTGGGTCAGTTACCCAAACTATCCCAGGCGCATGGTCTGCCATATTGCGAAAATGCTCCTCACTTTCGCGGATGGCAACCTCAGCTTGCTGGCGTTCGGCTTGTAGAAGTTGCAGTTCAGCCGTGCGTTCTGCTACCAGTTGTTCCAGCGCGTCGTGAGAAACCTGTAATTGCTGGCGTTCTTGCTCAATGGTTTGATAGGCAGTCTCTAATTCTTGATTCTTCCGATGCACTTCTGCCTGGGTCGATCGCAGTTGCTCCAGGGTTATGCGCAATTCTTCATTGACTGCATTGAGTTCAGCAATCTGGGGTGGGGTTAGCTGGTCGGCAGGTTGCGGAACCAGAGCGGACGCATAGAGGGGATTCAGTTGATAGCCTACCCGGTACTTGGTTTTAATCAAATCTTTGGGCGCACCCACAGCGGTTAATTTTTGCCGCAACTCCTTAATATGAACTCGAACCGCTTCCTCTCCCGGAGAGGCTAAGGAATTCCAAGCATGATCCAGGATGGCTCTTGCACTCAATACACTCTGTGGATTGCGCAATAATAATTCCAGAATGGCATATTCCTTCGGGGTTACCGAAAGTAACTGGCTACCATAGGCGACTTTACGGCTACTGGGATCAATGGATAAATGCTCCCAGGTTAAGACGGGTTGGCTGGTGATGTTGCCTCGCCGCAACAATGCCTGCACCCGTGCAATCAATTCCTCTGTATCAAACGGTTTGACCACATAATCATCGGCTCCGGCATTCAGCGCGATCGCTTTTTGATGTCCGTCTCCCTGACCTGTCAACAACAAAATCGGAGTCTTTAATCTTTTCCGGCGTAACTGCTGGCACAGGCTGATACCATCCAAACCAGGCAGAATCACATCCAGTAAAATCAGGTCATACTCATAGGCATCTGCCATCTGCCAGCCTGTTTCACCATCGGCTGCCATATCTACCGCATAATTGTATCCAGCGAACAAGAACTGTAAGGCTTGTGCAACCGCTCGATCATCCTCTACAACCAGAATTTTCACCGTGGACTCCAGAGCAAACTGCGATCGACTTGAAGCAATGGGTCGATTGTACAGGGACTAAGGGATGTGCCCCAAAATAAAGTACCCGCTAGACAATCTGCTCCACGATGGATTCCCGCCTGCGCGGGAATGACGTTGGGACTTTATTAATTTGCGAGTCCCTAACGGGCAGAGGGTATGGCATCCTTTTCTAAGAAAAAGCGCTCTTCCCTGAACTATTTTCCTATTCCTCACAATTTCCTTACAACTGATCCCGAAACTATAGATCAGGAGTTGCAGCATCTCTTTGCCGTAGCTTCCCGGACAAAGGGCAGACACTCCATAAATTCCCTCCGGTTGCCCCCGCCCTTCTCCTGGTAGACAGAAGTCACCCCATCCTGATTTCCGTCTATCAGGAAAAGGGATAGGAGGGAGATGGTTTGGCTCAATCTCAAAGAGAGGTCAGTCTACTTTCCCCTGACCGTCCACTTGCACTTTCGTGTAGAAAGTCCTTAAGGAGTGAAAAAGGTGAACACCTGCGACGCACGCTGTTCAGATAATTCTTCCGCTCCATTACCTCACCGCCTGAGCGAAGCTTTAGGACGGCTTCAAACACAGACACCTCCCACCCTTTTAGGTAGGGTCTACGTCTACGATTTGATAGAGCAGCGCACGCTCTCTGCCAGTTGCTCTGTTGCAGCCATGCTAGGCTATACAGCCGACGAAATTGATCGGATGGGTTCAGTTGGGCTAGCCAGTCTGATTCACCCCAATGACCTGAACCGCGTTTCTGACCATTACCAGCGTTTTACCGCCCTGCAACCCGGCGAGGTGATCACGGTCCACTACCGGATGAGACAAGCCGATAAAACCTGGTGTTGGCTACGCTCCGAGGAAACCCCTTTGGTCAGCGCGATCGACGGTTTTCCTCTTCAACTATTAGGGATCGTTGAAGTCATGACCCGGCGGTCTACCACCCACCCTGGAAAGCTGACCTTATCGCGTAAATTGTTTGGTAGGCGCGTGAGACTGTCCCGCAGGCAAAATCCCTTACTGCAACAGGCAAGGAACCCCAGGAAGTCCGTTATTCGCTTCACTCTATATCCCATTGACTATGTTCCATTGAACTGAGGCTATGAAAACCATTCTTGTCATAGATGACAATGATATATTTCGATTCGTTATAGCCGAATGGCTAAAAACTGAAGGATTTCATCCGATTACTGCGGAGGATGGTTTTGATGGGGTACGGCTTGCCCAATTCCATCAACCTTCTCTAATTTTTTGTGACGTTAATATGCCTGCAATCAACGGGTTTGAGGTGCTAAAAGAATTGCATAATGACCTGAGTACCGCCCACATTCCCTTCTTCTTTCTGACTTCTGAAGTCCACCTGAATTTAAGTACCCTCCAACAGTTAGGAGCCAGCGGCGTCATCTCGAAAGAAGCAGGAATCCCTGAGCTACGTCAGGCACTGACGACTATAG
Source organism: Kovacikia sp. CALU 1929 (assembly GCF_056784235.1). Lineage (NCBI taxonomy): Bacteria > Bacillati > Cyanobacteriota > Cyanophyceae > Leptolyngbyales > Leptolyngbyaceae > Kovacikia > Kovacikia sp. CALU 1929. The sequence goes on from NZ_JBXBCF010000093.1 coordinate 38,480, forward strand.
AAGTTTGACATGGGCGATCGCCTCAATGCTGCATGACCTGTGACTGGACTGGACTGCATTTCATGCCACACGTTTTCTATCCTGAAAAAAGCATCTGCCTTAAAGCTAAAAACTCTATTACCCACTCTCCGGCGGGCTGACATGATGCTGGGGCGTTGCTGAATCTGGAAATAGACCGCTGGCTATACTACGGTTATTAGCGTTGCGCTTAAACCAGGTGGTTATAATACATTTGTGCCAAAAGCCTATCTGAAACCTTCCTGGGTTTAGTCCTGGGGTTTTGTAGATAAGGCTTTCGGATAGGCTTTAAGAGTCAGAGAGGCTACATTGAACCCGTCACAGCCAAAACCAGGCACCTACCAGGCTCCTCCCGTGGAGTCCCTGCAAGGCGTGGTCGAACGGCTCACCTACCACTCGGAAGAATCTGGTTACACGGTTGCCCGCCTCAAAGCCCCTCGCACCAGTGAACTGGTCACTATCACTGGCAACTTTGCCAACATCCAGGCAGGGCAAACTCTGCAACTTAACGGGGTCTGGAAAGACCATCCTAAATATGGTGCGCAGTTTCAGGTCACCCAATACCGGGAAACCAAACCAGCGACCCTGACTGGGGTTGAAAAGTACCTGGGGAGTGGGCTGATTAAAGGGGTAGGACCTGTCACTGCCAAACGGATCGTTGCCCACTTTGGGTTGGAAACCCTCGATATTATTGAACACCAGATTGACCGTCTGGTTGAGGTTCCCGGCATTGCCCAAAAGCGAGTGAAGTTAATTCAATCCGCCTGGGTGACTCAAAAAGCGATTAAAGAGGTGATGCTATTTCTTCAGGGGCACGGAGTCTCTACCACCTACGCAGTCAAGATTTACAAACAGTATGGCGATGCCGCGGTTGAAACCGTTACTCACAATCCCTACCAACTGGCAACCGATGTCTATGGTATTGGGTTTGTGACTGCCGATGCGATCGCCCGCAACCTGGGAATTGCACTCGGTTCAGAGTTCCGTTACCGCAGTGGTATTCTGCATGTGTTAGGGGAAGCTGGGGAAGAAGGGCATTGCTTTTTGCCCCAGAATGAACTGGTCACCTGGGTCGTTAAACGGCTGGCAATAGCTGACCACCAACCGCAACCAGAACAGGTGTTGCAGTTGATTGGGCAATTGGTCAACGATGGGGAATTAGTTCGCTCTGAAACTCCCCTGGAACACCTGCAAGACTTTGCCTGCTACGCTCCCACCTTTTATGGAGCAGAAACGAAACTGGCAGAACGCCTCACCGATTTACTCCATCAACCGCTGACGGTCGATCTGCCTCGCGTTCAGCGCTGGATCGATCGCTTTGTAGAGAAAACAGGGACACTTTTATCAGCCCAACAACGGCAAGCCGTGGAGATGGCTGCCCAACAACGAGTCTTGATCCTAACCGGGGGACCCGGCACTGGCAAAACGACCACCACCCGCACCATCGTCGCACTATGGAAAGCAATGGGCAAAGCGATCGCCCTGGCATCTCCTACGGGAAGAGCCGCCCAACGGCTGAGTGAACTGACCGGACAGGAAGCCAAAACAATTCATCGTCTGCTGGAATTTGACCCCAGAACTATGAAGTTCAAGCGGGACATGGATCATCCCATCCCCGCTGAAGCAGTGATTGTCGATGAAGCTTCCATGCTGGATTTGTTCCTGACCAACTCATTGCTGAAAGCAATTGCACCAGAAGTCCAACTGCTGCTGGTGGGGGACATTGACCAACTGCCCAGCGTCGGACCGGGAGCCGTTTTGCAGGATTTAATTGCCTCTCAACAGGTGCCCGTTGTGCGCCTGACCCAGGTGTTTCGACAGGCGCAAACATCGGCAATTGTTCGCCATGCCCACCAGATCAATCAGGGGCAGATGCCCAGGTTGGAGGGTGTTTCCAATACACCCCAGTCGGATTGTTTATGGCTGGCGGCATCGGAACCAGCACATGGGGTGCAAGCTATCCGTGAGCTAATCACTGACCTGATACCGAGTCTTGAATTTGACCCAGCACGGGATGTGCAGGTGCTTTGCCCGATGACCAGAGGCGACGTAGGCACCCGTAACTTAAATCAGGTCTTACAACAGTTAATTAATCCACCCACCTCTGAAAAAGTTGAACTGGTACGGGGTGGGTTGACTCTGCGGGTAGGCGATCGCGTCATTCAAAAGGTGAATGATTACAACCGGGAAGTGTTCAATGGTGATTTGGGCGTGATTGCTGCGATGAATCTGGAAGAACAGGACGTGACCGTACAGTTTGGCGATCGACGGGTCACCTACGACTATGCTGATTTGAATGAAATTACCCTGGCTTGGGCAGTGACAATTCACAAGTCCCAGGGAAGTGAATATCCAGTTGTAATCATGCCCTTGTATATGCAGCATTATCTGATGCTATCGAGAAATCTGCTCTATACAGGGTTGACCCGTGCCAAGCAACTGGCAATTTTGGTGGGACCCCAAAAGGCGATCTCGTTAGCAGTCCGTCAAATCAAGGCTCAAGAGCGGCACACACTCCTGGCTCTAAGACTGCAAAAATTGGTTTAGTGATCTGTCAAGAATTATTTTTTGGGTTGGAAAAATTCAAAATAATCACCTCTTTCCTATCTCAAGCTCACCAGCACAAAGTTGTAAGGTCATTGGTCATTGGTCATTGGTCATTGGTCATTGGTCATTGGTCATTGGTCATTGGTCATTGGTCATTGGTCATTGGTCATTGGTCATTGGTCATTAGTGCTTTGCCGATACAAGTATTGCCCTATAAACTACAAAATCGCCCATCAGAAGAGTTCTGACGGGCGATCGCGCTATGAGTTGGTGAGACCGTTATAGTGTCACGATGAAATTGGTGGAGTTCAACTGCGAGGCGGTGATGCCATTCAGGTACGCCAGCACTTCATTGGTGCTAGTGCGACGGATGCGGGTTTGGGTACCCACCTGGTCGATCGTCAGTTGGCTGTAGGTCAGTCCTCCCGACAAACCGATCAAGTCCTCACCCCTCCTAAAGTCGAGGATCGTGTCGGTGCCATCACCCGATGCCAATATGAACAGGTCATTGCCATTGCCACCGTGGAGGGTGTCGTTGCCTGCACTCCCGCGCAACACATCATTGCCATTGCCACCATTGAGGGTATCGTTGCCATCGCCGCCATTGAGGGTATCGTTACCATTGCCACCATTGAGGGTATCGTTGCCGGCCCCGCCATTGAGCGTATCGTTACCATTGCCACCGTCGAGGGTATCGTTGCCATTGCCACCATTGAGGGTATCGTTGCCATTACCACCATTGAGGGTATCGTTGCCATCGGTGCCATTCAGAGTATCGTTGCCATTGCCACCATTCAGGTTTCTGCCTACGGCAATGCTGAACGTCGTTGAGGTGGTGGTGGTGCCATCGCTCACGGTGACGGTAATTGTCGCTGTGCCAAATTGACCCGATGCTGGAGCTAGGGTCAAAGTGCGGTTGGCAGCAGAACCTCCCAGGACAAGGTTGCCATTGGGGATCAGCGTCGGGTTGCTGGAGGTTGCCGTGACGGTCAGCGCACTAGCAGCCGTTTCGACATCGCCAATCGTGAAGGGGATGGGAGCGATCGCTGTGTTTTGTGCGGTCACTTGGTTGGCGATCGCGCTAATCGTTGGCGCATCATTCACTGGCGTAATCACCAGGTCAAAGGTGTCGGCAACAGATAAGGCTCCATCGGAGGCGGTGACTTTAATCGCTAGCGTGCCGTTGAAGTTGAGCGGTGGGGTGCCCGAGAAGGTGCGAGTTGCCGCATTGAAGCTGAGCCAACCGGGCAAAGCAGAGTTATCAGCCAATGTTGCATTTAGTGTCAGAGCGGAACTATCCACATCGCTGAAGGTGTTGGCGGGAAGGGTGAAATTCACCGCTGTATCTTCAGGGCTGGACTGGTTCGCGATGGGGTTGGCAACCACGGGGGCATCGTTGATCGGGGTAATCACCAGGTCAAAGGTGTCGGTGGCAGAAAGGGCACCATCCGATGCAGTGACTTTTATCGACAAAGTGCCATTGAAGTTGAGCGGTGGGGTACCAGAGAAGGTGCGGGTTGTCGGGTTGAAGTTCAGCCAACCAGGCAAAGCGGAGTTATCGGCCAGGGATGCGCTCAGCGTCAAAGGGTCGCCATCGGCATCGCTGAAGCTGTTGGCGGGAAGGGTGAAGTTCACCGCTGTGTCTTCGGGATTGCTCTGATCTGCCAGCAGATTGGCGACCACAGGTGCATCGTTGACGGGGGTGATGGACAGGCTGACGGTTGCGGTGTTGGAGGCAACGGTGCCATCACTGAGAGTGTAGGTGAAGCTGTCGCTGCCGTTGGCGGTGGGGGTGTAGGTGAAACTGCCGTTCGGGTTGATCGTCAAGCTGCCGTTGGTGAGACTGATTGCCGTACCGACATTGGCGGCGCTGCCGTTGACGCTGGCAACGGTGAGCGAGTTGCCCTCCGCGTCACTGTCGGCCCCGTTGGGAGTGGTGTTGGTGATCACGTTGCCCGTCAGCACGGTGTCTTCATTGGTGGTGAAGCTGTCGTTGGTGGCAACGGGAGCATCGTTGACAGGGGTAATGTTAAGGGTGATGGTTTGGGATTGGGTATTGGTGCCAGCGGTGACGCTGTAGCTAAAGGTCCCTGCACCGCCATTGGCATTGGCGACAGGCTTAAAGACCAATCCTGCTAACTGGGCAGTGGTTAAACTTTGATTGAGGGTCACTGCCGTGGTGCCATCTGCAAGATAAACAGCCCCTTTCGTCGCATCCGGCAGCCCAGTGATTGTAATGACCGGGGTGGGCAAGGGAGTTTGCAATTCAAACGCACCAATATCGACCGTGCCGCCCACGATGCGAGCAAAGCCAGTGCCCCGCTGATCAAAATTGGTATTGGCAGGAAGGAGCGTATTTCTCCCGGCATTGACTGCCGGATTCGGGGCTGTTGGAGCCGTGATACCGAGTGAGGTGGAAGATGCATCTTCCAGGAGGGTCACCGTTTTGTTGGCTTGAACGGTCAGGGTCAGGGTGGGAAGCAGCGCGAGGGTTTGGGTGGGACCACCGTTGTTGGCAAGCGTGGTGTTGAGAATCTGGTTCAAGCCGACAGTCGGAGTGACATAGGTGAGGATGAAACCAGGGATAGACAACAACGCCTCATAGCCGCTACTGCCACTATACCCAAACAGGTTATTGCTGCCGGTACTAAAGTCGGTGTTGAAGTCGTAAATTTCCCTGCCAGTGGGAGCGCTGTTGCCTGCCACGAGGCTGTTATTGATGGTGAACTTACCCAAAAAGTTGTAGATGCCACCGCCCTCATCTGTTGCCGAATTACCGCTGAAAGTGCTGTTGTTAACGGTGAGAACTGCGCTGTCGTCTCCGTTCAAAGCGTCGTTGAAGATCGCACCCCCGCCTATAACACCTGCGGAATTCCCGCTAAAGGTGCTGTTGTTGACGGTGAGGGATGCTGTGCCAGTCAAAGAAGTACTGTCGATCGCACCGCCACCCGCAGTCGCCGAATTACCACTAAAGGTGCTGTTGTTAACGGTTAAGGTGCCATCATAGTTGACGATGGCACCACCATAACGGGCTGAACTACCGCTGAAGGTACTGTTGTTCACCGTTAAGGTGGCACCTTGACTGAAGATGGCACCACCGTCGCTAACACCATAAACAGTTGCGTTTCCTCCAGTGAGGGTTAATCCATTTATTTCTACGGCTGCCCCGCCGCCAAGTTGAAAAATGCGGCCCGCATTATTGCCACTAATCGTAATGGCATTTGCCCCGTTAATCGTCGTCAAAGCACTATCTGTCAGTCCCAGTTGTCCACTGGTGAGGGTAATTGCGCCGCTGACTGAGAAGTTGATCGTGTCGGCACCAAAGGTTCCCGGCCCAACATCAGTATTGATAGCAACGTTGTTATTTGCCGATAGAATTGCTTCCCGTAGGGTGACGACTCCATCTACTGCCACAACATCTGCCAGACTGGTCACAGTAATCGTTGCCAGGACGTTTTGGTAGGCTGCCTGCGCCCAGCCGGAGAGAAACTCCGAGGCTTCAATGTTGCCTGCGTGATACTCCAGTTCCCAGTCAGCATCCAGGTCACTATTACCTGTCAGGTCAGTCGAGGCGGCGACATCAGCTCCAGTGAGGCTGGCAATCTGGCTGACAAAGCTTTGTCCGATCGCATCCGCTGCCAGGTTACAACCAAAGAAGAGTAAATCGGCATCTTCGCTCAACGACCCAGCCCAGGATTGCAAAATCCCAGCATAGTCCAGCAGGTTAGCGCTATTGAGGGTGGTATTGCCCAGTTGCAAGGCTCCGGCGCTACCGTGAGAAAACACCGATACAGTGGACAGGTTACTATAGGTTGCCAACACCTGGCTAATCTGGCTCAGCTCATTCCCAACAGGATTGAGCAGATAGACAGCAGTATTGGGACTGAGTCCATCCACCAGAGTTTGATAGTCGGGCAAGGCGGCATCGACAAAAGCCACGGCGGTGTAACTGCTGCCCGTCAGGGAGTTGACTGGTGTGAGCGGGTCGCTCAGGGGAGCCGGTGGCACCAATGGGGTATCGAAGACGGGCAGTGGACGCGCGATCGCGGATGACTTGGCTGTGGAATTCAGCATTCAGTTCAAAAGCTCCTTAATCGGTTAAATGAATTGGTTCAATGGAACACACGGTTCAGGCATCAACATTTCCTTGCCACCGCATCCATCAAGGACGAGATCGCAGCGTTAACGGCATCCAGCCATGACAAACCCAGCCTCTGCTGCGACAAAGCAACAGAGGCACATAACAATTCGGGCAATGGTCTTCCCCACAGCCCTTAAAACGTCTCTAACCCAATCAAATTAAGGGTTTGTCAGAGATTGACAAACCCTAATTTTCTGTAAATACAAACTCATGCATTACTGTAAGGTATCGTTTAACACGATGCAATTCTGATTGCGTAAATCTACAGGTATTTAAATAAATCTTCTTGAAAATTTTACCCAGCGATCTCAGCACAGGGCGTAACTACACGGAATCGATGGTAGATTGGCAAACCGACCAGTATTGTGTTCTTGGAGATAACCGAAATCACAGCTACGACAGCGACCTATGGGGATTCATGCCAGAACCAAATGTAATTGGTCGTGCGGCACTACAAGTCATCCTCTTTCTTACGCACTGAAATGAACCCTTCGATTCGGACAGTGAATTGAAGAATTTAAGGAAGTTCTTCCTTTGTACCACGATTTCTATTTTGTTGTTCATTCCATTTTCTTTCATATTCATCTGTTATTAGATAATCTAGTGATGAATAGATTCTTTCCTTCATATACACAGCCTCCAAAAACTGTTCAATCTGTTGATATGCTTCCGTGAAATTCCGATACTCTGATAAGTCAACTTCCTCCTCTTTGATTTGCCCGTGTCTGACCGGGTGTACATCGATGAGTCGGGGATGGATGAACGGGACGATTACGGGTACGGTTGGTGCGAACCTGGGGTGCGATTTGAAGCGCTCAAATCGGGGCGACGGGGCGGACGCATCAACCTGATAGCGGCTTACTGTGAGCACCAGTTGAGTGCCACTTTTACAGTGGAGGGGGCTTGTAATCGAGTCGTGTTTGAAAACTGGCTCGAAACGTGTTTACTGCCCACTCTGAAGCCTGGAAATGTTTTGCTTTTGGATAAAGCGAAGTTTCAACAGGGTGGACGGATTTCACAACTCTTTGTGTCGGGAGGCTGTGGTTTGCTGATAGACAGTGGCTATTCTCAAGATATCAATCGGCGTGTTAAGGGTTGGGGTTGTGGATCATCGTAGGCTGGCTGTGCTCTTGTATCTCAGGGGTGGGGGTGAACATAAGTGGGCGGGGCATTTCTACCTGCGGATTCTCCAGATTTCAATCGGATTGAAAAGTGTTGGGCTTGGCTCAAAAGCTTGTCTAG